>JAEPNQ010000011.1 GCA_017643305.1 Marinibacterium sp. | reverse complement strand
CCCGTTTGTCGGACAGGACGGGGTGCAGCCAGAAATCTGGTCCTACGGTCACCGCAATCCGCAGGGTGCCGGGCTGGATTTGCAAGGCAACCTCTGGACCGCGGAACACGGCCCTCGGGGTGGCGATGAAGTGAACCGCATCCGTAGAGGCGCGAATTTCGGATGGCCGGTGATTTCCTACGGCGTACACTACAGCGGGGCCAAGATAGGCCAGGGCACGGCCAAGGCGGGCATGGACCAGCCCGTTCATTACTGGGACCCCAGCATCGCACCCTCGGGCCTTCTGGTTTATTCCGGCAAGCTGTGGCCGCAGTGGCGGGGGCATGTTTTCGTGGGATCGCTGAAATTCGACCACATTGCGCGACTGTCCGGCACACCAATGCGCGAGGTGGAGCAGATCAAAGGGTCGGAAACCGAACGCGTCCGGGACATCGTCGAAGCCTCCGACGGGGCGATCTGGTTCATCGCGGAAGGCAGCGGGACAGTTTGGCGGATGGTGCCGGGCAGCTAAACTGTATGCCTGTGTTCGCAAGCCGGCCAGTCAGACCCGGAACCGGGCCGCGAACTGTACCGCATTCGCGTCCTGATATGTCACTGCTGTCGCATCATCATACGCAAAGGCCAGGTACCGCAGATACAATCCGTTCAGCTGTAAGGTCCAGAACTACGGAGTGTTTTTGGGGCTGGTTTTCAGCGACGGACGAAAACCCAGCCCGCTTTCTAAATCAAACGATAGACCATCCGACCGCTCTGGCGCCCGCAGGTACAAGCCGATCCGGGAGTTGGCATTGGTGATGTCCACGATATTCGCAGTCTCAACCTGGCCGTCATCAAAGGACTGGTATGCAAAGTGCAGCGGCCCATACGGCGCGAATTCCAAATCTGGCGCAACGGGATACGACATCTAGGCACATGTCGGACGCGGCAGAGCAAAAACCATCGAAATCAGAACCAAATCAGCCCGAGGAACAAGACACAAGCACGTAACCACACACCTTTTTCAACGAAACGTGTCGATCTGTTCAAACATCATGCCAGACGGCAGACGCACATGTGGCAGTTTTTTCGTGTGTTATCGACAGGCCTTGCGCCCAGTTCTGGTTTGCTCTAGACGCGCGCCATTCACTCCCGCAGGCGGGGTTGGGCGTGGTCAGGGAGACATCCTGGTCCGTCCGCCGGTTGGAGCAGCCGCTTCGATCCCCGCCGAGGCTAAACCGGAAAGGAAAAAGACATGGCTCTGCCAGAGTTCACCATGCGTCAGCTGCTTGAAGCCGGCGTTCACTTCGGTCACCAGTCCCAGCGCTGGAATCCGCGCATGGCGCCCTATATCTACGGTGCCCGAAACGGCATTCACATCATTGACCTGACCCAGACGGTTCCGATGCTGGACCAGGCACTGCAGGTCGTGCGTGAAACTGTCGCCAAGGGTGGGCGGGTTCTGTTTGTTGGCACCAAGCGTCAGGCGTCCGGCCCGATCGCCGAAGCGGCTGAGAAATCCGCACAGTATTTCATGAACCATCGTTGGCTGGGCGGCACTCTGACCAACTGGAAAACCGTATCCCAGTCCATTAGCCGTCTTCGCATGATCGACGAAGCCACGGAAGGTGGCGCTGAAGGCCTGACCAAGAAAGAGCGTCTGGGTATGGAACGTGACCAGTCCAAGCTGCAGGCCTCCCTGGGCGGGATCCGCGAAATGGGCGGTACCCCGGATCTGCTGTTCGTCATCGATGTGAAGAAAGAAGCACTGGCCATCGCCGAAGCCAACAAACTGGGCATCCCGGTTGTGGCGGTCGTGGACACCAACTGTTCCCCCGACGGTGTGGACTATGTGATCCCCGGCAACGATGACGCCGCACGCGCGATTTCACTCTATTGTGACCTGGCGGCCCGCGCCGCGCTAGACGGTATGTCAGCACAATTGGGTGCTGCTGGCGTCGACCTGGGCGAGCTGGACGAAGCGCCGGTAGAGGAGCTAGAAGAAACCGAAGCCGTCGCCGAAGATGCCTCGGCGGAAGAAGCTCCGGCGGAAGAGACCCCAGCCGAATCCTAAGCCGTTTCGGCCATCGTCACGGATTTGACATACGGGGCGGCGTAAGACCCGCCCCAAACCTATCATTTGAGGAGAGCCGACATGGCAATCACAGCGAGCATGGTCAAGGAATTGCGCGATTCGACCGGCGCAGGCATGATGGACGCGAAAAAAGCGCTGACCGAAACCGATGGTGACATGGAAGCCGCGGTTGATTGGCTTCGTACCAAAGGTCTGGCCAAAGCGGCCAAGAAGTCCGGCCGTACCGCAGCCGAAGGTCTGGTGGGCGTTGCCGTTGACGGCGGAAAAGGTGTCGCGGTCGAGGTGAACTCCGAAACCGACTTTGTCGGCAAAAATGCCGAGTTTCAGGAAATGGTTTCGTCCTTTGCCAAGCTGGCTATGGGCGTCGACAGCATTGAAAGCCTTCAGGTCGCTGAAATGGAAGGCAAAAACGTTCAGGACGTTCTGACCGACAAAATCGCAACCATTGGCGAAAACATGTCGCTGCGCCGCATGGCCACCATCGAAGGTGATGCGGTGGTGTCCTACGTGCACAACTCTGTTGCGCCGGGCTTGGGCAAGATTGGCGTTTTGGTCAGTTTCTCCGGAGACAACGCAGAATTCGCGCGTCAGGTTGCTATGCACATCGCGGCCGTCAACCCGGCCTCGCTGAGCGAAGCGGATCTGGACCCGGCTGTTGTCGAAAAGGAAAAGCAGGTCCAGATGGACATCGCCCGCGAAAGCGGCAAGCCTGAAGCCGTGATTGAAAAGATGATCATAGGCCGCATGAAGAAATGGCTGGGTGAAATAACTCTGATGGGCCAGGCCTTTGTTGTGAACCCTGACCTGACTGTGGAAGCTGCCGCAAAAGAAGCCGGCGTTACCATCACCGGTTTCTCCCGTCTTGAAGTGGGCGAGGGCATCGAGAAGAAAGAAGAAGATTTCGCAGCAGAAGTGGCTAAAGCCGTTCAAGGCTGACGCACCAAGCGATCTGAAATGTTCAGTGGGCCTGCCGGACAAATCCGGCGGGTCTTTTTTATTGCTACAGAAAACACATAGCTTCCGGATCGTTCAGATAACCAGCTTTTCTAAATCTTCTTCAGGCAATTAACCTCAAAAGAGGTGATGGTTCTGAATGAAAAGACGATCATTGTTACCGGCGTCAGCAGCAGCATTGGCGCGGCAGCAGAACACCAGTTTGGATGTCTGCATGCTGCGTTGACAAAAACTGGCGTAAGCAGTGCAACAGGGCCTGCAATCGGTCTTTCTGATAAGGACTACTCCAAATCCCTAGCGGTGAACTTAAACAGAAATTTCTACTCCGCGGGGGCGTAAATACCTGACTTGCAAAAAGCCGGAAGCGGGGAATTGATCTCTGTGTTCTGATGTTTCGGCTACACAAACGGTTTGCTCTGCACCGCAGCCAAAGCTGCAGCAAAATCCCACATTGTCGGAAATTTTTAAGTTCTGTCCTCTTAAAAACACCCGTGTGAACGCTTTGTTGTGTGGCCTAGCAGACCAAAAGTGGCCGGTGCGGATGTGGCGTTTCATCAGGTTGTTGAAGGACTCCATGCGCCGCGTCGGATGGTCAATCCGATGAAATCGCGCATACTGCACTGTTTCTCGTGTCAGAGCAGACTTCGCTTGTTACTGGCAACGGAATGCCTGTGGATGGCAGCAACCCGATTTCCAATTTATAACGGACTTTAATTGAATACGGGGCCCCGGTGTACCCGCTGCCCCGTAAACTTTTTGCCCGTCCCATTAAAACTGGGGATGGAGGAACGGTGCAAATGGTCCGGTTCGACCGCGGATAAATACGCGCCAGAACCGGTGCCGATAGTGCCGACCCAGGTCGGAGAGCCTTGTAATCTCAAGGATCTTTCCCTGACGTTCCTTGGCCAAAGCCACCACTCACGGAACGAGTGCACTATGCGAAATTGAGCGTGGTTTGGGAAGTAGTGTATTCCTTACCATGTGCTAGATCACACATTTGTGTGTTTTTATGTACTTGGAATGCTTAAAAAATGCGGATTTTTGAGCAGTAATCAGGCTTCCATCACGAACATCTGGTTTTGAAATGAGGCCTTGAGCACCACCTGCGCAGTGGTTTCCACTGCCAGCGCCTCGCGCGCGAGACGCAGATGTTTTTCGACAGTGGCCGAGGTCAGGCCCATCAACAAAGCGATGTCCTGGGTTGTTTTGCCATCGCCCACCCATTCCAAAGCTTCACGCTGACGTTTGGTGAGAGACCGAGTGGGTGTTGAATAGGGCAGGGTCAGGATCTTGAGATGCGCGATGTTGTTCATCAGGTGGATGTCTTCGCCGTGTTCTACCCAAATCTCGTCGACCTCCTGCTGAGTCATTCCGACCCGCGCGGCCAGCGAAATAGCCCCCTTGGAACGGGCGGAGACAGATTTGAAGCTGATCGTATAACCAGCCTTCACATCCATCTTGAGGTTAAATTCCATCACCTTCAGCTCTTGTGGGTTCAGTTTCCCCTGGTTGAATCTTTCACTCAGCTTGCTCCAGCTACCGGCCCCTTCGTTTTCCAACGCCCAGTGCAACATTGGGGCGTGGAAATAGAGCCCGTCCCGAACGAAGCCTTTAACATATTCCGGTGCATGGTTGCTGAGGATGACGAAATCCTCTGGATCGCCCAAAGACGTTTCGGTCCTGTAGCGTGTTAAGCCATAAATCAGCCGATCAAACCCGTATTCGGACATCTTTGTCGTGTGAGTTGCCCACAATTCCTCCAGCGTTTTCGCATTGGCGAGGAAATACAGATACTCTCGGAAGGTCATGCAGCCTGCGGTCCGGGATGGCAGGCCACCAAGGCGTCAATCGCAAAAAGATACCCTTGAGCGCCAAATCCGCAGAGCTGACCGATGGCAGCCTTGGAGATATAAGACACATGGCGGAACTCTTCGCGGGCATGCACGTTTGAAAGGTGCACCTCGACCATCGGCAATTCGACAGAAAATACCGCATCCATCAGCGCGATCGACGTGTGTGTATAGGCCCCCGCGTTCAGTATCAGTCCATCTTGGGTGCCTTTTGCTGCATGGATCGCATCAATGAGAGCGCCCTCAATGTTCGATTGATAAAAGCTGACTTGTGCACCCACCTTGACCGCATGAGTCCGGCACATGTCTTCCACATCGGCCAGCGTGGTGCTGCCGTAAATTTCAGGCTGTCGCGTACCCAGAAGGTTCAAATTCGGCCCGTTGAGGATGAGTATCTTTGTTAATTTGTCAGCCATTGCTGACCCTCTTAAAATAAGCGACTCACACCTGTCCAGTCCTGCGACCGGCCACGCGGTTTGTTAAGCTCGATTGTCATCGAACTGTGACGTTTCGACGGCGCTGAGTGGGACAGCCTTGCCAAAAAAGAAGCATTCTTCGACCAAGTCGACTTTGCGCTTGTGCGGTTATGCTGATGGGTAGGTCACAGAGTTCATGAATCACTTTCAACGTCTCCGGGGGTGAGCCGATTTTCTTGCGAAGGCCCATTCCGGCTGGATCTTTGACCTGCGGCAATCGCCTGTCGTTGCTTGGATTGGGACAGGCCAATTCAGCCGTCTGGCGCAAAAATCGCTAGCCCCAACCATTCCGCCACCAGCGCTGGTTTTTCCTGGCCTTCGATATCGATCGTCAGGATGTTTGTACGCAACAATTCGGTTTCGCTGCGCAGCTTCACGTCCTTCAATTCGAACCGCCCCCGCACCCGCGACCCGGCAAGGACAGGTGACAGAAACCGCAGCTTTTCAAAGCCATAGTTGATACCCATCGCCTGCCCCGGCAGCATTTCGAAGCAGTCATAGGCCATGCGACTGGCCAGCGCCAGCGTCAGGAACCCATGCGCTATAGCTCCGCCGAAAGGGGTTTCCTGGGCGGCACGCTCCGGGTCCACATGTATCCACTGGGTGTCAATAGTGGTTTCGGCAAACTCATCGATCATCTTCTGATCGACCGTGTACCATTTGGACACGCCAACTTCGGTGCCGATCAGCGGCTGGTACCCTTCCAAAGCGGTTTGAATCGCGGTCATCCTTGATCTCCTTATGCCGGGTCTGGTGCCACGCGCACCATGCGTTTGCCTTTGTTGTCGCCATTCAACAGGCCAATCAGAGCGGAGGGTGCGTTTTCCAGCCCCTCTACGACATCTTCAAATACCTTGATCTTGCCCTCTGCCACCCAGTTTTGCAGGGCACGCAGGGCATTGCCGTCTTCGCGAGCGAAATCCATCACAATGAAGCCTTCCATGCGCAGGCGTTTCACTACCACCATGCCGGGAAGGTTGCGCGGCCCCGTGGGTGCGGCGCTGTCATACTGGCTGATCGCGCCACAGCATACGACCCTGCCACGCTCATTCATCTGGAACAGAACCTTTTCCAGAATCTCACCACCGACATTGTCGAAATACACGTCCACGCCTTGGGGACAGGCGGCGCGCAAAGCTTTGAAAAAGCCTGGATCGCGGTAGTCAAGACAGTCGTCGAAGCCCAGCTCATCCCGCACCCAGGCGCATTTCTCCGGACCACCTGCAATGCCCACGGCGCGGCATCCCATAGCCTTGGCGATCTGGCCGACATAGCCGCCGACCGACCCCGCAGCGGCCGATACCAGCACTGTTTCACCCGGCACGGGCTGACCCACACCGATCAATCCGTGAAACGCGGTTTTTCCGGCAATGCCATAAACAGACATTAGGTGAGACAGCGAGCTGACCGAGGGCAGTTTCTCACACCCGCGCGCAGGTCGAACCGCATAGTCGGCCCAGACCGTTTCTGTCGCCACGATGTCGCCTGGGGCGAGCCGGTCAGACCGGCTTTCCATCACCTCGCACAGAGCATATGTGTGCATCGCGTCACCAGCCTTGACTGCCTCGCGATAAGTGGGACCCTGCATCCATGACCGGTTGGCTGCGTCGATGGACATCAGAAGCGTCCGTACGAGCACCTCGCCTTCGCCGGGCACAGGCATATCCCTTTCCTGCAACGAAAAATGGTCTGGGGTCAGTTCGCCCTTGGGCAGTTCCTGCACAATCACCTGTCGGTTCATTATTTCGTTCTCCCTCACCGGCCTTCAAAAACCGGTTTTTCTTTTGCAAAAAAGGCCTTTACGGCACGTTTGTGATCTTCCGTCTGCATGGTGCGGATCATCCGGTCGCCTTCCATGGCCATCGCTGTTTTCAGGTCGGACACCTGCGCACGATTGTGATTTTCCTTCATGTAGCGCAGCGCGATGGGCGCCGCTTCGGCGATCTGTCCGGCCATGGCGGAGGTTGCGACCAAAAGGTCGGCATCCGGCACGACCTTGTTGAACACGCCGAGAGCGAGGCCTTCCTCAGGCTCGATCCGGCGACCGGTGAAATACACCTCTTTTGCGCGGGCCGGACCGATCAGGCGGGACAGGAACCAGCTGCCTCCATAATCGCCCGACAGGCCGATGCGCCCGAAAGCCGGGACAAGCGATGCGCTTTCGGAAGCGATCCGCAGGTCACAGGCCAGCGCGATGGACATGCCCGCGCCTGCCGCCGGGCCGGGCAGGGCGGCGATGGTTGGCTTCACGCAATCATGCAGGCGCAACGACACGCCTTCCTGCCCCAGTTGCAGGCGGCGCACCATATCTTCGGTGCTGGGTGGTGCATCCCCACCAAGGTTGTCACCCATGCCGGACACGTCACCACCCGCGCAAAACGCACCTTCGGCCCCTGTCAGCACGATCACCCGCACGTCCGGGTCGGCCTCGGTTTCCAACAGCATCTGCCGCAAGGCAGGGCTCAGATTTTCACCCAATGCGTTGCGCTTTTCCGGGCGGTTCAGCGTGATCGTGGCCACGTGATCGGTGACCGAGGCCAACAGTTCCGGCGTGCCGGTGTCTAAATGTCGAGTTGTCATGGGTGTTCCTTTCCAGTTAGGACCGGTGCAGTTCCCGGTTCAAGGATGTTTCGATGACCAAAGAATACCGCCAGCATGGTTTCGTGGCCCCGGCAGGGGCGGCTGACCTTCTGCTGATCCGGCATGGTGAAAGCGCCCCGGCCATCCCCGGTAAATCCTTTCCGATGAAGGATGGGCATGGCGATCCGGCGCTGCACCCGAACGGCGAAGCGCAGGCGCTTCGTGTGGGCGAACGGCTGAAATCCGTGCCGTTTCAGGCAATTTACGTGACCACGCTTCAACGTACGCACCAGACCGCCGCGCCGCTGGTGGCGCATCTGGGGCTGGAGCCGCGGGTGGAACCCGACCTGCGCGAAGTCTATCTTGGCGATTGGGACGGAGGCGAATACCGCATTCGCGCCGCTGAAGGGCACCCGGCATTCCAGCGCGCCAAGGAAAACCACGAATGGGGTGAAATTCCGGGGGCGGAGACCACGGCGGCCTTTTCCTCCCGCGTGCGGTCGGGGCTGTTTCGCATTGCTAAAGCCCATCCCGACGCGCGCGTTGCGGTGTTTGTGCATGGCGGCGTCATCGCAGCAGCTATGGCAATTGCCACGGGCGTACCCGCTTTCACCTTTGCCGGGGCCTCTAACGGGTCCTTCACACGCATTGTTGTGCACGGGGATGATATGTTCGTTCGAGGCTACAATGACGTCGCTCATCTGGAATAACCCAAGGTGCGTCGGGTGGGCGCACCCCAAGGGCTCCTGTTAGTCCATTTTCAGGACAACTTTGCCCATCACTTTGCGCTCTTCCATCATGCGCAGCGCATCGCCAGCCTGTTCCAGCGGGAAGGAAGCCGAAATCTGCGGCTTGATCTTGCCCTCGGAATACATCGCAAACAGGTCGCGCATGTTGGCCGCATGACCTGCGGGATCCTGCATGGTCGCCGCTCCCCAGAAAACACCGACGATCTGGCAGCTTTTCAGCAGGGTCAGGTTGGCGGGGATCTTGGGAATACCTGCCGGGAAGCCTACAACCAGAAACCTGCCATTCCATGCCATGGCGCGGATCACTGGTTCGGCATAACCGCCACCGACCGCATCATAAGCCACGTCGATACCTTTGGGTCCAACTACGTCCTTGATCTGCGCCGACAGCGCTTTTTGTGCGTCACGGTCATTTATCTCAAGCGGGTAAATCAGAGTTTCGTCCGCACCGATTTTCCGACAAAAGGCGGCCTTTTCCTCAGATGAAACCGCGCCAATTACGCGCGCGCCCATCGCTTTGCCCAGCTCGATCGCCGCCGCGCCAACGCCACCGGCTGCGCCCAGGATCAGCAGCGTATCGCCTTCACCCAGATATCCGCGATCCTTTAGCGCATAATAGGATGTGCCATAGGTGAAAATAAAGCATGCCGCATCTTCATAGGGCATCGCATCGGGGATCTTGATCGCCCGCGCCGCATCAATCACCGCATGGGTCGCAAACCCGCCATGAGAGGTCAGCGCGAGGATCCGATCTCCTGACGCAACGTTATCGACACCTTCACCGACCTCCAGAACCTCTCCTGAGATCTCACCACCTGGCGGAAAGGGGCGCGGGGGCTTGAACTGATACATGTCCCGGATCATCAATGTGTCGGGAAAATTGAGCCCCGCAGCATGTATTCGGACCAAAACTTGGCCCTTTTTCGGCTGCGGAACCTCCATCTCGGTGAGTTCGAGCGTTTCCGGTCCGCCAACGACGGTGCTCAGCATGGCTTTCATCAACTTCCTCCCTTTGGCCCATTGGGCCGATTTGCGCAGAGTCTTTCAACCACCCTTCGGTCTTGTCAACGTATATTCGAAATGCAATTCTGCATAGCGGAACAAACCGCAGGACTTGGGGAGGCGAGCTTGCAAGAAATTTTCGATCCGGAAGCGTTCCGGTCAGCGCTGCGCGCTTGGCTGGAAGAAAATTGTCCGGAAGAAATGCGCGACAATGCGCAGAGCGAAACCAGCATTTGTTGGGGTGGCAAACGTTGGACATTTGAATCTGACGCACAAAAAACATGGTTGGAACGTTGTGCTGCCGAAGGGCTGACCGTGCCCACATGGCCACGCGCTTATGGCGGCGCCGGGCTGGACCGCGCGCGTGAAAAGGTCTTTCACGAAGAAATGGCGCGCATCAACGCGCGCTCGCCGCTGCAAAGCTTTGGGATCTGGATGCTCGGGCCTGCGCTGCTGCATTTCGGGACCGAGGAACAGAAGCTGCATTACCTGCCGCCGATCGCGCGCGGCGAAGTGCGCTGGTGCCAGGGGTACTCCGAACCTGGCGCAGGCTCCGACCTCGCTTCGCTTCAGACCAAATGTGAAGACAAGGGCGACCATTGGCTGGTGAATGGCCAGAAAATCTGGACCTCATATGCGGATCAGGCTGACTGGATCTTTGTTCTGGTGCGCACCGACCGGGAAGCGCCCAAGCACAAAGGCATTTCATTCATCCTGCTGGACATGGAAAGCGAAGGCGTGACGACGCGGCCGATTCAGCTGATTTCCGGGAAATCTCCGTTCTGCGAGACATTCTTTGACGATGTGAAGGTGCCGAAAGAACAAGTCGTCGGTGATGTAAACCGCGGCTGGGACGTGGCCAAATACCTTCTGACCCATGAACGCCAGATGATTTCAGCCGGCGCAGGCGGCCTAGCGGGTGGCGGACGTGCCCTAGGCGCGGTGCTGAGCGAGGACAATGGCGGAGAACTGGACACCGTTCTGCGGGCTGAGGCCATGCAGGCTGAAGTTGATGCGCTGGCCATCGGTTTGACGCTGGAACGTTACAAGGACCAAGCCGAAGCGGGGCAGGGTGCAGGCGATGCATCTGCCATGCTGAAATACATGGGCACTGAGCTGAACAAGCAGCGGTATGAATTGCTGATGTCCTCGGGCGGATCTGACGCATTGGAATGGGATGGCCCCACGGGCGGGCGGCCTTCGGACTGGCTGCGGACAAAGGCCAATTCCATTGAGGGCGGCACATCAGAAGTGATGCTGGGGATCGTGTCGAAACGCGTTCTGGGGCTGCCGGGATAAGAGCAACGAGCTTAGAATAAAGCGCGGCCCGTTTTCTGCGACAGGAAGTGGGAAAGGGAGGAAAGGTCAGTCATGGCCAAGCTGGTCAAAACCGAAGAAGAAGTAATGCTGGGCGACATGGCTCGCGGGTTTCTGGACGAAGCCGCACCGGTCAGCCACCTGCGCAAGCTGCGCGATGCAGGCGAAACTGAAGACAAGGGGCTGTGGGCGGAAATGGCCCAGATGGGCTGGGCCGGTATCCTGGTGCCCGAGGAACAGGGCGGGTCCGACATGGGCCATGCCGCCGCGGGTATTTTGGCGGGAGAGATGGGCAAGACGCTGGTGACCTCGCCTTTTCTGTCCACCGCTGTGATCGCCGCTACTGCACTGCGGCAGGTGGCGGATGACCGCGCCGGGGCCGCGCTGCAAGCCATTGCAGCAGGCGATCGGACCTACGCGCTGGCCATTGACGAAAGCCACAAGTTCAATCCGGACAAGGTAGAACTGTCAGCCGAGAAGGTCGGGAATGGCTTCCTCCTGAACGGATCGAAAACTTTTGTCGTGGATGGGGGCAATGCCGACCGGCTGCTGGTTCTGGCCGATGCAGAGGAAGGTCTGACTTTATTCGATCTGCCATCTGACCGGACGGGCATTACCCGCACGCACACCGCGATGATCGACAGCCGCGACAGTGCGCGCATCGATTTCTCGGATGTAGAGGCCACGGGCGAAGATGTGCTGGGGTCTGTCGGATATGCGGCCAACATATTGACGCCCGCGCTGCGCGCCGGGCAGGCCGCCCTGGCAGCTGAGGCCACGGGTCTGGCGGCAGGCGCCTTTGGCATGACCGTCGAATACCTGAAGGAACGCAAGCAATTCGGCATGCCCATCGGCGCGTTTCAGGCGCTGCAACATCGCGCTGCGCATCTGTGGTGCGAAACCGAGGTGACGGCATCCGCCATTCTGCATGCAGGCCGCAAGCTGGACGAAGACCCAGCCAGCGCCGGGCTGGCCGTGTCGCTGGCCAAGTCGCGCGCGACGCAGACCGCAAAGCTCGCCGTCATCGAAGGCGTGCAGATGCATGGCGGTATCGGCATGACCGATGCGTTCGACATGGGGTTCTACATGAAACGCGCGCGTGTTGCAGCGGAATGGCTGGGCGATTACGGCTATCACGCCGAGCAAGTCGCGCGGGCACGAGGGTTCTGAGATGATCCGTTTCGACAATCAGGTTGCCATCGTGACCGGCGCGGGCGCCGGGCTGGGACGATCGCATGCGCTGGCACTGGCTGCTCGCGGCGCCAAGGTCTTGGTCAACGATCTGGGGGCCGCTACCGACGGGCAGGGGGCTGACGACAGCGCCGCCGCGCAGGTTGTGGCCGAAATCCGCGCAGGCGGCGGGGAGGCGATGGCCCATGGCGCTGATGTCTCTGACGAAGGGCAAGTGGCCGATATGGTGGCCAAGACGCTGGAAGCCTGGGGCCAGATCGACATCCTGATCAACAACGCGGGGATCCTGCGCGACAAGACCTTTGCCAAGATGTCGATCGCCGATTTCCGCAAGGTGGTCGAAGTGCACCTGATGGGCACGGCGATCTGTACCCACGCGGTCTGGCCGATCATGCGGGACCAGAAATACGGGCGCATCGTGGTCACAACCTCGGCTTCCGGGGTCTATGGCAACTTTGGCCAGGTCAACTATGGCGCGGCCAAGGCGGGCATGATCGGGCTGATGAACGTGCTCCATTTGGAAGGCGCAAAATATGACATCCGCATCAACACGCTGGCCCCTACGGCGGCCACGCGCATGACCGAAGAACTGCTGCCTGAACCAGTCAAGGAATTGCTGGTGCCCGAAAGCATCACACCGGGCGTACTGTATCTGGTGTCCAAGGACGCGCCAAGCCGTGTGATCCTCGGCGCCGGTGGGGGCAGCTATGCCCAGACACGGATTTACGAAACCCCCGGCATCACCCTGCTGGGCGATGATAACACGCCCGAAGCGGTGGCGGCGCAATTCGACCAGATCACTGCCGAAGATGGCATGCAGATTATGGACGATGCGTTCGCGCAGACCCGGAGATACTCAGCCAACGCAGCCAAGGCATTGGGCGTTGACGTGAAATGGACCTCATAACCACTTGAAAAGGAATTAAAATCATGCGTGACGCAGTGATCGTTTCCACCGCCCGGACGCCAATTGGCAAAGCCTATCGCGGGTCTTTCAATGCTACCACGCCGCAGGCACTGATTGGCCATGCCATCAGCCATGCCGTGGACCGCGCCGGGATCGACCCAGCCGAAATCCAAGACTGTGTGATCGGTTCTGCTCTGCAGCAAGGTTATCAGGGCGGCAACATCGCCCGTCAGGGCGCAATCCGCGCGGGGCTGCCGGTTACGGTAGCGGGCATGTCGCTGGACCGCCAATGCGCCAGCGGCATGATGGCCATTGCCACGGCCGCGAAGCAGGTTGTGCATGACGGCATGGACGTGGCCATCGGTGGCGGCGTTGAAAGCATTTCGCTGGTGCAGACAAACGAAATGCGTGTGGGCGCGGACCCGTGGATCTTGGAAAATAAGCCGGAACTCTACATGTCCATGCTGGAAACGGCGGAAACCGTCGGCGAACGCTATGGCCTGACCCGCGAGTATCAGGATGAATATGCTGCGCAATCTCAGGCTCGGACTCATGCGGCACAGGAAGCCGGCAAGTTCGCTGACGAAATCGTGCCGATGACCACGGTCATGAAGATGCAAAACAAGGAAACCGGCGAAGTCACCGAGCACGAGGTGACGATTTCCAACGATGAAGGCAACCGGCCGTCGACAACGGCGAAATCGCTCGCAGGCCTGCAGCCGGTGTTCAAGAACGGCATCCACATCAAGGAAGGCAAGCACATCACTGCCGGTAACGCATCCCAGCTGTCCGATGGTGCGTCGGCCTCTGTAATCATGGAAGCCAAGCTGGCCGAGAAAAAAGGACTGGAGCCGCTGGGCCGGTATGTTGGTGTTATGGCCGCAGGCTGTGAGCCCGATGAAATGGGCATTGGACCGGTCTTTGCGGTTCCAAAGCTGCTGGAAGCGCATAACCTGACCATGGATGACATCGACCTTTGGGAATTCAACGAAGCCTTTGCGGTACAGGTTCTCTACAGCCGTGACCGTCTGGGCATTCCCAATGAGACCATGAACGTCGATGGCGGCGCAATTTCCATAGGGCATCCATACGGCATGTCCGGTGCGCGCATGGTTGGCCACGCATTGATCGAAGGCAAGCGGCGCGGCGCCCAATATGTGGTCTGCACCATGTGTGTTGGCGGCGGCATGGGTGCTGCTGGCCTCTTTGAGGTGCTCTGATGAAAGACCTCGTTGGGTCGCGGGACGACAGTCATCTGCCGGCAGCCCTGCGCGGGCTCCGTATCCCGTTGATTGGATCGCCCTTGTTCATCATCTCGGGGACTGAACTGGTTATCGCCCAGTGCAAGGCCGGTATCATCGGTTCGTTTCCCGCGCTCAACGCGCGGGAGGCGGATGGCGAACCACCCCTGCTCGATGCGTGGCTGACCCGGATAAAGGAAGAACTGGACCGTCACAACCAGGCCAACCCCGACAGCCCGGCCGCGCCCTATGCGGTGAACCAGATCGTGCATCGGTCGAACGGGCGTCTGGAACGCGACATCGAGATTTGCGTGAAACACGAGGTGCCTGTTTGGATTACCTCGCTGGGCGCGCGGGTCGAGGTGAACGAAGCTGCTCATTCCGTAGGTGGCGTGGTCTTGCATGACATCATCAACAACACCTTCGCGCACAAGGCCATCGAAAAAGGCGCCGACGGTCTGGTGGCCGTGGCCGCCGGGGCCGGGGGCCATGCCGGGGCGCAATCGCCCTTTGCGCTGGTCCGCGAAATCCGCGAATGGTTCGACGGGCCGGTGGCATTGTCCGGATCCATCGCAACCGGTGAAGCTTTGCTGGCCGCCCGAGCGCTGGGGGCTGATTTCGGCTATGCCGGATCGCCGTTCATTGCGACCGAAGAGGCCAACGCAGACGGCGATTACAAGCAGATGATCGTCGACAGCGGGGCCGAAGATATTGTCTACTCTTCCCTGTTTACAGGTGTTTGGGGTAATTACCTGAAAGGATCTGTTCGTCAGGCGGGCATGGATCCCGACAATCTTCCCACGGCGGATCCGACCTCCATGAATTTCAGCAGCGGGTCGTCCAAGCCCAAGGCCTGGAAAACCATCTGGGGATCTGGTCAGGGGATCGGCGCCATCAAATCCGTGACACCAGCGCAAGCGTTGGTCGACCGGATTGTGGATGAATACACTGCGGCCGGGTCCCGATTGGCTGCGGAATTCCAGAGCTGATCCATGGCCGAGTTGATGGTCGTCCGCCACGCGCAAGCGTCGTTCGGAACGGACAATTACGACAAACTCTCAGAGCTTGGCCACCGGCAGTCTGCGGTGCTGGGCGCCTATCTGAAAGACCTCGGCTGGGTACCCGACCGGTTGGTTACCGGCACGCTGGTACGCCAGCAGGAAACGCTGGCCTCCATGGGATTTACCGATGCGCCAGAAACCCATGCCGGGTTCAATGAATACGACTTTTATAACCTGCTGTCGGTTCGGTTTTCCGGCGATGTGCCCGCCCCGGTGATGGGCGACCGCAAGACCCATTTCCGCACCCTGCGTGAAACCATACTGGAATGGCAGGCCGGCGGGCTGGCCGGTTCTGACGAAAGCTGGACCGATTTTGAAACCCGCGTCGCGGATGCACTGGCTTTTGCGACCGATACCAAGGCGCGTCGCGTTTTGGTGATCAGCTCCGGCGGGGCGATTGGCCAGTTGGTGTCGTCTAACATGGGCGCACCCAAACCACAGATGATGGAGCTGAACCTGCAGATGCGGAACACGTCGATCACACGTTTCGTGTTTTCATCGCGCGGGATGGGCCTTGTGGAATTCAATTCGCTGCCGCACATGACACCTGATAAATATGCCGATATGGTCACCTATAGCTGAGGAACGCAAATGAGCAGCTCGACCCAAACCATCAACGAGGCCGCCGTTGTCGCCTATCTCTCCGAGCATCTGCCCGGGTTCGAAGGCCCGCTTGAGACAACCAAGTTCGATGTCGGCCAGTCCAACCCGACCTTTTTGATGACCACACCGTCCAAGAAATACGTGCTGCGGCGCAAACCTCCGGGCATGCTGTTGAAATCTGCCCATGCGGTAGACCGTGAATTTCGTGTGCAAAAGGCGCTGGCCGACAGCAACGTACCGGTCGCTGAAATGTATGTTTTGTGCGAGGACGACGATGTCATCGGGTCGATGTTCTATGTCATGGAGTTCAAGGAAGGCCGCCTGTTTGGCGATCCGCGCCTCGGCGATCTGGAAAAACCGCACCGTCGCGGGGTGATGGACGCGATGAACAAGGTTCTGGCGAATCTCCATATGGTGGATATCGACGCAGTGGGCCTGTCAGATTACGGACCTCCCGGAAACTACTTTGAACGTCAGATCGGGCGCTGGTCCAAACAGTATCGGGCGGCGGAAACCACGGCCATTGCGGCCATGGACACGCTGATGGAACGTCTTGTGGCAGAAGCGCCGGAAGATGACGGTCAACGCAGCCTTGTGCATGGCGATTATCGCATCGACAACATGCTGTTTCACAAGGACCGCGAGGAAGTTCTGGCGGTGCTCGACTGGGAATTATCGACCATTGGCCACCCTTATGCCGACCTGGCCAGCGTGATCATGCAGTGGCAGATGCCTCCGGGTAATGTCGGGCGCGGATTGGCCGGTCTTGACCGTGCCGCCGAAGGCCTGATGACAGATGAAGAATTTATTGCACAGTATTGTGAACGCAGGGGTTTGGGTGAAATTCCCCATTTCGGATACTATGTGGCCTTCTGCTTCTTCCGCATGACTGGCATCATTCAGGGCGTGTATAAGCGGGCGCTGGATGGCAACGCCTCCAATCCCGAACGCGCCCGCACTATGGGTGAGTATGTTCCAACCTTTGCCGAAAAGGGATTGCTGGCGTTGGACGGCAAATTGGTCTGAGCATGGACGACTTCCTCGACACCAGCGAACACGCCAGCGATAAGGATCGCAACTTCATCACGGCGCTGGCCCGTGGGCTGGACGTGTTGCGTTGTTTTCGTCCAAACGAGTTGGAACTGTCAAACACCGATATCTCCGAACGCACTGGTCTGCCCAAGGCGACCGTGTCACGGCTGACCCATACATTGTGCAAGCTGGAATACCTGGTTGCCGATCCCCGGACCGGCACCTACCGGCTGGGGGCAGGGGTGTTGTTGCTGGGGTTCGGCGTGCTCAGCGCTCTGGACATCACCGACCGCGCGGTGACCGAAATGCAGGCGCTGCGCGACGGTCCCAACAGCTATATCACCGTCGCTCTGGGAGAACGCCACGGGCTGGACGTGATCTATCTGGCGGTTCAGCCGTCCCGCGAGCATGTTTCGCTGACGATGCGCGTGGGGATGCGATTGCCGCTTTTCGCGTCTGCGATCGGGCGGGCGATCTTGGTGGGGATGAACGAAGACCAACTGAACGCAGTTTTTGAATATGGCCGTGAAATTGATCCGGAGGGGCAAGAGGAGAGGCAGAAACACTATGCGCGTGCAAAGGTCGAATTCGAAGCCCACGGGTATTGCACCGGTTACGGTGACTGGCGCCGCGACGTCAATGGAATCGCCGTGCCAGTGAAATCGTTGAATGGCAATCGCGTCTTCGGCCTGAACGTTGGGGGGCCGTCCTTCCACGTTAAGAAGAAACAATTGGAGACCGTTTTTGCCAAGCGGTTGATCCGGGCGGGCAACGTTCTGAGTCTGTCCTGAAGGGTGCGATATGACTATGCGAAACAAAATTTTGCACTGCGGAATCTAAGCGCTAACGAAACAGCAAGGGAAACTGCCCAATGCTGCAGCACTTCCTGATGAAAAAATTGCACACAGAGGCAGGGCAGATCAAGCCGGCCTTGTACTAAATACATTTAATCCAATAGCTTAAAGATATTTTCTTCGTTCACACCAAATCAGTCTGGCCTGTATCCCGGCGTGCAAAATCCACTTTTCGACGTTTTTGCATCGTTCAAAATGGTAACGGCATTTTTCCAAAAGTTGCGCGTGCTAGCGCTTGACATTGCCCTCCAATGTGAGAGGCTTCGCTCGTGAGCCCGAGCAAAGTCGCAAATGCAAAAAACGGGCATCTAAATGGGAGGAAAACTATGCGTAAGTCCATTAAGCTGGGCGTCAGCGCGGCATTGGCAGTGGCCATCACTGCCACTGCCGGTTTCGCAGAAAATATCAAGATCGCATTCATCGATCCGCTTTCGGGTCCATTTGCAACGACCGGGACCAACGGCCTGGCGGAATGGACCTTTGCTGCGGATGAACTGGTGAACAAGCAGGGCGGTGTTCTGGGCGGTACGAACTTCGAAGTCGTCGCCTTTGATAACAAAATGTCCGGCAAAGAATCTCTGGTGCAGCTGCAAGTGGCCATCGATCAGGGCATTCGGTTCATTGCACAGGGTAACTCTTCGGGCATCGCAGGCGCGATCACCGAAGCCGTGAACAAGCACAACCGCCGCAACCCGGACGACCGCGTGCTGTTCATCAACTACTCCGCCGTTGACCCGGCGTTGACCAATGACAACTGCAACTTCTGGCACTTCCGTTTCGATGCCAACGCAGACATCAAGATGGACGCCCTGACCGACGTCATGGCACAGGACGATGGCATTGAGAAGGTATACCTGATCGGTCAGGACTATTCATTCGGCAAAGCGGTCGCCGCGGCGGCTGTTCGCGACCTGGGCAACAAGCGTCCTGACGTTGAAATCGTCGGTAACGAATTGCACCCGATTGGCAAGGTGAAGGACTTCACACCTTACGCCCGTAAGATCGTGGCATCCGGCGCGAACGCAGTGATCACCGGCAACTGGGGCTCCGATATGGTTGGCCTGGGCAAGGCTATCATTGATTCGGGCTTCGATGGGCCGATCTACACCTACTACGCCGCGTCGAACGGGATCACCCGTACTTTCGGTGCTGACGGCAAAGGCACAATCCGCCTGGTTGCAGAAGGCGCGATCAACCCGCCGGCATCCGATCGCGCTGCTGCATATGTGGAAGCGTTCGAGGCCAAGTACCCGGATCATGACATCAGCCAAGCACGTATCGCCAACGCTGTTGAAATGCTGGCCAAGGCCATCGACGAAGCGGGCTCCGCAGACGACGTGGTGAAGATTGCTTACGCGCTGGAAGGCATGGAGCATGACAGCATCTGGGGCGGCAAGCTCTACATGCGTCCGCAGGATCACCAGATGATCCAGAACGTTCATATCCAGCAGCACACCGATGACGGCGTGACCTTCCCGCTGGACAACTCCGAGTATGGTCTGGTTGTCGAAAGCACGGTGGAAATGGCGGCCATGGATTCGCCGACCACCTGCAAAATGGACAAGCCGTAAGTCCATTGTTGAAATTGACCCGTCCTGCACAAAGCAGGGCGGGTCTTTTCGTGCGAACAAAATAAAGAAAATCTATCCGAGGGGGTCGTCGGATCAATGGATCTGTTCTTCGTCAATATTATCGACGGTTTGGTGTTCGGGCTGTTGCTTTTCATGCTCTCGAGCGGCCTGACACTGATCTTCTCGATGATGGGCGTGCTCAACTTTGCACATGCCAGCTTCTACATGCTGGGCGCCTATTTCGCCTACCAAATCTCCACTGTTCTGGGGCTTGGGTTCCTCGCCGGTCTTATCGTGGCGCCGATCATAGTTGGGATCGCCGGAGCGGGCATCGAGCGTTACGGGCTGCGGCGCGTCCACCAATACGGACACGTGCCTGAACTGATCTTCACCTTTGGCCTGGCCCTATTGGTGCAGGAAGTCGTCAAGCTGTTCTGGGGACAAAACCAGGTGCCGTACGCAGAACCCGCGTGGCTGGACTTCGCCCTGTTTAACATTGGTGAGAACTCCATTGAAGCCTACAAGGTGTTCATGATCCTGATCTCCATGCTGATCTTTGGCGGGCTGCTTTACATCCTGACCAAGACCCGTATCGGCATGATCATCCAGGCCGCTTTGTCCTACCCGAAAACTGTTGAAGCGCTCGGCCACAATGTGCCGATGGTGTTCATGGGCGTCTTTGGCGTGGGAACGGCCTTGGCCGGGGTTGCGGGTGTGATTGCCGGACCGGCGCTTGGCACGTTTCCCGGTATGGCGTTTACGCTTGGGTCCATCGTGTTCGTGACGATTGTCGTTGGCGGTCTGGGCTCGCTTTGGGGGGCTCTGGCCGCGTCATTGTTGATCGGCTGGATCACCACCTTTGCGGCGGCCTACAACTTCGAATTCAAGACCATTCTTCTGGCGCTCGGCATGGAAGAGCCGGCGCTGATCTGGGATAGTAAGCTGCGTGACCTCTGGACACTAACCCTGCCGCAGATCGGGCCGATCCTGCCCTATGTGCTGATGGTTGCAATCCTGGTGTTCCGCCCGCAAGGCCTGATGGGGAAACGTGAAGCATGACCACTGCATCAACAAATACTCAGGCGGCGAGCAGCGTTTCAATGCGCATGCTCATGCCGTGGATCGTGGGCGCCATCGTTCTGCTTGTGCTGCCAATTTTCTTTGGTGGCCGCAGCCAGCTGACCATCATGAGCCAGATGAGCATCACTGTTGTGTTTGCTCTGGCCTACAACATGCTTCTTGGTCAGGGTGGCATGCTGTCCTTCGGACATGCGGTCTATATGGGCATGGGCTCGTTCTTGTGTCTGCACGTGATGAACATGTCGAGCTTCGGCAGCTTTCCTTTGCCGTTGCTGCCGCTGCTTGGCGGTGTGTTTGGGCTGCTCTTTGCGATCATAATTGGCAGCTTCTCGACCCGAAGTGCCGGGACCGTGTTTGCAATGATCTCTCTCGGGATCGGCGAACTCATGGCCGCGTTGGTGCTGATCGTCACTGTGTTCTTCGGTGGTGAAGAAGGCATCTCGGGTTACCGTGATGAAGGTCTGCCTTTCTTCGGGATCGAGTTCATCTCCAACCTCGAAGTCTACTACCTGATCGCGATCTGGATGTTCATCGCCGTGGCGCTGATGTACCTGTTCTCGCGCACGCCGGTGGGCCGCATGGCCAACGCCGTGCGCGACAACCCCGAACGCGCCGAATTTCTGGGCTACTCGGCGCGCCGCGTCCGGTTTGTCAGCTTCGCAGTCAGCGGGTTCTTCTGCGGCGTAGCAGGCGGCCTGTCGGCCATCCTGTTCGAGATCGCTACCGAAAGTGATCTCAACGTCACCGCATCGGGCGTGATCCTACTGGTCGCGTTCCTAGGAGGCATTGGGTTCTTCTGGGGGCCGATCATCGGCGCAGTGGTTTTCACCCTGCTGCAGACGGTTCTGGGCCTGCAAACGCACCTTTGGGAACTGTATCTGGGCGTCGTATTCGTGGGCATGGTCATGTTCTTCCCGGCGGGTCTGTCGGGGATCATCATGGCGCATGTGCCTGCTGCGAAGATGGGCAAATTGGGAACATTGGTTGGACCATACCTGACCTGCGTTCTGCCCGGCATTCTTGGAGGTCTGGGTCTTGCGGCCTTGATCGAGATGATCTTCCACGTCCGGTCAGGCGCAGAGGGCGAACATCACATGGTCCTGTTCTGGATCGATTTCTCCACCCATGACGTTCTGCCCTGGCTGGTCGCGTTGGCGGTGGCCGTGATCGGGATTGGACTGGCCGTGCGCAATGCGCCGAACTTCAAAGCCGCGTGGGAAAACGCCAGCACTTTGCCGGAGGCCGCATAAATGACGTCCGCACTTGAACTCATCAACCTTCGTAAGAGTTTCGGTCAGACTGAGATTATCCGTGGCGTAGACCTGAGCATTGCCCCAGGCGAACGCCACGCGATCATCGGGCCGAATGGGGCGGGCAAATCCACTCTGTTCAACCTGATCACCGGGCGTTTTCCGCAAACCGCCGGTGTGGTC
Organism: Marinibacterium sp.; assembly: GCA_017643305.1. Classification (GTDB taxonomy): domain Bacteria; phylum Pseudomonadota; class Alphaproteobacteria; order Rhodobacterales; family Rhodobacteraceae; genus HXMU1420-2. Next base: position 42,589 of record JAEPNQ010000011.1, on the reverse strand, counting down.
GAGCTGAATGGTCAGAACCTCGCCGGCAAGGCGCCGTTCGAGATCAACCGCTTGGGGCTGAGCCGGTCGTTCCAGATCACCAACATTTTTCCGAAAATGACGGTGTTTGAAAACGTCCGCTGTTCCCTGCTGTGGTCGCGCGGATACCAGTATTCGTTTTGGAACCTCGTTTCCAATTCGCAGGAACTAACCGAAGCGGCAGATGCGATCCTGGAACAGATCAACCTGACCAGCCGGCGCAATTTACCTGCAGGCGTACTCAGCTACGCCGAACAGCGGGCGTTGGAGATCGGAATTACGATTGCCGGAGGCGCGAATGTCATCATGCTGGACGAACCGACGGCAGGGATGAGCCATTCCGAAACCGACTATATCACCGACCTGATCATGAAGGTCACCGAAGGCAAGACGCTGATCATGGTTGAACATGACATGGGCGTGGTCTTTGGCCTGGCGGACAAGATCTCAGTGCTGGTCTATGGCGAAATCATCGCCACCGGCGCTCCAGAAGAGGTGCGCGCAAACCCGCGCGTGCAGGAAGCCTACCTTGGCGCAGCAATGGAGGCGCACTGATGCTGGATGTGACGGATCTTCACGCCTATTACGGCAAATCGCACATCCTGCAGGGGGTGAACCTTAACATAAAGGAGGGCGAAATCGTCGCGCTTCTTGGTCGGAACGGCGTTGGACGTTCAACCACCTGCAAGGCTGTCATGGGGGAAGTGCCGCCCAAGGGCTCGGTCAAGTTCAAGGGCCAGGAGATTGCAGGTTTGAAGGCCTTTGAGGTCGCAAATCTGGGCATTGGCTACGTGCCCGAGAACCGCGATATCTTCCCGGGTTTGACCACGCGCCAGAACCTGATCCTGGGGCTGAAGCCCGGTCAGAAGGACGGCGCTGGCCGCTGGTCGATGCAGAACATGTTCGATATGTTTTCCAACCTCAAGGAGCGGGCGGATGTCGAAGCTTCGGTTCTGTCGGGCGGCGAACAGCAGATGTTGACCATGTGCCGGACCCTGATGGGGGATCCGGACCTGATCATGATCGACGAACCGACCGAAGGGTTGAGCCCACAGATGACCCAAAAGGTCGCAGAGTTGCTTCAAGAAATAGCCAAGCGCGGGATTTCAACGCTGCTGGTGGAACAGAAGCTGGCCATTGCCCTAGACATTGCCCATCGGGTTTATGTGATGGGCCATGGGCAGGTGGTGTTCGAAGGCACACCGCAGGAGCTGCGCGAACGCGACGACGTTCGCAAGGAATGGCTGGAAGTGTAAGCCGCAGATGATGCGCTGAATTGTGCGCGTGTTCCGCGCGCACCTAAATTTCGGCATAAATTCCTGGATTTAGGACCAGGGCGCCCTTCGGCGGAGATATTTGAGGCAAGAGAAAGCGCCATGGCTTCTCTTGCCTCATTTTCGTTCAGGTGGTGAGCCGCCATTCCAGATCTGGCAGACTGTCTTTTCCGAAGAACATCTCATCCCCGACAAACATCGTGGGCGCGCCGAATACACTCCGGTCAACGGCAGCGCTTGTGGTGTCGATCAATGCCTGTTTGACCTCCGGCGTCTGAGTGGCGGACATGATGTCTGCTGTGGGCAGGCCCGCGTCTGTCAGGACCTGTGCAATTACATCGGGGTCATCCATTTTAGCGCCTTGCACCCAAAGCGCGTCAAAAACCGCATTGATATAATGGCTTTCCCAATCCTTGCCCTGCGCATAGGCCGCGCCACGCATAACGCCGATGGTCATGACCGGAAAATGGGGATTGAACTGGAACGGCAAGTCATGGCGTTCGATGAACCGGGCTATTTCAACCTGTTGATAGGCCAATTTTCCAGCCACGCCAGAGAAGGCCTGCATCGGGCTTTGGTTGTTGGTGGCCTTGAAGACGCCACCCAGCAGGATGGGCGTCCACGTTACTGTAGCGCCGCAGCGCGCCGCCAGATCAGGCAGGACCTTGTGCACCAAGTAGGCATTGGGGCTGCCGAAGTCGTAAAGAAAGTCGATATTCATCACCAGGTCTCCGCAAATGGGCGAACGTCCAGTTCGAATGTCCAGGCGTCCGGGGTTTGATTGTATAGGTACCAATAGGCCTCAGCGATGGATTCCGGGTTCATCAGAGTGTTTTCCGGCAGCTCATCCGGGTCCCGCCCACGGGCACGGTAAATTTCGCGGACAAATTCTGTATCAACGCCTGCATCGATCACCAGATGGGCGACATGAATGCCCTTGGGCCCCAGTTCCCGCGCCATGCTCTGTGCCAGCATACGCAATCCGGCTTTGCCGGCGGCAAAGGCAGCAAAGCCCGACTTGCCGCGTATCGACGCGCTGGCCCCTGTGAAGAAAATCTTGCCTTTGCCGCGCGGGACCATATACCGCGCGGCTTCGCGACCAGAGAAAAACCCGGCAAAACAAGCCATTTCCCAAACCTTGCGGAATACCCGCGCGGTGGTGTCGAGGATCGGGAAATGAACGTTACCACCGACGTTGAAGATCACTACGTCCAGCGGGCCGATATCCTGCTCGATCTTGGCGAACACGTCCTCGGTACTCTCTTCCAGTCTAGCGTCCATGGTAAAAGCATGCGCGGTGCCACCCCCGGCCTCAATCGCGGCCACCAGCGGGGCCAACTTGTCGCCGTTCCGACGCCCCACACAAACAGTAAAGCCTTCTCGCGCAAATTTTCGGGCGATGGCAGAGCCGATGTAATCCCCGGCTCCCACCACCAGCGCGACAGGCGCGCTCATTTGGTTTCGGCCCTCTGGAAGGCGGGACGCGCCTCGATCCGTTCCACATAGGCGCGAAGGTTGTCATAGGCAGACATATCTGCCCCCAACCGCCCCGCCATGACCACCGCATGGCCGATCATGAGATCCGCCCCGGAAAAATCGCCGATGATGTAATCGCGCCCGGCCATTTGTGCATCCACCGCTGCCAGGATCTGGGTCAGCAGCTTGGTCGCCCGGCGCGCATGCACTTCGCTGCTTTTCTCCGGCGGCAGCAGTTTGGTTTCGACCACAAGATTGTTGATCTGCGGCATGATCATGCCTTCAGTATAATGAAACCACTGCAGATATTGCGGATATTGCGCTGTGCTGACATCGGGCACCAGCGATCCGTCGCTGTATTTGGCAAGCAAATACTCAACGATCGCACCACTCTCATGCAACGTGATGTCGCCGTCGATCAGCGTGGGCACGCGGCCATTGGGGTTTTTGGCCCGGAATTCAGGCGTGCGCAGGTTGGGGTCGCCAACGCTGTAACGCTCCACCTCGTAATCAATTCCCAACTCTTCCATCGCCCAGGCCGCACGCACAGCGCGGCTTTGGGGTGCATAACACAAAAGCATCTTGTCCTCCCGTTTTGAGTCCTCAGAGAAAGCGGCTTTCGCCTACCTGTCAACGTTGGGACGGAAGAACGTCGCGTTCAGTTTATCGGGGGAAATTTCCCTGTGGAACATTCCCCCAAAACCCCCCAATATCAGTGACGTCAGAGGAGGGTTTCATGTCGGACCAGATTATTCAGACCGATTTGGGGGGAGGGGTTGCGCGTCTGACGTTGAACAGGGCCCCGGTGAACGCGCTAACCCCGGCGTTTCTGGACGCGTTTGCGAGGGTACTGAATGATCTGGCGGCAGATTCTGACGTGCGCGCAGTGATCCTTGACAGTGCGCGCAATGTCTATTCCGCCGGGCTGGATCTGAAGGCGGCGCAGGAATTTGACGCCGCAGACCAAAACGCAATTGTCGATGCACTGAATTCCGGATTTCTGACCCAGTTCCGTTTTCCAAAACCGATTGTGGCTGCGATCAACGGCGCAGCTATTGCAGGGGGCTTTTTCTTTGTGCTTGCCGCGGATTGGCGCGTATCAGCCTCGCATGCACAATTCGGGTTGGCCGAAGTGCGCGTGGGGGCGGACCTGCCGGTAGGACCGATGGAAATTGCCCGTGCGACGCTGGACCCGAACGATTTGCGGCGCCTGTTGCTGACCGGACAGCCGGAACCGGCGGCGTTTGCACTGGAGCGGGGGTATATCGACCAGGTATGTCCGACTGAAGATGTGGCCGCGACGGCCGAAGCCAAGGCCCGCGAACTGGCTGAAATTCCGCAGGCCACGTTTGCACGGGTCAAGCTGCAACTGCGCAAGCCCGCGATAGATGTAATTGAAACCGAAATGATGCGTCTGGAAACCAACCCCAACCGCGGATGGTTCGGGCCGGAAACCAAGGCGGCGATGAAAAGGATGATTGGATGAGCGAAGAAATTCTGCTGATCGAACGCAATGGCGCGGTTGTGGAGCTGACTTTGAACCGTCCCAACGTGATGAACGCTTTGAGCCGAGCGCTGACCGACCTGTTGACCGATGTTTTCAAGGAATTGAGCGCTGATGACAGCCTGCGCGCCATCATCCTGACTGGCGCGGGGCGCGGTTTTTGTGCCGGGGTCGACTTGAAGGAACTCAGCGAAGACGCTGGTGCTATTGAGAAAATGAAGTGGACGGGGCGGGATAGCCTGCTCGATGTGATCCGCGAATGTCCGCATCCTCTGATCTGCGCCGTTAATGGCGTGGCCGTGACCGGAGGGCTGGAATTGGCGATGATGAGCGATTTCATGATCGCTGCCGAAGAAGCGCGCTTTGCTGACACCCACGCAAGGGTGGGCATCACACCCAGCTGGGGCATGACGCAGGTTCTGCCGCGTCTGGTGGGCGCCAACCGGGCTCGGCAGATGAGCCTGACAGGTGAATTCATAAATGCGCAGAAAGCTTGTGACTGGGGATTGGTCACGGAGGTGATGACCGCAGAAGCGCTCATGCCGCGCGCTCGCGCGCTCGCGCAGCAGATTGCGGAAACCGAAAGGCTTACAATGGGCCGTTTGCGGGACCTAATCCGCGTCAGCGAAGACACGGTGCTGAAAGACGGGTTGGCGGCCGAAGTATCGCTGTTTGGCACCCATATCGCCGGGGTATCGCAGGAACAGGTGGGCACCAACCGCGCCGCCGTTATCAAACGCGGACAATCCATCACCGCGAATGAGGAATAGAAAGATGAGCAACGGATTTGATGCCGCTCGTCTGGGTCGCATTGATACTTGGATGCAAGGCTATGTAGATGCTCGGAAATACCCCGGCTGCTCGGTCCTGATCCACCGCAATGGCGAAGAGGTGTATTACAGCGATTGCGGCCAACGGAACCTAGAAATGGGCCTACCATTCGAACGTGACACGCTGGTGCGCATCTTTTCGATGACCAAGCCCATCACTTCTGTCGCGCTGATGACAATGGTGGAACAGGGGCTGATCCATCTGGATGCGCCGGTTTCGGAATTCATCCCCAGTTTTGCTGACGCACGCGCGCTGATCCCTGGCGCCGAACGTCTGGACCAGACCGAACCCTGCGCCGCGCCAACGCTCCAGCAACTGGCCACTCATACCAGCGGGCTCAGCTACAGCTTCAACCCCGGTCTGGTGTCCGAACACATGGCTGAAAACAAGCTAGATTTCAGTCCGCGCGGCGGCACGCTGGATCAAGTGGCCGACAAGATCGGCGCACTGCCATTGTCTTTCGTGCCGGGCACCAAATGGCAGTATTCCGTGGGCATCGACATTCTGGGCCGGGTGGTGGAGGTCGTGTCCGGCAAAAGCCTCGATGCATATTTCTCCGAAGCAATCCTCGGCCCGCTGGGCATGACGGAAACGGCGTTCAACGTGCCTGCTGGCATGGGCGACCGGTTTGCCAATCTCTATACACCGCTGGAAGATCCCATGGCGCTGAACGACGCCAAGGATGGTGGCGACACTCTGCGTCTGGCCGAAGATCACACCAAATCCGCCTATCATTCCACACCCCAGCGGTCGGGTGGTGGTGGCCTCGTCGGGACCATCGATGACTATGCCCGCTTTGCAGAAATGCTGCGACGGGGCGGGGATGCAGGGGACCACCGCATTCTTTCACCCAAAACACTACAATTCATGATGTCCAACCATCTGGCCGGTGACATCGCGGCCATGGGCACCGAAAGCTTTGCCGAACAACCCATGGTCGGCACCGGTTTTGGCATTGGAGGCAGCGTCACTCTAAGCCCCGGTCGTGTTGGGACGCCGGGCAGTGTGGGTGATTTCGCATGGGGCGGCATGGCCTCCACCTTCTTCTGGGTCGATCCGGTGCACCAGATGACCACCGTGTTTTTCACCCAGCTCGCGCCCTCTTCCAGCTACCCGTCGCGGGCCCAACTGCGCGCCTTAGTGCACGGTGCGCTGATCACATGACCGAAAGACCAATCCTCTGGTCCCCGACACCGGAGCGGGCCAAAGCCTCCACTATGGCTGCCTTCATCCGGTGGCTGAGGGACAATCGCGGGCTGGAGTTTGCAGATTACCCCGCGCTCTGGGAGTGGAGCGTGTCCGATCTGGACGGGTTCTGGTCCGCGATCTGGGAATTCTTCCGCCTGCGGTCTTCGAACCCGCACACCGCTGTGCTGGCCGAACGCCGCATGCCTGGCGCGGTCTGGTTTCCGGGGATGGAGCTGAATTATGTAGACCAGATCCTGCGCCGCGCCGAAACCGCGCCGGATGATCCCGCACTGATCGTCTACTCCGAGACTTTCGGCCGGTCGGAGCTGAGCTGGGGTGCGTTCCGCCAGCAGGTGGCCAATGTCGCCGCCGCGCTACGCGGTATGGGCGTGGGGCAGGGGGACCGCGTGGTTGCGATCCTGCCCAATACTGAATCTGCACTGATCGCCTGCCTGGCCACGGCCAGCCTTGGCGCGGTCTGGTCGCTCTGTGCACCGGATATGGGCCATGTCGCGATCCTGGACCGGTTTCAGCAGATCGAACCCAAGGTGCTGATCGCACAGGACGGCTATGTGCATGCGGGCAAGACGATTGACCGGCGTGAGATCCTTGAAACGATATGCGCCGGGCTGCCGTCGCTGCAGCACAGGGTTTGGCGCGCTGTCACTGGCGATGTGCCTGAAGGCGCCCATGACTGGACCACTCTGACCGAGGGCAACGCGCGGTTCGAAACCACGCAGGTGCCATTCGATCACCCGCTGTGGATCGTCTATTCCTCCGGCACCACCGGCAATCCCAAGCCCATCGTGCATGGCCATGGCGGCGTGCTGTTGGAAGGCGCGAAGCAAAGCCTGCATCAGGACATCACGTTTCATGACCGGTACATGTGGATAACATCTTCGGGCTGGATCATGTGGAACTCCCAGCACACCGCACTGGCGCAGGGGGCAACCGCGCTGCTCTATGACGTGGCCGCGAACCAACCCGACATGATGGAAGTCTGGCGCGTCGTGGCCAAGGAACAGCTGACCTATATGGGCGCGGGCGCAGCGTTTTTCGAAGCCTGCCGCAAGGCGGGCATCCGACCTGCAGAGCTGGACCTATCGGCGCTGCGATCCATTGGGGCCACCGGGTCGCCACTGACCTCAGATGGTTATGACTGGATCTATGGACAGGTTAAATCTGATGTCTGGCTTGCCCCGATATCAGGCGGCACCGATCTGGCCGGGGCGTTTGTGGGCGGCAATCCGATGCTGTCAGTCCGCTCGGCAGAAATGCAATGCCGTCTGTTGGGCAACGCGGCCCGCGCCTATGACGAGGCCGGGAACGAGGTATTCGATCAGGTTGGCGAACTCGTCTGCACCGAACCGTTGCCGTCCATGCCGCTCTATTTTTGGGGCGATGACGATGGCAGCCGACTGCATGACAGCTATTTTGATACGTACCCCGGTATCTGGCGTCATGGTGACTGGATCGAGATGGCACCGGATGGTCGCTCGATCATCTATGGCCGTTCGGACGCGACCATCAACAGGCGTGGCCTGCGGCTGGGGTCCTCCGAGATCTACCAGGCGGTAGAAGGGCTGAACGAGGTGATGGATTCCCTCGTCGTCGATCTGGAATTCCTCGGGCGCGACAGTTTCATGCCGCTGTTTGTCGTCCTGGCTGACGGGCTCACGCTGGACGATGCGCTGAAGGACAAGATCAACCATGCGATCCGCAATTCGGTCTCTGCGCGCTTTTTGCCAAACGAGATCAAACAGATCGTCGCCGTGCCGCGCACGCTTTCTGGCAAAAAGCTTGAAGTGCCGGTCAAGAAACTTCTGCTCGGGGGCAATCCAGCCACCGTGGTAAACCGGGATTCCATGAGCAACCCGGACAGTTTCGATGTCTTCGTCGAATATGCAAAAGCACGTGAAGAGGCGGCTACAAATGCTTGATCCGGCTGAAGAACTTATCGATCTCCTGGATATTGAACGGCTGGAGGTTGATCTTTTTCGTGGCAAGGGCAGCGGCGGTGAAACAACAGCCCGGATCTACGGTGGGCAGGTGATCGCGCAGGCGCTGATGGCGGCCTATCGCACAGTGGAAGACCGGTTGTGCCACAGCCTTCACGCCTATTTCATCCGGGCTGGTGATCCGTCCATCCCGGTGATCTACGAAGTTGACCGCGCCCGTGATGGCGGCAGCTTTACCACGCGGCGCGTTGTGGCGATCCAGCATGGCCGCCAGATCTTCAACCTGTCTGCATCCTTCCACGTGGACGAACCCGGCTGGGACCATCAGCACCCCATGCCTGATGTTCAGGGACCGGAAGGCGTGAGGAGTCGGGAAGAAGAACGCGCGACCATTGTTCATCGCCTTCCGGAAAAAGTGCGTGCAGATTTCATCCGTCCCCGTCCCATCGAAGTCCGAGAGTTGGATCCGCGCGACATTTTTGACCCCGGTCCGCAAAGTGATGAAAACCACCTGTGGTTCCGTATGCCTGCGGCCAAGGGGTTGGAGCCGCATATGCAGCAATGCCTGCTGGCCTATGCTTCGGACATGAACCTGCTTGGGTCATCCCTGCGGCCGCACGGGCTGACCTGGTACCAAGGCCGGGTTATGACTGCCAGCCTAGACCACGCCATGTGGTTCCACGCGCCCTTGGCGTTCGATCAGTGGCACCTCTACACGATGGACGCGCCGTTCACTGGCAAAGCGCGCGGGTTTAACCGTGGGGCGATCTATGGCGCGGACGGCACCCTGGTGGCCAGCACGGCGCAGGAAGGCCTAGTACGTCCAAGGAGGCGCAAATGACACTCGACATTTCCGACCCCACTTTCGTCCCCCGCATGGCAGCGCGTGATGAGTGGCTGGCGCAGGTGCAAGAAGAGATCATTGACCCCGACCGCGAGATTGTTGACCCACATCACCACCTGTGGGATCGGTCAGGCATTTTGTACGAGATGGAGCATCTCTGGGCCGATACCGGATCAGGGCACAACATCGTGGAAACCATGTTCATCGAATGCCGGGCTTATTACACCCCGGACCCCGATGAACCGATGCGCCCGGTCGAGGAAACCCGCCGCATCACCGAAATGGCGATGGCCGGCCGTGACTTTAAGGACCGCTCACAACTGACTGGTATTATTGCGCATGCCGATTTGACACATCCAGATCTGGATGCGGTTCTCGACGCACATAAGACTGCCGGACAAGGCCTGTTCAAAGGCATCCGCCACGCGGGTGCCCGAGACCCGGAGCCAGAAGTCCTGGCGATCCCGGGCCGGGGTACGGAGGGGCAATACACCGAGCCGGCCTTCCGCAAGGGTGTGGCCCGTTTGGGTGAACTTGGACTGACCTATGATACGTGGCAGTACCACCACCAGCTGCCTGCTTTCACGGATATGGCGCGCGCAGTGCCAGGAACGACATTGGTGCTCGACCATTTCTCCACCCCTTTGGGCATTGGCCGGTTCAAGAACAAACGCGCAGAGATTTTTGCACAATGGAAGGATGACATCGCCGCCCTGGCAGATTGCCCGAACGTCATGGTCAAACTTGGCGGCATGGCCATGGTGGACAATGGCTGGTCCTGGCATGAACGCGATCTGCCGCCCAACTCGGACGAGTTCGTGGACGTGATGGCGCCCTGGTACCACCATACCATCGCGTGTTTCGGACCGGAGCGATGCATGTTCGAATCGAACTTTCCGGTGGACCGGATTTCCATCAGCTATCCGGTGCTCTGGAACGGATTGAAAAAGATCGCCGCGGATTATGAAGAGGCGGCCCAGGTCATGATGTTCGCGGAGACAGCGCGGCGCGTTTACAGCCTCTGATTGCTCTTGAGTTTGAGGCCAATAAAAACGATTGAGTTGGCTCAACACAATTAAATAAGCGTTTCAAATGCATGAAAGCGAGGGAATGTCCCCTCGCTTTTTTCATTATCGTTTTTCTGGTCTTTAACCTTCGACGCGACCGCCAAACCGACGGTTCAGCTTTGCCATACCACCTATCCAACGATCATAATTGCCGGATTTGATCTGCATGTAATCCAGCACTTCTGCGTGCGGTAGCACCAGGAATGTTTCATCCCGGATCGCTTGCAAACAAGCCTCGGCCACCGGCTCAGGCTCCAGCATCCCATCTTGTGCAGCGACGCCATCCTCATGGCCCCGGGTCATCTCAGACCGTACAGCCTGCGGGCACAGAACAGACACACCGATATTCTGGTCGCGATAAGTAAATGCCAGCCACTCCGCCGCGCCGACAGCTGCGTGCTTAGTCACGCCGTAGGGCATGGAGCCCACTTGGTTTAGCAGTCCGGCGGCCGATGCGGTATTGAGCAAATAGCCGCCACCGCGTTCAGCCATGCGTGGAACCACGTGACGTGCGGCCCAAACATGCGCCATCACGTTCACTTCCCAGATCCGCTGCCATTCGGCATTGTCCACATCGGGACCACCAATGGAGAGTATCCCGGCATTGGAACAGAAAATCCCAATCGGTCCGACTTCGGTTTCGACCTGTTGCACCAGTTGCGCTATGTCGTCTTCCCGACCAACATTCGCTTCGATGGCGACACCATTGATATCCTTCGCAGTTTCTTCGGCGCCTGATAGGTTCAGGTCAGCACAAACCACACGCGCCGCTCCCGCCTTGGCAAAGGCATGTGCCAGCGCCTTGCCGATACCGCTGGCCGCGCCGGTTACGACAACGACCTGTCCTTCAATTTCCATCTCCGGTCCTCCTCAGGTCCACATCACAGAACCGCCATCGACGGTCAGCGCCTGGCCTGTCACATAGCGACCTGCATCCGAGCCAAGGAAGGCGGCGATACCGGCGAAATCTTCCGGATCGCCGAGCCGCCTGAGCGGGATCTGCGCGCCGATCTTGCGTTCCTTTTCCGGATCGTCCCAAAGGGCGCGGGCAAAGTCTGTCTTGATCAGGCCGGGGCAGATTGCGTTCACGCGGATGCCCAATGGTCCCAGTTCCATCGCGAGGTTTCGGACGAGGCCCAGCAGCGCCAGCTTGGACACCGCATAGGTGCCAAGCGTATCGGACGGCTTGAACGCCCCGATGGAGGACGTGAACATCATCGCCCCGCCCCCCAAGGCCTCCATATCCGTCGCTGCCGCGTTGGCGAGCCAAAGATTGGACTGCACGTTTGCCTGCATGGTCTTTTCATAAGCTTCATCCGGAATGTCCCGGATGGAGCCATAGTACGGGTTAACCCCGGCATTACCGACCACGATGGCAGCAGGCCCGGCGGCTTCCCGGGCTTTTGAAACCAACGCCTCGACCTGATCCTTCTCGCCGATGTTACAGGGCAGGGGCGTTGCGGCCTCCCGCCCAACCGCATCGTTGATCTGGGCTGCAGCAGCTTCCAGTGCATCCATCTTGCGCGCCGAGATCACCACGTTGGCGCCCTGCTGCGCCAACCCGGTGGCCATGGCCAGCCCCATGCCCTTGGACGCGCCGGTCAGCAGCGCAGTGCGGCCGGTAAGGTCAAACATCTTGTGCATGGCTTACCGCCCCTCGAACATACGGCCCTGCGTCGTAGCGCCGGTAGCGCGCATCTTGCGGTCGTTGGAGTTGTTGAAATCTTTGACCTCCGCGCGGGCAACAACAGCGTGGTGCACCTCATCCGGGCCATCTGCAAAGCGCAGCGTACGCTGACCCGTGTACATTTCTGCAAGCGGCGACCATTGCGACAGGCCTGTTGCACCGTGGATCTGCATCGCCTGATCGATGATCTGGCACGCCTTTTCCGGCACCATCGCCTTGATCATGCTGACCCAGATGCGCGCTTCCTTGTTGCCCATCGTATCCATTGCCTTGGCAGCCTTCAGCACCATGAGGCGCATCGCTTCGATCTCGATCCGCATGCGGCTGATGGTTTCCATGTTTTTGCCCAGGTCGATGACCTTCTTGCCAAAGGCTTCACGGCTCGACCCCCGTGCAATCATCAGGTCCAGCGCTTTTTCCGCCTGACCGATGGAGCGCATGCAGTGATGAATACGGCCCGGCCCAAGGCGCAGCTGGCTGATCTCAAACCCGCGGCCTTCACCCCAAAGGATGTTTCTTTCCGGCACGCGGACATTTGTGAACTTTATGTGCATGTGACCGTGCGGCGCATCGTCATGACCGAACACGCACATCGGACCCAAAATTTCCACACCAGGGGTGTCGATAGGAACGAGGATTTGGCTCTGCTGGCGGAAAGTTTCTGCCTCGGGCGAGGTTTTGACCATCACGATCATGATCTTGCAGCGCGGGTCACCGGCTCCGGAGATATAGTATTTTTCGCCGTTAATGACCCATTCGCCATCTTCCAGAACCGCGCTGGTGGAAATGTTCTTGGCATCCGAAGACGCAACATCAGGTTCCGTCATCGCAAAGGCAGACCGGATCTCACCGGCCAGCAGCGGTTTCAGCCACTGCTCTTTCTGCTCGGGCGTGCCAATACGTTCCAGAACCTCCATGTTACCGGTATCCGGCGCGGAACAGTTCAGCGTTTCAGACGCCAGAGTATTCTTACCCAGCTCTGCCGCGATATAGGCGTAATCGAGGTTGGTCAGACCTTCCCCGGTTTCAGCATCCGGCAGGAAGAAGTTCCACAGCCCAGCGTCGCGGGCTTTTTGCTTGGCGGTTTCCAATAACTCCAACTGACCCGGAGCATAAGACCACCGGTCAGCGCGGCCTTGTCCAAGGCGATAAAATTCTTCGGTGATCGGCTCGACATTATCGTTGATGTGCTTGACGACCTTTTCCAAAAGCGGCTTGGCGCCCTCAGACATTTCAAGATTGTTCATGTCGGCAACGGACTGGACCATACGGTTCTCCTTCGTATCAGAATATCGGACAGGTGACCTAGCGGTTCACCCAATTGGGTTTGCGTTTTTCAACAAAGGCTTGGACACCTTCCCTGAAGTCTTCAGTTTTGGCGAGATCGGTTTGCACCTCGCGCGAATAGTCGAGGCTTTCCGGCAGGCCGTCGGCGACGGCCATGGAATTCAGGATGCGTTTTGTCGCCTTGACGGACGATGGCGACACGTTGGCGATCTCTGCGGCCAGTTCCATGGCGCGGTCCATCAACTGGTCATGCGGTACCACTTCGTTGCAGCAGCCAAGTTTCAGCGCTTCGTCCGCCATAATCGTGCGTCCGGTGATCATCATTTCCTGCGCAGCAAGGCGGCCAATGTAACGGCTCAGCCGCTGTACGCCTGAGGCAGAGGCGAAGAAGCCCACCTTGACCTCCGGCAATGCGAATTTCGCCTGTTCAGATGCGATGATGATGTCGCAGCTCAGCGCGGTTTCGAACCCACCGCCCATGGCGAACCCGTTCACCGCCGCGATGATCGGCTTTTCCAGATCAAAGCGGGAGCTGAGCCCGGAAAAACCCTTGGGAGGAAGCCCCTTGCGCGCGTCGGGCGCGCCAGAAGCCGTGTATTTCAGGTCATTCCCGGCGGTGAACGCCTTGTCGCCCGCACCGGTCAGCACCGCGACCCACTGGTCTTCAGCGGCTGCAAACGCGTCCCAGCAATCGGACATCTCCACATGCATCGGGTAGTGCACGGCGTTATAAACCTCGGGTCGGTTCATGGTGACCAATAGAACATTGCCGCGCTGTTCCGTAGTAATGAATTCGTAGCTCATATTCTCCTCCTTACGCGCGATCGGTTTTCAAACCACCGGTGTCTATTTTCGTGAATTTCCCGCCATTTGCAGCAAGATCCTCAAGTGTTTTGGCGGGCGCTAAATTGGGGTCTTCCGCCGCCAGTTTTTGCATCACGTCCAGCACCTTCTGCGCGCCGATCATGTCACCGTAATACATCGGCCCGCCCTTGTCCGCAGGCCAGCCATAGCCATTGAGCCAGACCACATCCACATCGCCCGGTCGCTGCGCCTTGTTTTCTTCGAGGATTTTCACCGCCTCATTGATCATCGGACAGATGCAGATGTCGATGATATATTCCTGCGGCATCTTGGCAGGTTCAGCCCCGGTGATGTCACGGATGATGCCAGCCGTCACGTCAGAGGGCAGGGGCGTGCGGTTTTCGTCGTAATCGTAATAGCCCGCCTTCGTCTTCTGCCCGCGCCGGTCCATTTCACATAGCGCGTCGCGGATAGGGTTGGTGGTTTTGGCCCCCTTGGACCAGCCGATGTCCAGACCGGCAAGATCAGCCATCTGAAACGGACCCATCTTGAACCCGAAGGCGTTTAACGCGGCGTCCACGTTCCATGGCATGATGCCTTGGTAGACCAGTTTGTTGGCCTGATCCTGCCGGGCAAAGAGAATGCGGTTGCCCACGAATCCCGGGCAAACACCAACAACAACGGCGATCTTGTTGATTTCCCGCGCGATATCCAGGCTCGTGGCCAGAACGTCCGAAGCCGTTTTCTCGGCACGGACAATTTCAAGCAGCTTCATGACGTTGGCAGGTGAAAAGAAATGCATGCCAATCACGTCTTCGGGCCGTGACGTTACGCTGGCAATCTCATCAATATCCAGGGCCGATGTGTTGGTCGCCAGAATAGCGCCGGGCTTCATCACGCGATCAAGCTCGGTAAAGATCTGTTTCTTCAGGTCCATGTTTTCGAACACGGCTTCGATCACCATATCGCAATCGGCCAGATCGGCCAGCGCAAGACGCCCGTCATAGCGACCCATGCGAATGTCGACCTCTTCCACCGGGAACCGACCCCGGTCAGCGCTGCGCTGGTAGTTGCCGCGCACAACGGCCAGCCCACGATCCAGCGCCTCTTGCGTGGTTTCCACGATACGGATGTTATAGCCCGCCGTGGCAAAGTTCATTGAAATGCCGCCGCCCATGGTGCCCGCACCAATGATCCCCACGTTGCGCACCTCGCGACGCGGGGTTGCGGGGGTGATATCCGGCACCTCCCAAGCGGCTTTGCCAGAGGAGGCGATATAGTCGGAAAGGGCGGCGTCGTCTGTTTGGGTCATGTGGTGCTTTCGCTTGGTGTCAGGGACTTGATGCATTGGGCGCGCAAACCGCGCCGGTCGAGCTTGTCAGTGGCACCACGGGGCAGGGGGCCTTCGAGGAACCAAATATGCTCAGGAATTTTGAAATGCGCGATATGTTCCGCCAGATAGGATTGGATTTCCTCCGTGCTCGCCAACATGCCGGGCCGCAAATATACGCCCGCACCCACAACCTCGCCCAAACGTTCGTGCGGCACCGGGAACGCGCATGCTTCGGCGATGGCCGGGTGTTTGTGCAGCGCGCCTTCAACATCCAAACAGGCGATGTTTTCGCCGCCACGGATGATGATATTTTTCTTCCGGTCCACGATGGTAACAATGCCGTCATCGTCGATATAGCCGATGTCGCCGGTGCGCAGCCATCCGTCCCGGAAAACTTCAAGAGTTGCCTCAGGTTTATTGAGGTAACACCTCATGTTAGATGGGCTTTTTACAGTAATTTCACCCACCTCACCCAATGGCATTTCATCGCCATCATCATCCAGAAATTTAAGCTCCTGGATCGGCGGATACAGACGGCCCGCGGCCCCCGGACGCGCCACATAATCCGGTCCGGCCATGCCGATGCCATTTGCATTGGTTTCCGTCATGCCCCAACCGGTGGCGATCTGGGCGTTTGGAAAGGCTTCCTGCAATTCGCTTACCTGCGCGGCGGGCCGCTTGGCCCCGCCGGAACCCAGGAATTCCAGAGTAGGCAGCGTTTCACCCATCTGACGCGCGGCGACCATCAGATCATGCGATTGTGTTGGAACCCCCAGCATCCGCCGGATTTCATTGTCCCGGATGATGCGCACCGCTTCTTCGGCATCCCAGCGTGACATGACAGCCAGCTTGGCCCCGGCCGGCATGCTGGTCAGGAACACAGGATGCGTGGCGGTCACATGGAATAGTGGCGTCACGACCAGAACCGCCGGCCGGGGCGGTTCCGGAGCGTTGGGTTCGGGCGGGTCGAGCAGGGGAGCCAATGCAGCCTGCATCAGCCACGTGAAAACCGCGCTCATCGCTCCCCGATGGGTCTGCACCACGCCTTTGGGTTGCCCGGTCGTACCCGACGAATACATGATGACAAAATCATCGTCAGTGTCGATTTCGACCTCGGGCCAGCTGTCATCGGTGCTCCGAGCCAGAAGACCCGCATAATTGGCATACGCTTGATCAGCTCCTTCACGTACACCAATGATTTGAATATGTTTTTTCTGTGAAATGGGCAGCAGGCGCTCCACTCGCTTATCGTCGGCAAAGACGATGCGCGCGTCGCTGTCACCCAGCGCATACTCCAGTTCTTCAGTCGTCCACCAGGCATTAAGAAACACGGTGATCGCGCCGATGGATCCTATAGCGGTGAACAGGAACAAAAGCTCTGGACAATTGCGCATGGCAATCGCCACACGGTCGCCCGCACCAACGCCCAATTCGTTCTGTAGCGCATGGGCCATGCGGTTGGTTTCGGCGCAGAATTCATCATAAGTCCAGCGTTCGTCGCCATAGACCAGATATTCAGCTGCGCCATTGTCCTGCGCGTCCCGCGAGGCCTGCATGAGCGCGCGAACATGGCCGGGTATGTTCTTGAAAACCTTGTATGTCGTGCCGCGAATGTTGGCTGAGGTCACCTCGAACACAGGTTCGGTGGTTATGACATGCTGAACCGCATCTTCCAAAGCCATTGGATTCATGACTGCACACACCGCTCAATACGCGGGAACACCACGCGAAAAGTGATCAAACCGAATTCCTCCCAACGGCGCGGCGTCTTTGGTCGCGACTCTCCTGAGAAGAACGTTAGAGTGGATTTCTGGTGAAGCCAAGTCCGCAGGCCGGAACGTTGTTTCGCAATTTTGCTGGTGTATGCACTGGCTAAGTTGTTCGAAGCATCCTGTAAACCTGCAGGATCAAAGTGTTATCCAGATAGAAATATTTAACATAATATATATTATCCGTATTTAGGCAGGCTCAAATCGCCTCACGCGTTACACACCCGCGCTGACACCCAACAACCAAGTTACGACATCTAAATGCAAAATCAGTACAACCAGCGACCCGGCGGCAAATGGTACAACTGCCTTGAACAAGGTCTTCAATGAAATCTCGTTCCCAATGGTCGTTTTGGTATCCGACGAGATCCTCTCCACGTTGGCCGCCGCGAAGCGGCTCTGTTCCGGCTGGCATCTGTCCCCTGCCGCAAACTGTACATTGCAGCCAGCGATCACGATGCCGATCCTGTTTCCGCAGATCATGCCTTGGCAGCCCTCACCGATGGTGTGATTGGCTCCCATGCGAAAGGACGCGTCCAGACCTGGACACGTCCTTTTTGTCTCTTCTGCAAAGTGACTTAGAAAAACGCCTGCAACCCGGTCTGCGCACGACCAAGGATCAGCGCGTGCACATCATGGGTGCCTTCGTAAGTGTTGACCGTTTCAAGGTTCATCATGTGCCGGATTACCTGGAATTCCAGGCTGATGCCGTTGCCGCCATGCATGTCCCGTGCCATCCGCGCGATATCCAGCGCCTTGCCACAGTTGTTGCGCTTGACGATGGAAATCATCTCAGGCGCGGCATTGGCTTCGTCCATCAAACGCCCTACCCGCAGCGACGCCTGCAGACCCAAAGAAATTTCGGTCTGCATGTCGGCCAGTTTGCGCTGGAACAGCTGGGTCTGCGCCAACGGTTTTCCAAACTGTTTTCGGTCCAGCCCGTATTGCCGCGCGGCGTGCCAGCAAGTTTCAGCCGAGCCCATCACGCCCCAGCTGATGCCATAACGGGCGCGGTTCAGACAGCCAAACGGGCCTTTCAGACCTTCGACATTAGGCAACAACGCGTCTTCGCCGACTTCGACGCCATCCAGCACGATTTCCCCGGTGATGGAAGCGCGCAGCGACATCTTCTTTGCGATCTTCGGCGCACTCAGCCCATTGGTGCCCTTGTCCAGCACAAAGCCCCGGATCTTGCCGCCATGCGCATCAGATTTGGCCCAGACTACGAACACATCGGCAATCGGCGCATTCGAGATCCACATTTTGGAGCCGTTCAGCACATAGCCACCCTGCACCTTTTCGGCGCGCGTTTTCATCCCGCCAGGATCGCTGCCTGCATCCGGTTCGGTGAGACCGAAACAACCGATCCATTCACCGCTGGCCAGTTTCGGCAGATATTTCTGGCGTTGCTCTTCACTGCCATAGGCGTAGATCGGGTACATCACGAGACTGGATTGCACCGACATCATTGACCGGTAGCCACTGTCGATACGCTCCACTTCCCGCGCCACAAGCCCATAGCTGACATAGCCAGAGCCGAGCCCGCCATATTGTTCCGGCACGGTCACACCCAGAAGACCCATGTCCCCCATCTCCCGAAAAATCTCGGGATCGCTGGTTTCGTTCATGAATGCATCCAGCACCCGCGGCTGCAGTTTTTCCTGCGCGTAGGACCGCGCGCTGTCAGCGATCATGCGTTCGTCTTCTGTCAGTTGATCGGTCAACCGCAGAGGGTCGGACCAGTCAAAGCTGGAAAGATCAGGGGCGTCCTTGGCCCGCAGGCCGGGTGTGTCGATGTCTTTCATAGGAATCTCCATCCGTTTGAAGTAGTATAACTTGCGTTTTCCGCCTGATAAAACGATCAATATGCATGTTAGCATGAGGAAACCACATAGATGGCGACCGAACGGCGGCTTTACCCCTCCCTTGCCGGACTGCGCGCGCTTGAGGCGCTGGACCGATTGGGTAGCGCCACGGATGTGGCCAACGAAATGGCGTTGACCCAAAGCGCGGTCAGCCGTCAGTTCCAGGCGTTGGAGGCACAGTTGGGTACGGCTTTGATCCAGCGCGACAACCGGCGGCTCAGCCTGACAACCGCCGCGCAGGCCTATGTCGCACGCATCCGCCCGGCTTTGGAACAGATCGCGCAGGCGTCGGTTCAGTTGCAGGTAACACCGGCGGGCGGGACCATCAACCTGGCGATCCTGCCCACGTTCGGGATGCGCTGGCTGGTGCCCCGCCTGCCGGAATTTGCCCGGTTGCACGGTGATCTGACTTTGAACATGACCACCCGATTTTCAACATTCAACTTTGCCTCTGAACCCTTTGATGCAGCGATACATTTCGGGCATGGAGACTGGCCGGGCACGGAAAAAATGCTGCTGCGATACGAGCAGGTTGTGCCAGTTTGCGCGCCAGATCTGCTGGCCCGGCATTCCCCAAAATCGGCGGAGGATGTGTTGCGCATGCCGCTGCTGCATATCCAGACGCGTCCGCAATTCTGGGCGGAATGGTTCGTGGCTCAAGGCATGGAGCCGCCATCTCCGGTGCCGGGTACGTTGTATGACCAGTTTTCCACGATCATGCAGGCCGCGTTGCACGGGCTGGGCGTGGCCTTGGTGCCCGATTATCTGGCGCAGGAGGATATCGCGACGGGTAAACTCAAGGTGGCCTTTGGCCGCGCGGTGCAAGCCAACGGAGATTACTACTTGATCTGGCCCACGGCCAAATCCGCCGACCCGGCCCTGCGCCGGTTTCGCGATTGGTTGGCCACGCAGGCGGAGCCGGAGGATACGTTGCCGCGATAGGCCACAAACGTGGCACCTCTGGAGCCATAGAAACTTGAGTATTTGGACCAAAAAGAAGTACCGGTCTGTGATCCGGGTGATGGCTCACAGTACGAAAGCCGCGTTAACGTTAACTGGGCTTCAAATTATACAGGCTAAGCGGCGGTTTGTTGGGGGGCTAAAGGCCGTTCAGGTTAACGGGCGATGCGTGGGATCGGCCGAGGCTGACTAAACAGGCCGGGATTAGGGCGCGGCGGCGTTCTGCGCGTCAAGTTCGGCCGCGCGTTTTTCCACTTCCTCCACAATGTGATCCACCATCTGGTCGTTCGACATCTTGTGGCTCTGCTGCCCTGCCAGATAAACCATGCCTGAGCCTGCCCCACCGCCGGTGAAACCTACATCTGTCATCAAAGCTTCGCCCGGCCCGTTCACAACGCAGCCGATGATGCTGAGGCTCATGGGGGTCTTGATGTGTTCCAGCCGTTTTTCCAGTGTCTCCACCGTCTTGATCACGTCGAACCCTTGCCGCGCGCAGGACGGACAGGAAATGATGTTCACGCCGCGATGGCGCAGCCCCAGAGATTTCAGGATCTCGTAGCCGACTTTTACCTCTTCCACTGGGTCAGCGGACAGCGACACGCGGATCGTGTCCCCAATACCCATCCACAGAAGGTTGCCTAAGCCTATGGCAGACTTGATCGTGCCGGAAGTCAAACCGCCCGCTTCGGTAATGCCCAGGTGGATCGGCGCGTCGGTGGCCTCTGCAATACCCTGGTAGGCTGCAGCGGCCATGAACACGTCGGAAGCTTTAACACTGATCTTGAAGTTGTTGAAATTATTGTATTCCAGAATGCGGATATGTTCCATTCCGCTTTCCACCATCGCGTCCGGGCAGGGTTCGCCATATTTATCCAGCAAGTGCTTTTCCAGCGATCCGGCATTGACCCCAATGCGCATGGAACAGCCATGGTCACGGGCCGCAGCGATAACTTCGCGCACGCGATCCGGGCTACCGATATTGCCCGGGTTGATCCGCAGGCAGGCGGCGCCGGCTTCGGCGGCTTCGATGCCCCGGCGGTAGTGGAAATGGATGTCGGCCACTATTGGGACGGGACTTTCCGGGACGATTTCCTTCAATGCGCGCGCGCTGGCCTCATCGGGCACGGAAATGCGGACAATGTCAGCCCCAGCCTCGCCGGCGGCCTGCACCTGAGCAACAGTGGCCGCTATGTCGGTGGTCAGCGTGTTGGTCATCGTCTGCACGGAAATGGGCGCATCGCCGCCCACAGGGACATTGCCAACCATAATCTGACGGGATTTCCGGCGATAGATATTTCGCCAAGGTCGCACGGGGTTCAGAGACATAAGGTCCGCCTGTTTGTCACGTCCATAAACAGGAGATAAGCCAACTGTTGCGTCGCAGCAATGCGCGATCGCATGGCCGCTTCAATTGTCGAGACCGCCAATGCTTAGACCCTGCGCTTCTGCATAGCGGTTCAAATCCGCGTCCTGACCCGAGATCACTTGCGGATAGGTTTCCTGCAGGCCTGCAATTGTCAGCGGCAGGTTCTTGGTCACTGCGCCGGTTGCACCGACAGGACCATAGAACTTCTCAGCCACTTCGAAATAGATCGCGCCGCTTTCCCCGGTGCGCAGCAATGGCGGTTCTTCGGTCTGCGGAGCGACCCAGCTTTCGCCGGGCTGCATCATCGCTTCGTAAATCACTGTGCCGTCATTAGAGGCGACTTGCACCCAACTAACACGCACCGCCACCATTTTCAGAACCGGCGCAGCATCTTCCAGAACCTGCGGGATCGCGCGGGGGCTGTCGCCTGAGTTGGGCGCAGCCAATTGGTCCACAATACGCTGCGCGGCATCGGCCACGTTTTCAGTCACTGGCAGACGGTCGGGCGCGGCCACGGCAGTGCGACGCGCAGTGGTGCCACCAAAGGTGCCCACTGTATCAGGGTTCAGCGACGATATTGGGGCATCACGGGCCACAAGAACCGGCACATCCAACGCCTGCGGGCGATAGAGCCGATCTAGGTTGTCAGAATTACGCGCCGGGTTGGTATTTTCTGGCGCAGAAGAAAGCGTGCGCATAGCGCTTTCCAGCGGGTCGAGATCTGTCAGCACCACGGGCGCTTCTTCCACCGGGGCAACCTGCACCTGCTGGATCTGCTTCAAAACGGTCCAGCCACCAAAGCCCAGCCCCCCGATCAGCCCGACCAGCACCAGCATCGACCCAATCGCGCGGGGTTCGACATAGCTTAAGAACCCGTCAGAAACGGGTACAAACGGAGTGTTGGGTGATTTAAACGGATCGTGACTTGCACTCAGCAACGGGCGCGCGGCCTCGTCGGATTTTTTCAGGCTGGACGCTTCAGCCGACATGCCGTGGGCCACGGCAAAGCCGCTTTCTGCGCAGAAGCTATTGTAGGTCAGGTCCGGGTCCATGTTCAGATAGCGCGCATAGGACCGTACGTAACCGGCAATAAAGCCTGGTGTATCAAATGCAGAAGGATCGCAGTTTTCGATGGCAGCAATATAGGCCGCCTTGATCCGCAATTCTCGTTGCACATCGAGGAGGGATTTGCCCATGGTTGCGCGTTCGCCGCGCATTATGTCGCCAAGTCGCAGGGTATAGTCGTCAAACCCTTTAGGTCTAACGTCCTCTGTTTCGGTCAAATCTGGCGTTTTGCGCCTGATCATACCTGCCGCCTCGTCATACAAACAAAGCTCGAATTCCCCAATTCGATTCGAACAGTTGCTTTCCTAATCGTTGCTTACCACAGCGCAAGGATTATGCACATATCCCGTCAAGTCAGGCAGATAATTCAGCACGATTCAGCGCACAATGCGACCAAAGTTTATCCATGGCGCTCACCAAAGCATCAATTTCCTTGGGCCCATGAACCGGCGACGGTGTGAACCGCAATCGCTCAGTTCCGCGCGGCACCGTTGGGAAATTGATGGGCTGCACGTAAATACCAAACTGGTCCAGCAGCATGTCGGACAACTGCTTGGTGTGTACGGGATCGCCGACAATCACCGGAACAATGTGGCTGCCATGGTCGATGATGGGCAGGCCCAGACCTTTGAGCCTCAGCTTCAGGATCTGGGCCTGTGTCTGGTGCTGTTCTCGCAAGTCGTCGGCAGTTTTCAAATACGCGACCGACGCTGCTGCTCCAGCCGCCACGGCCGGCGGCAGCGAGGTGGTAAAAATGAAGCCCGGCGCATAGGATCGGATGGCATCACATAACCTGTGCGACGCGGCCACATAGCCTCCCATCACTCCGTAGGCCTTGGCCAGCGTGCCGTTAATCATATCGACGCGATGGATTAGGCCGTCGCGAGCGGCAACCCCTGCCCCGCGCGGGCCATACATGCCGACGGCATGCACCTCGTCCAGATAGGTCAGCGCGCCGAATTCGTCGGCGAGGTCACAGATCGCCTCAATCGGGCCAAAATCACCATCCATTGAATAGACCGATTCGAACGCAATCAGTTTTGGTGCCGCCGGGTCGTCGGCGGACAGCAGTTCCCGCAAATGGTCCACATCGTTGTGGCGGAAAATGCGCTTGGCCCCACCATTGCGGCGTACGCCTTCGATCATGGACGCGTGGTTCAATTCATCGGAGTAGATGATCAACCCCGGAAACAGCTTGGGTAGCGTTGACAGCGTCGCATCGTTCGCGATGTAGGCACTGGTGAACAGCAGCGCTGATTCTTTTTCATGCAGGTCGGCCAGTTCGGATTCCAACCGTTTATGGTAAACCGTTGTCCCGGAAATATTGCGTGTCCCACCAGAGCCAGCGCCGGTAGCGTCAATGGCTTCGTGCATGGCCTCCAGAACCATAGCGTTCTGGCCCATTCCCAGATAGTCATTACCACACCAGACGGTGATCGCTTTTTTCGACCCGTCCGAGCAGGTCCATTCAGCATGGGGGAACTGACCTTTCCGACGCTCAATATCGATGAAAGTACGATAGCGACCTTCTTCGTGCAGGCGAGCGATGGCTTTGTCGAGTTCAGAATTATAGTCCACCATTGGCTCCTGTAAGTCTGGCTATGGCCTTTTGTATTCAATTTTTCGAATGATTACCAGTTGGACCTCTTCAGGATCAACCTACTAGCGGACGGCGTCATGTCGCATCCTTGATCTGCATCAAGTGGCTCTGGACAGTGCCGAAGCGGCTGCTAGGCTTCGCTTTAGATTACAGGAGAACCCCAATGTCCCTTGATGATGTTCTGGCCCGGATCGATGCAGATTTGCCTGCCGCAACCGACCGGTTGATGAACCTGCTGCGGATCCCGTCCATATCCACCGACCCGGCCTTCAAGGCCGATTGCGACAGCGCCGCGCAATGGCTAGTGGACGACCTGAAATCATTTGGAATCGCTGCGGAAAAACGTACTACGCCAGGACATCCAATGGTGGTGGGCGCTGGGGGCGACGGCGCGCGGCATTTGCTGTTTTACGGGCACTATGACGTTCAGCCGGTCGACCCGCTTGAGCTCTGGGACAATGACCCGTTTGCACCTGAAATTCAGGACACACCGAATGGCCCTGTCATCCGTGGCCGGGGCGCGGCGGATGACAAGGGTCAGCTGATGACCTTTGTTGAAGCCTGTCGCGCGTGGATTGCCGTGCATGGCTCCCTGCCCGCCCGGGTCACATTTTTCTTCGAAGGTGAAGAGGAAAGCGGCTCCCCGTCCCTGATCCCCTTCATCGAGGAAAATGCCGAAGAACTGACCGCTGAACTGGCGTTGATCTGCGATACCGGCCTGTTTGAAAGCCGGGTGCCCGCGATCACCACCATGCTGCGGGGATTGATGGGCGACGAATTGACTATCACTGGACCCGACAAGGATTTGCACTCCGGTATGTATGGCGGTCCGGCGATCAACCCTGCAAGGGTATTGGCGCGGATCATTGCGGCCCTGCACGACAACACCGGGCGCATCACCGTCCCGGGGTTTTATGATGGCGTGCCGGAGTTACCCAAGGGCCTGCGCGGCCAGTGGGACAACCTTGGCTTCGATTCGGCCGCCTTCCTGGACGGCGTGGGCCTGTCAGAACCGGCAGGCGAACAGGGCCGCACGGCGCTGGAGATGATCTGGTCCCGCCCCACCTGCGAAGTGAACGGAATGTGGTCGGGCTATACCGGTGCCGGTTTCAAAACCGTGCTGCCGTCCAAAGCCAGTGCCAAGATCAGTTTCCGTTTGGTTGGCGATCAGGACCCATTTGCCATTCGCGAAAGCTTCCGTGCGATGGTGAGGGATATGCTGCCGCCGGATTGCACGGTGGAGTTTTCGCCTCACGGCATTGGCAAAGCCAGCACGTTCGAAACCACCGGCGCGGATTTCGAGGCTGCCCGCCAGGCGCTGAGCGATGAGTGGCCGCATGAAGCCGCGTTCACTGGCTGCGGCGGTTCCATCCCGATCGCTGGACATTTCGCAGAAATGCTGGGTGTCACGCCCATGCTGATTGGGTTTGGCAAGGATGACGACCAAATTCATTCGCCAAATGAAAAGTACGACATGGAAAGCTTTCACAAAGGCATCCGGTCCTGGGCGCGGGTTCTACACGCGCTCACGAAATGAGCGTACTCCCCGGGTTCGACGATGCGGTAGCTGAGGTCAACGGCCAGCGCGTCGCTTATTCGCGTGGCGGCGATGGCCCACCAGTGCTGTTGCTGCATGGATTTCCGCAAATGCGGGCGATGTGGCGAACCATTGCACCGATGTTAAAGGATCGGTTCACAGTGATCGCTGCAGATCTGCGCGGCTATGGCGATAGTTCCAAACCCGAAGGCGTGGCTGCATATTCCTTTCGCCATATGGCCGCCGATCAAAGCGCGCTGATGCAGCATCTGGGCTTTGACCAGTTCCATCTGGTCGGTCATGACCGGGGCGCACGTACCGCGCACCGGCTGGCGCTGGACACGCCGGAAGCGGTGCAAAGCCTGACGTTGATGGATATCGTTCCGACCCATCTGCTGCTGGATGATCTATCCCAGCAGGTCGCACGCGGCTATTACCACTGGTTCTTCCTTGCCCAGCCCGCCCCGTTTCCAGAAAGGCTTGTCGGCGCGGATCCCGATTATTACTATGAAACCTGCCTGACCGGCTGGGATAGCAGCGGGTTGGACGCCTGGGACCAGACCGCTCTGGACCTCTACCGGACCAGCTGGCGCAGGCCCGAAACCATTGCCGCCATGTCCAACGACTACCGCGCCGCCATCGACTTTGATTTCGCGCTGGATGCCGCCGATCTGAACCGCCGCGTCATCTGCCCCACATTGGTGCTCTATGGCAGCGACGGGGCGATGGCACGGGCCTATGAGGTGCCGAGAACATGGGCTGACCGGTTGACGGATATGCGTTCGAAACCCATGCCCGGCGGCCATTTTTTCCCCGACCTGCATCCGCAGGCCACGGCCCGCGCGCTGTTGGAATTTCTACCCTAGACGACGCCTGCAAACCGGTCCGGCAACCGGTGCTGCGTGGGGTAATCTGGCCGATCAAAGTTCCAATACCCCGTGTCCCCGCGAGGCTCCCATGTTCGATGCGTCATGCGCCGCAGCGGCTCCGGGTTGAAATCGTCCTGCATTTCCAGATCGGCAAATGCCTCGAATGTGGCACGGTCTTCGCCCCGCGCCTCGGCAAACCAATGCCGCCCGATCGATGCTTCCCGGACCGATGCGCCGATCTCTTCGGTCACCGCATTGCGCTGGTCCATCGTGGTGCAATAGGTATCAAAATCGCAAAACTTCAGATGAAGCAGATACAGCGCATCAGGCGTGTGCAGCTTTTCATACTGGGTGAAATGTCCACCGCGAGCGATCTTGGTCCCGTAAGACACAAGGCACGGCTTGGAGTAATGCGGCGCCGGGCGCACATGCATGCGCGGGCCGAGAATGCGGTCTTTTATCGGCTCCGGTTCCAGATCGATGCGGTGGATCACTTCCAGCCCCAGCGGGGTCAGTATCCGTTTGCCGCGCTGCGCGGCGATCCAGGCGGTCAGATCATCACCTTCTTTGGGGTCCAGCACGACCAGCTCATCCACATCGCCCACAACGACATATTTGTAATAAGCCCGCAAACCCTCGACGATCCCGTTCAAAAGCCGCCAGCGCTTCATGTCAAAATTCTTGTGTGGATCGCCCGGAAGCCCGATTACGTTGCAGCCAGCGGCAAAATCCGCAACCTCTTCCCCCCGACCATGGTTGATGATGTAACAGTTTTCCCGCCCGAACTGGTCGGCATAGTGGCGCAGCCAGGCCTTGAGAAAAAAGATGTCCTCCCGGACCATGGTAACGGCGGCAACGGTTTGCATGCCTGATCCTGCTCATCATTGTTTATGCTGTTCATACCGGCAATGGCCTTGTATGAAAATCGCAAAAAACTCTGAAAGGATCAGGCGCTGCTACCCGACAGTTTTAGGAAATCCGGTTTTCACGCCGTGCGGGCTGGTACCTATCCGATCGCGCGGTTCCAAGTCTTTGGCGAACGCTCCAGCGGCACGAATTTCGTTAAACGCCTGATCGGCAGAAACACTGCGCTGGATTACAGTGACGAGTTGGGCTGGAAACACGGGTTTACCCAGATGCTGGCGGTGCCGCGGGACATGGCAGTTGTCTGCGTTGTGCGTAACCCGGAGCGCTGGGCACTGTCGATGTTCGCCAAACCCTGGCACTGCACTGCGGACCTACAACGTCTGTCTTTTTCCCAGTTCATCCGCGCCGAATGGCAAACAATGTTCGACAAACAAAGCTATCTCGGCAAGTTAGGCCGCGACTATGTCGGTCGCCCGCTGCAACAGGACCGTGATCCGATCACCGGACAACTCTTTTCGTCACTCTTTGCGATGAGATCTGCAAAACCGGCGCATCACATGTCCTTCCCCGCCCGGGATTGCACCTGCGTGTTCCTACGGCTTGAAGAGGCACAGGCAGACCCACAAGCCACCTTGAACCGTATACGAACCGCGCTGGGACTCCAGTTCAATCCGACCGACTACAGAAAGGTGCAAAAGCCCCAGGGTTGGCGTTTTCGAACCGCCGTAGGCCCGCGACCAAACCCACCACCCGAGATGGACGCCAGCGACCGTGCGTTCATGTGGTCGGTTCTGGACAAAACGCAGGAGGCGCGCCTGGGCTATCGCCCTTAAACGCGAGCGAATTGTCTGCAATTTGCAGGCAATTCATCAATGCATTGCGTTTCTGCTATTCGTTGGTCTCTACAATCACGAGATCCCGCTCAGACGCGCCGCGGGCATGCGACAAGGCCTCTTGGTATCGCTCCGACCGATAGCAGCTCTCGGCCGCCTCGACTGACGGGAACCGGGCCACCACGTTGCGCGGGCGATCCGTGCCTTCGAGCTGAACGTACCGCCCTCCACGCGCAATGAAGACGCCGCCATGTTCGGCAATCGCCTCGGTCGCGATTTTGGCATAACGACCGTACGCTTCGTCATCAGTGACTGTCACATGTGCGATCCAGAGTGCTGGCATCTTATCCTCCCAATACATTTTCAGCGGCCTTTATGGCGGCGTCCGCGTTCTCCGCCGACGGTCCGCCGCCTTGTGCCATATCAGGGCGACCACCGCCGCCACGCCCCCCCAGCTCAGCGACCGCAGCTTTCACAAGGTCCACCGCGCTGACCTTTTCCGTCAGATCCGCGGTCACGCCAGCAGCTACAGCCGCTTTGCCGCCGGCATCTGCAATCAGCAACACTGCGCCACTACCCATCCGGGCCTTGTGGTCGTCGATCAGTGGCGGCAGATCCTTGCCCGTCACCCCACTCAAAACTTGAGCTGTGAAGGGTACGCCCCTGATTTCACGAACTTCCATTTCAGCCTGAACCCCGCCAGACATGGCCAGTTCGCGGCGCAACTGCGCCACTTCGTTCTGCAGCGCCTTGCGTTCATCCAACAACGCCTGCACCCGTTCCGGCACATCCGCGGGCTGCGTTTTCAGCGTCAGCGCAGTGTCGGCCAGTCGCTTGTCCTGTGCTGACAGGTGCCGCAGCGCTTCGTTCCCCGTAAGCGCTTCAATCCGGCGAACCCCTGCGCTGGAGGCGCTGTCGCCCAGCGTAACGAACAGGCCAATATCCCCCGTCTGGCGCACATGGGTGCCACCGCAGAGCTCGATCGAATAGGTCGTACCGCCCTGCCCCTTGCCGCTCTGCGCATTATGACCCATGGAAACGACACGCACCTCATCGCCGTATTTTTCCCCAAATAGCGCCTGAGCACCAAGCGCGCGGGCGTCATCCGGCGTCATGATCAGCGTTTCGACCGGGCTGTTCTGGCGGATATAGGCGTTTACCTCTTCCTCGACCTTGGTCAGTTCTTCCGCGGTCAGTGCCTTTGAATGACTAAAATCAAAGCGCAGCCGGTCCGCTTCGTTCAGCGACCCGCGTTGCGCCACGTGATCGCCAAGCGCGCGGCGCAGGGCCTCGTGCATCAGGTGCGTGGCAGAATGGTTCGCGCGAATGGCCGACCGACGGATGTGATCGACTTCCAATGCCACGGCATCGCCCGTGCTCAGCGTCCCGTTCCGAACGGTTACCTTGTGGGCAAACAAAGCCCCGTCAGCAAATTTCTGAACGTCGGAAACATCGGCCTCGTCTTCACGGTTTTCCAGTCGCCGGACATATCCATGGTCCGCCGCCTGTCCCCCGGATTCTGCATAAAGAGGCGTCTGGTTCACAACGGCCCATCCGCTTTCGCCTACGGCGAGGCGGTCCACCCGCACGCCATCTTTGACCAACGCCAGCACCTGGCCTTCTGCGGTTTCCGTGTCATAGCCCAAAAATTCGGTCGCGGCGGTTTCATCAACAACGTCGAACCAGACCGTGGCATCTGCCGCTTCGCCGGAGCCAGACCAAGCCGCACGCGCCTTGGCTTTCTGTTCGGCCATGGCGACGTCAAACCCTTCAACGTCGACTTCGCGGCCTTTCTCCCGCAGCGCGTCCTGCGTCAGGTCCAGCGGGAAGCCATACGTGTCATACAGCCGGAAAGCAGCCGCCCCCGGCAGCGGCGCACCATCGTCCAGCCCGTCTAGCTCATCATCCAACAGCTTGAGGCCACGGTCCAACGTTTGTTTAAAACGGGTCTCTTCCAGCCGCAGTGTCTCTTCAATCAACGCCTGCGCCTGCCCTAGTTCCGGATAGGCCCCACCCATCTGCCGCACCAGCGCAGGAACAAGGCGATGCATCAACGGGTCTTTTGCGCCCAGCAGATGCGCATGCCGCATGGCGCGACGCATGATCCGGCGCAGAACATAACCGCGCCCGTCATTCGAAGGCATCACACCATCAGCCATCAGGAAGGAGGTCGACCGCAGGTGGTCGGCAATCACACGGTGATGCGTTTTGCCGGGTCCGTCAGGATTGGAGGACGTCGCATCCGCGCTCGCCTCGATCAAAGCGCGCATCAGGTCGGTATCATAATTGTCATGCTTGCCTTGCAACAGCGCGCCGATCCGCTCCAGCCCCATGCCGGTGTCAATCGATTGAATTTCCAACGGCACCATAGAGCCATCTTCAAACTGCTCATTTTGCATGAAAACGATGTTCCAGATCTCTATAAACCGGTCACCATCCTCTTCCGCGCTGCCCGGAGGACCACCCCAGATATGCTCTCCGTGGTCGTAAAAAATCTCAGTGCATGGACCGCAGGGCCCGGTCGGCCCCATCTGCCAAAAGTTGTCCGACGTATCGATGCGGATAATCCGATCTTCCGGGACGCCCACCTTTTTCCAAATCTCAAACGCGTCGTCATCAGTATGGTAAATGGTGGTGCAGAGCCGCTTGGGATCAATGTCGAAATCCTTGGTGATCAACTCCCAAGCGAACGGAATTGCTTCGGTCTTGAAATAATCGCCAAAGCTGAAATTTCCCAGCATTTCAAAGAACGTATGGTGGCGCGCGGTATAGCCTACATTGTCCAGATCGTTGTGCTTGCCGCCTGCCCTAACGCACTTCTGCGAGGTCGTCGCACGGTTGTAGCCCCGGTGTTCAATGCCAGTGAACAGGTTCTTGAATTGCACCATGCCCGAGTTCACGAACATCAAAGTCGGGTCGTTTCGAGGCACCAGCGGGGAGCTGGCCAACTCTTCGTGTCCGTTCTTCACAAAATAGTCGAGAAAGGTGCGGCGGATGTCGGTGAGGCTGGTCATCAGAAGGCGGGTCCGGACAGGGAAAATTTGGTCAAGCGTGTCTAAACCGCTGCTCAACCCCTGTCCACAGGGGAACCGCCGTGTCGGGAAGGATTATGTCACCACATCCACCGGGTGTTTCCCAGCACCTGCCTGGAGGTCAGGCAGGTGTAGTCAGATCGATGTGATCTGCAGATCTCAAGCCTCAAGGATATCGTCTTCGCCGTCTTTTTCGGCCCCCGGCGGCATGTCGAAATCCAGGCCGTGCGCGGCGCGAATCTTGTCTTCTATGTCCAGCGCAATGGCTTGGTTTTCCTTCAGGAAGGTCTTGGCATTTTCACGCCCCTGTCCGATCCGTTCGTCACCATAGCTAAACCATGATCCAGACTTCTCGACCACGCCGGCCTTCACGCCCAGATCCAGCAACTCGCCGGTCTTGGAAATGCCTTCGCCATACATGATGTCGAATTCCACCTGCTTGAACGGCGGCGCGACCTTGTTTTTTACAACCTTTACTCGGGTCGCATTTCCAACCACCTCATCGCGATCCTTGATCGCACCAATGCGGCGGATATCCAGCCGTACGGAGGAATAGAATTTCAGCGCATTGCCGCCCGACGTGGTTTCGGGTGAGCCGAACATGACGCCGATTTTCATGCGGATCTGGTTAATAAAGATAACCATGCAGCGGGACCGACTGATCGACGCGGTCAGTTTGCGCATCGCCTGGCTCATCAGCCGGGCCTGCACACCAACGCTCGAATCGCCCATGTCGCCTTCCAATTCGGATTTTGGCGTCAAAGCCGCAACCGAATCGACGATGATCATGTTCACTGCACCAGACCGAACTAGCGTATCTGTAATTTCCAGTGCTTGTTCGCCTGTGTCAGGCTGCGAAATCAGCAGTTCGTCCAGATCGACACCCAGCTTGCGGGCATATTGAGGGTCCAGCGCGTGTTCGGCATCGACAAAGGCGCAGACGCCGCCTTTCTTCTGCTGTTCGGCTACGCAATGCAACGTCAGCGTGGTTTTCCCAGAGCTTTCAGGCCCATAAATTTCTACGATCCGTCCCATGGGCAGTCCGCCGATCCCAAGCGCGATATCCAGCCCCAGCGAGCCGGTGGAGCTGGCTTCGATTTCTTGCAGCGGGCTGTCGCCGCCGAGCTTCATGATGGAGCCTTTGCCAAACTGACGTTCGATCTGGGCCAAGGCGCTGTCGAGCGCCTTCTGCTTGTCCGCGCTCTGTTTGCTGGTCATTGTCAAAAGATCCGCCATTGTCCTATCGCTTTCCTTATTGTCACAGCCGCCCGCGGGCGTCCATGGCCGCTTCGTTCACCACTTGTTCTTTTTCGGATCAAAAGGAGAACATTTCA
The DNA here is from genome assembly GCA_017643305.1 of Marinibacterium sp. Taxonomy (GTDB): domain Bacteria; phylum Pseudomonadota; class Alphaproteobacteria; order Rhodobacterales; family Rhodobacteraceae; genus HXMU1420-2. The sequence continues at coordinate 10,221 of JAEPNQ010000011.1, read as the reverse complement.
AGAAGAATTTTACCTGACCCCACTGTTTCTCATCATGGTTAAGGAGTAGTTTACGGCTCACGACTTATCTCTACTGACGGATAGCCTGAGGCCATATGCTTGTTTTCTTTGACGAAAGGCTGGTATTTTTGTCAGTTCCCAAAACCGGAACAACCGCCTGGCAACAAGGTCTGGCGGATCGAGCCGATATCGTGGTGTCCGATCCGCCAGAGCTCAAACATGCGCCGGTCTATCGCTACAACCGCTGGTTCCGCCCTATGTTCGAAAAGGTCTGCGGGGTGGAGATGGAGGTGATGGCGGTAATGCGCGAACCGGTGAGCTGGCTGGGTAGCTGGTATCGCTATCGCCGTCGCCCGTTCATGGCCGGCCGGCCGAATTCCACCCAGGACGTGGATTTCGAAACATTTGTTGATGGTTACATGCGCGGTCAGCGCCCCCCCTATGCCGAAGTGGGCAGTCAGGCCAAGTTTCTGGAACGGCAACCCAATGGCACGGGCGTAGACCATTTGTTCCGCTATGAAGACCAGGACAGCCTGCGCGCATTCCTCGAATCACGGCTGGGTGGTGCGGTAGACCTGCCTGGCATCGCAAATGCCTCCCCCGAGGCATCGATGAAGCTATCTGCGGGTCTGCGAGCCAAGCTGGAGCGGAAATGCACGACGGAATTCGACCTTTACGCCAGCATCGGGTGAAGTTTAATGCATCTGCTGGTTTACCGTTTCGGTTAACTGACTGAGCGAAAAGAGCTTTGGCAGGAAGGTGGAATTGGGCACTGCGGGCCCGTCATCGCCAAATGCGCCTTCCGCATAGCCCGATACGAACACCACGCGCACATTCGGGCGGTCCTTCAACGCAAGCCGCACCCAGCTGGGACCATCCATGCCAGGCATCACCACATCCGTGACAAACACATCGACGGCGACGGCAGGGTCCGAAAGCAGCTCCAGCGCGTCTTCGGCGTTGTCGGCCTCCAGCACCGTATACCCGCGCAGACGCAGAGCGCGGGACGCAAAGGCGCGCACCGGTGCTTCGTCTTCGACCAGAAGGACCACACCATCGCCCTGCCGGGTAACTGGTGCAACCGGGTCTTGCGAGATGGCAGTTTGTACCGGTCTCTCGGCGAATACAGGCAGATAGAGTGTGAAGCTTGTGCCGATGCCGGGGGTGCTGTCGACGAAAATGAAGCCTCCGGTTTGCTTGAAAATGCCATAGGCTGTCGACAGGCCCAGCCCGGTGCCTTCGCCCGTTCGTTTGGTGGTGTAAAATGGCTCAAACACCTTTTGAAGCTTGTCTGGCTCGATCCCCACGCCCTGGTCGATCACCCGAACCAGCACGTAATCACCCTCCGGCACGCGGGCGCGGTCGCGGCGCAGGGGTTCGGGGAGCGTTTTTGCCTCGGTTTCAATGCGGATGTCCCCACCGGCGGGCATAGCGTCGCGCGCATTCACAACAAGGTTCATCAGCACCTGTTCCAGTTGTCTTTTGTCGGCGCGGATGGTCTTCAGAACCGGATCATGGCTTAGCGTCAGCGTGACCTTATCCCCCACCAGTCGATTCAAAAGATGCGTCAGGTCGGCCAGCGTGTCGCGTAAATTAAGCACCTCGGGCCGCAGAGTTTGTTTGCGCGAAAAGGCGAGCAACTGGCTGACCAGCGCGGCGGCTCGGTTGGCGTTTTGGCGAATTTGGATCAGGTCGGCATAGTCCAGATCACCCTGGTCGTGTTGCAATAATAACAGGTCACAATGCCCTGAAATTGCTGCCAAAAGATTGTTAAAATCATGCGCCACCCCACCCGCCAGCTGGCCAATGGACTGCATTTTCTGCGTCTGGACAAATTGCGCCTCCAGCGACTTCAGCTCGGTCGCGTCGTGCAGCACGGCCACAACACACTTTTCCCCGTCTTCGCGCGCCCGGCTTAACGTGACCTGCACGTAAGTTTCCTTGTCACTGCGGGTCAGGCGCAGGAATTCGGTATGGTTCACCATCTTGCCCACTGCCACGTCGCGAAGCCAGTCCGCCAGCGGGCGGCCCAGCCCAGTCATGTGATCAAACATCGCGTCACCTTCCCCAGCTTCCCCGCCAAGCAGTTCACGCGCTTGCATGTTCAGCGCCAGAACCTGCCCTTCGGTGGAGAGTTTCAGTACCGGCACAGGGATCGCTTCTAACCCACCGAGCGCGGGCGTCGCGGCCTCACCTGCGGGTAACAGGAAAATTTCGCTGCGGCTGGCAGAGGTTTTATGTTCCACGACCAAAGCGTTTACGCGGCCTGTATCTCCTCGGATCTGGTTGATCTGACCAGGGCGCACCGGCAGGGCCACGAACAATTCATCCAGGGACTTCAACCGTCCCCCGGCCAGATGGCGCGCCGCATCGTTCATGAACAGAATCGCGCCGGTGCGGCCCACGGTGATCATTGCAATTGGCAGATATTCCGCCGCACGTCCTGCCTGGGGGCTATCGGGCAAGGGTTCCACCCGCCAGCCGATCACGCCAGGGCGGATTGTGTGGGCGGCCACGCGGACGATGCCGTTGCGCGTCTGCACGTCTTCATTTCTGCCGTCGGTCTGGTCCAGATCGCGCGATACGCGGTCAATGATCCCAGCAGGGTTGTCAAAGACGTCCCCAAGGCAGCCAACCAGGGTGCCAGACGCAGCAGTTCCAAAACGGCTGCGGGCCACACGATTAGCAAAGAGTATTCGGCCATCGATATCGGCCAGAACCCGCGCGACCGGGTCATGTTCCTGCGCAACTGCCAGCGCGGCCATTACGTTGTGTTGTTGCCGGGCTAAACGCCAGTCATAGGCTGCCACCAGCATCAACAGAAACAGGATGGTCGCTGCTGCAGCTGCTGCAGCCTGTGCGCCCACGCCTTCAGGCGCCAGGAGCGACAAGGCCGCCGAGCCCGCCGCCAAAGCGGCGGCAAAAGAATATCTGTGCCGGCCTTGCACCCGTAGACCACCGGCTTCCGCCCCGGACATGGACATGCGCGCATCCTTGCTGCGCGGGCCCGCATCGGCCCACAACAAGCGCAGTTTAGCAACCTCAAGTTAATTCATAGTTAATGCAAAACTACTTTAGGTAGTTAACCAAATTGCATTTTTCCGCGTCAAGTGTGCGGTGTAAAACCCGTCTGTTCCGTCTGCGGGCGACCAGGCCCAATCGTTCAGCAAGATCCAGTCGGGATTAATGGCCAGGAAATGGTCCACCCGGCTGCGGTTTTCGCACGGTAAGATGGAACAGGTGGCATAGGCTAACAGACCGTCAGGGCCGACCAGTGCGCTGGCCGTGGCGAGGATGGCGTCTTGAGTTTGCATAAGGCCGTTCAGCCGCTCAGGCGTCAGCCGCCACTTACCATCCGGCGCGCGCCGCCAGGACCCACTGCCAGAACAGGGCGCGTCGCAGAGAACAATGTCATATGGGCCTTTTGCGCCAGACGGCGGCAGACAGGTTACTTGCACGCCGGCGCGGGTTGCGCGGGCCGGAATGTCCTGCATCCGGTCGGGCGCAGCATCATGGGCGTGCAGTGTGATATTGGCGCGCCCGGCCATGGCGAGGGCCTTACCACCGCCACCGGCGCAGTAATCCAACACGCGTTGACCATCGCGCAAGGGTAAAATCTGCACCACGGCCTGGCTGGCGGCATCCTGCAGCTCGACCAGTCCCTCCAGATAAGCCCGGCTCTGGCGCAGCTTGCGCGGGCCTTGGGTGATCTCCAACGCGGTGTTAGCAGCAGAATGCGGGACGGTCACGATGCAATCTTTTGCCAAGGCCTCCACAGCCTGAGCCATGTTAGCTTTGCGTAAGTTAACCCTGAGGTGCACGGGTGCACGGGTGCGCAGAGCTTGCAGAACGCCCGGCAGTTCAGGGCCAAAGGCGGCGGAAAACTCTTCCTCCAACCAATCAGGTACATCCGGGGGAAGCTTGTCGTTTCGGGTCACATCCGCGGCCTCAGCCTCCGTCAATGGTTCTGGCGCGAACCGGGCGCCAGAAAAGAACGGAGCGGGATCTTCTCCCCGCAACCGCAACAGGCCCAACACCAGCGCACGCCCCCCCTGCCCGCCGCCAAGCGTGGCACAGGACCGGCGAGCGCGCAGCACGTCGAACACATGGTCACGCACTGCCGCACGGTCCTTGGATCCGGCAAAGCGACTACGGCGCGCCCAACTGGTCAGAGCCTGTTCGGCAGCTTTCCCAACGGCGATGTCATCCAGAATTTCGATCGCGGCCTGCAACCGCGCGGCAGGGATCATGCCCGGGCCGGATCACATGACCCGGTAATTCGGGCTTTCTCGCGTAATCTGTACGTCATGCACATGGCTTTCCTTCAGACCGGCGCCGGTGATCTTGACGAATTCGCAGCCTGTGCGCATCGCTTCGACAGTGGCACAGCCCGTATAGCCCATAGCTGCACGCAAACCGCCCACCAACTGATGTATAACAGCCGCTGCGCCGCCTTTGTAGGGCACTTGGCCTTCTATTCCTTCGGGGACAAGTTTGTCGCTGGCCGCATCCTTCTGGAAATAACGGTCGGCCGAACCGCGCGCCATGGCGCCAAGGCTGCCCATGCCACGATAGCCTTTAAAGCTGCGACCCTGATAGAGGATAATCTCACCCGGGCTTTCATCGGTGCCCGCCAGCATCGACCCGACCATCGCACAGGACGCGCCCGCCGCGATCGCCTTGGCAAAATCGCCGGAAAACTTGATACCGCCATCGGCAATCACCGGCACGTCACCAGCAGCAGCAGCCGCGTCCATGATCGCGGTAAGCTGCGGTACGCCGACACCGGCGACCATGCGCGTAGTGCAGATGCTGCCCGGACCGATCCCCACCTTGACCGCGTCAGCCCCGGCATCGATCAGCGCGCGGGTGCCTTCAGCAGTGGCCACGTTCCCGGCCACAATCTGCACCTCGTTCGACAATGCCTTGGCCCGGCGCACTGCGGCGGCAACACCTTCGGAATGGCCATGGGCGGTGTCGATCACGATCATGTCGACCCCGGCATCGACCAGCGCGGCGGAGCGTTCAAAGCCCGCATCGCCCACAGTAGAAGCTGCCGCGACGCGCAGACGGCCCAGATTGTCCTTGCAGGCGGTTGGGTTCAGCACGGCCTGTTCGGTATCTTTCAGAGTCAACAGACCAGTCAACTTGCCGCTTCCATCAGTGACCAGCAGCTTTTCGATCCGGCGCGCCTTCATCAGACTAATGGCTTCGTCGCGGTCTGCGGGTTCCTGCAAGATAGCAAGGTTGTCGGAGGTCATCATCACGCTGACGGGGGTCCGGTCATCGGAAGCAAAGCGCATGTCGCGGTTTGTCACGATCCCCACAACGCGACCGGATTCATCCACAACCGGGAAGCCCGAAACATTGTAGCGTTCGCGCAGCGCCTGAGCATCAGCAAGGGTCTGATCGGCACGAAGGGTGATGGGGTTGTACACGATCCCGCTTTCAAACCGTTTGACCCGGCGAATGGCGCGAGCCTGTTCTTCGATGTCCAGATTGCGGTGCACCACACCCATGCCGCCCGCCTGCGCCATGGCAATAGCCATGTTGGCTTCAGTCACCGTGTCCATAGCGCTGGAAAGAAGTGGAACGTTCAAGTCAATTGCACGGGTGGCACGGGTGCGCGTATCGGCCTCGGATGGCAGTACAGACGACGCCGCCGGGACCAAAAGAACATCATCAAAGGTGAGTGCCTCACGAATCTGCATAACGACCCCCATGCATCTGCCCGTTTGACGGCCACCCTATCGCATGGTTTGTGGATGGGGGGAAGAGGCTATACCGCCTCTATGGCAGCCCTTTAGCCGCACCCACGACCGGGGGCGTTGCCTCGGCGCTATATTTGGAAACAGTAAAAGCCATGAAGCGTGCCAATGACGCGGGTTGACGCAAAAATGCCGTTCTGCGGCTGTTATTCGGCGCGGCGCGGACTATGTTCGCGCAAGTGCAAAAGAGGCCATCCATGACCACCGATCCGCTCGTCGTTTTTACCCCCTCCGGCAAACGGGGTCGTTTTCCCGCAGGCACTCCTGTGCTGACTGCCGCGCGTCAGTTGGGCGTGGATCTCGATTCTGTCTGTGGCGGGCGTGGGATCTGTTCGAAATGTCAGATTACGCCCAGCTATGGTGAATTTCCCAAGCATGGTGTGAGTGTGGCCGATGGTGCGCTGTCGGAATGGAACGCGGTGGAGCAGCGCTATGACGACAAGCGCGGGCTGAAACCTGGGCGGCGGCTGGGCTGCCAGGCGCAGATTGTCAGCGACGTGGTGATCGACGTGCCGCCCGAAAGCCAGGTGCATAAACAGGTGATCCGCAAGGCCGCCAGCGCACGGGCGATCACCATGGCCCCGGCGACACGGCTCTATTTCATCGAGGTGACCGAGCCCGACATGCAAGAGCCGACCGGTGATCTGGAGCGGCTGGCTCAGGCACTGAAGGCCCAGTGGGAGATTGATTCCGTGACCGCCGACCTGTCTCTGATGGGCAAGCTGCAGCCGGCGCTGCGCAAGGGCAAATGGCAGGTGACCGTGGCGTTGCACAAAGGCCATCGCGACAGCGCGCATCGGATCATCGATATCTGGCCGGGCCTGCATGAAGGTGGGCTGTATGGGCTGGCAATTGATCTAGGCTCCACCACCATCGCTGCGCATCTGACCGATTTGGAAACCGGCGAGGTCAAGGCGTCGAGTGGGTTGATGAACCCACAGATCCGATTTGGTGAGGACCTGATGAGCCGGGTCAGCTATGCGATGATGAACTCTGGCGGCGACAAAGAAATGACAGGGGCTGTGCGCAGCGCTTTGAACGACCTGACCTCCGCTATCGCGGATGAGGCCGGGATCGACGCCGCCCTAATCGTGGAAACCGTGTTTGTCTGCAACCCGGTGATGCACCATCTTCTGCTGGGGCTGGACCCGGTGGAGCTAGGCCAGGCACCGTTTGCACTGGCCACGTCAGACGCGTTGGAACTGCCAGCGTCCGAGTTGGAGCTAAGCACGATGAACCCGCGCGCGCGGGTCTATGTGCTCCCGTGTATCGCGGGCCATGTAGGTGCGGATGCAGCCGCCGTGGCGCTCAGCGAAGAACCGGGCAGATCCGAAGACCTGGTGCTGGTGGTTGATGTGGGAACCAATGCCGAAATCGTGCTGGGCAACACCACCCGCGTGCTGGCTTGTTCATCGCCCACCGGACCCGCGTTTGAAGGCGCGCAGATCTCTTCCGGCCAGCGGGCCGCGCCGGGGGCGATTGAACGCGTGGAGATTGACCCGGCGACAAAGGAACCGCGGTTCCGCGTGATCGGCAGTGACCTATGGTCGGATGAGCCAGGCTTTGACAAAGCCACTGCAGTGACCGGGATCACCGGTATTTGTGGGTCCGGCATTATTGAAGCCGTCGCCGAAATGCGCATGGCCGGGTTACTGGACGACAGCGGGCTGATTGGGTCCGCGGCCCAGACCGGAACGGCGCGCAGCGTGCCCGAGGGCCGGACCCATGCCTATTTGCTGCACGACGGCAGCGCCGATGGCGGCCCGGTCATCACGGTGACACAGGGCGACATCCGCGCGATCCAACTGGCCAAATCGGCGCTTTATGCCGGGGCCCGACTACTAATGGATGAGATGGGTGTGGATCGGGTGGACCGCGTGGTGCTGGCCGGCGCGTTTGGTGCGCATATTTCCACCAAACACGCCATGGTGCTGGGCATGATCCCTGATTGCCCCCTCGACAAGGTCACCAGCGCGGGCAACGCGGCAGGCACTGGCGCGCGCATCGCGCTGTGTAATGCTGATGCGAGAGTGGAAATTGAGCGTGTGGTCCGCGAGATCACCAAGGTGGAAACAGCGATTGAGCCCAAGTTTCAAGACCATTTCGTTGCGGCGAACGCGATCCCACACAAAACCGATCCTTTTCCCGAGCTTGCAAAGGTGATGACGCTGCCGCAGGTTGCGTTCAACACCGGTGGGGACGGCGAACATGGCGGAGGCCGCAGACGTCGTCGCCGCGCCTGATGCACAGGAAAAGGAGCCGCCATGACCGATGTGAATGCCAAACAGGCCGAATATTGGGCCAATTCCCCGGGTGGCGCCAAGTGGATCACCCTTGAAGACCGACTGGACGCCGCCTTGGGCCCGGTACTGGAGCTTGTGCTGGAGCGAGCAGCGCTGCAACCGGGCGAACGAGTGCTGGATATTGGCTGCGGCACCGGCGCCAGCCTGATCCGCGCAGCAGAGGCGGTGGGTGAGACAGGCCATGTGCTCGGCGCCGACATCTCCGCACCGTTCGTGGACCGCGCCCGCATTCGCACCGCTGGTCTGCCACAGGTCGAAGCCATAGTCGCCGATGCGCAGACATATGACTTTGAACCGGGCCGCGCGGATGCCATCATCTCCCGCTTCGGCGTGATGTTTTTCGAAGATTCCCGGGCCGCTTTTGCCAACATGGCGCGTGCCCTGCGCCCAGGCGGGCGGATGGTGTTTGCCGCCTGGGGGCGGTTGGCAAACAATCCCTGGTTCATGGTTCCGCATCAGGCAGCTGTGGCTCGGCTGGGTCGCCCGCCATCCACTGATCGCAATGCGCCGGGGCCCCTGGCCTTCCATGACATCGACCGGATCAGCAGTTTTTTTGCCGAAGCCGGGCTGGAAGTGCAGGCCGAAGCTGTCTCCATCGGCCTGACCCCCATGGGCCTTGCCAGCGGCGCGGCAGCCATGTGCATGAAAGTCGGCCCGGCAGTGCGTGTGATCGCGCATTTTGGCGGCTCCGACGAAGACGAAACCGCCATTGAGGCCGAGGTCTTGCGCGTCTTCCAAACCTACCCGTCCCAGGACCCGTTTGTCATGCCGGCCGAAATCAACCGGTTCCACGCCACGCTGCCAGAGAGCTGATAGACATGAAACGTCTCTTCCCGACGCTGCCCGAGACGCCTGATCTGGGTGATTTGTTCCGCGCATTTCCGGCCACGTTGGCCCCGATTTTGGAGCAAATGACAAGGTACTGCTGGCTGACAGCGTACTCAGCACTGCTGATCGGGAGCTGATTGCGGCCTATGTTTCGGGATTGAACGCCTGTACGTATTGCCTGGGTTCTCACACCCGTGCAGCAGAGGCATTTGGCGTGGATCCGGCCCTGATCGACGCGCTGATCGCGGACCCGACGAGGGCCCCGGTAGAGGACCGTTTGAAACCCATCCTCGCTTATGTGGCCTGCCTGACCCAAACGCCAGCCATGGTGACCGAAGCCATGGCGCAGGCCTTGTTTGACGCAGGATGGTCCGAACAGGCGCTGTATGACGCGATCCTTGTCTGTGCGATGTTCAGTTTTATGAACCGGATCGTGGAAGGCACCGGGGTGACCGCAGATTTCACCAACCTGCCCGCCATGACCGAAGACGAAAAGGCCGTCCGCCGCACGCGCACCTATTCCGACTGGGGCCGCAGCGCCGGCCTGATCTGACGCAGTGCGATTGCGCTTGACGCTGGCCTTGCATCACAGCTAATCAGTCGCCTTGAGCGCGGGTATGGTGAAAAGGTATCACGCGAGCTTCCCAAGCTTAAGTTACGGGTTCGATTCCCGTTACACGCTCCAAATATTCACTTAAAATGTTGATTTTGTTGGATTTTATGCGCGGCACAAAAATGGAAAAGCCCTTCAATCTGCCCTTATAAAATCACGCCGCGCGCCGCCTGCCCCGCCTCTGAGGGAACCGCGCAGGATCATAGACGCGCATCACCGCCTCGGCCTCGACGCTTGCCAGCGCGCAAACCAGTCCAAATTGGTCGCTGTTGCGGGCTACCGATATAGAACTGGGCGGCCAGCATACCGCTGCACCGCCCCCAAGGTGAGGCGTCATCCAAACCTACAAGGTAGGCCATCGCTGGCGGGTTTTTATTGGAGGCGCGGCACCCCTGGCTTAACCGCAGTTAATGCGCAATTTTCATCGCCGGTTCAAGGCATTCCGGACGCTGAACATCCTTGATGAGTTCAGCCGGGAATGCCTGGCAATCCGTGTGAAGCGTAAGCTGAACTCGACAGACGTGATTGATGCTCTGACCGACCTGTTCATCCTGCGTGGCCCTCCCGCCTTCATCCGGTCGGACAATGGCCCTGAGTTCGTGGCCAAGGATGTCCGGGCCTGGATCGAGGCCGTCGGTGCCAAGACGGCCTTCATCGAGCCAGGCAGCCCTTGGGAGAACGGTTACGTCGAGAGCTTCAACGCCCGGTT
>JAEPNQ010000113.1 GCA_017643305.1 Marinibacterium sp. | reverse complement strand
CTGCTCGGTTATGCGAACCTCGCGGATCGCATCCACACGCTAAATTCCCTGGCCGACAAGCACATCAACCCGTCGCAGCTTCTGAACTATCTCCTCGGGCTCGTGTCTCTTGTTCGCCATTCTCGGTCCTCCGTTCCCTAAACATAATGTCGGACCAGTTCAGAAGGGACATTCCAAAGTTGTTATTGCTGCAGGTGCAAACGAGATCTTTATTCAGGAACATGAGTGACTGCACATACTCACAATACCGAGTTGAAAGCAATAAATGACTAAGTAGAGCCCTGCGCCGATCAAAAGCGTCACCGACCTGTAACGCATTCGTCACGTCATTTTCATGAGTATCGGGCAAGGGAAAACCACAAGATGTTGTGGCGAGTTGATAGATGCCTCTCATTCAACTGGTAAGCACAGGTGATGTCCCAAAACTTCGGGACCGGTCCGGCGCCTTGTTGCCGGTTCTCGCGGAAAATTTGGAGGCGCAGCCGTTAGATACTCCGGTCGTCATCCTGATCCACGGGTTTCGTTACGACGCTGCGAAGCCGGAAAACGACCCCGCCAAATCGATCTTTTCGCCAGTGCCACCCGCAGACGACCCGCGCTCTGTGTCCTGGCCAAGGCATCTGGGCTTTTGTCGTGGCCGCAAGGAGGAAGGCCTCTGTATCGGCCTTTCCTGGCCCGCTCGCACCGGGATCCGAGAAGCCTACCAAAGAGCAAACGAAGCCGGTGTTTCACTCGCCCGTCTGGTTGACCTGATCCGTTTCGCTGACCCGCGACGGGAAGTCGTCGTTGTGGCGCATAGCCTTGGTGCAAGAGTTGCGCTTTGCGCGCTTCCACATATCAAAGCTGGCCGCATTCACCGCATGGTCTTCATATATGGCGCGGAAATCGGCCGCGAAACCGACCACTGTCTTTCTACTGGCAATTACCCGTTGCCTCGGATCATCAACGTGACTAGCCGAGAGAACTGGATTATCGATTGCACCTTTGCCGCGGCGATCACCCGACGGCCCTGGACCAAGACACTCAGCAGCTGCACTGCCACACGCTGCGCAGAATGGATCGATCTGCCGCTTCACGACCCCAATGCTTTGGCGCTTCTGCGCGCCGCCGGCTACCCGATCGCACAGTCGCTTCGCCCAATCTGTCACTGGAGCGGTTACCTACGTCCCGGCGTGTTCACCGTTTATCGAGATTTTGTGCGATCACCTGACAAGCTGCCGCTTGACGGGCTACGGCGACTTGCTGACGAGCGCCGCGACTCCCGCAGGGCTTTGCGTCCCAGAATCGCAAATCTGATTGCATCGATCTTGCGAGTCTCGCGGTTCGGCGGGATAATTGCTGAAAAGAACTGTAACGAACGCGACCCACAAGAGCTAAGGTCCGCTTCTAGCGGCATCGGCCCACTTTGAGGATGCAGTTCAAACCAGTCAAAACGAACGGCTGGATTGGCAAAACTGCGTTGCAGCGACGCATCCCTCGGGGAATCGTTGTGTTCGACTCTAGCCATCGTGGGCTTTGTCCGGTGATTGAGCCTTGCGCGAGTTCGAACGGTGCGCAGCAAGCAGCGAAACGGACCAATTCCGTTGAAAAACTCGTTGGATCTGTCGGGGCGGATTCTGGCAATCGTGTTGACCAGCTGGCATAATCTCTGGCCGGGCTATTTTCTAACATCCGGCAGGCGATATCGGCTTGAGTTTGGCAAGCTTCCGGAGGTTTTGGGCTGTGGCTTCTCTTCGTCTGCCAGGCCGATGACAAGCTCTGCCACCGTCCGCGGCCCCTGCGCGGAGATGATCCCAAATTCGGCGAAGTGCGCACGGATGGCATTCAGGATCATCGTGCGCTGTCGCATCAGCAAGTCACGAGACCGGTGCAGCACAAGAACGCCCTGCTGCTCCTCGGTCTTCACGGGCACGAACCGCATGTTCGGTCGTGTGACAGCCTCGCAGATGGCTTCCGAATCCTCGGCTTGGGCAGACTCCGATTGCGAGGGCCATGTGGCGTCCAAGACGAGTTCACCCTCGCAGCTACCGCCCAGAACCTCCGGAAACTGGCAAAGCGGAAGCCGATGGCATCCGCCCTGGGGTAACAGGGCGACAAAGTCTCACATCGACCAACAAAATATAGACAACGCAAAACCCCAAGGTGCGAAAACGAACAACTTTTTCAACGACATCAGCTGATAGTGGCCAATCGCTGCAATGCTGAGATTGAATTTGCCTTAGCCCTGAGCGGACTTTGAGAGGTTCTTCGCCAGTTGTTCGATGACAAAAACCGTAAGGTGAACATGCAGGCATCTTCCAATGTCGGTCAAACAAGATCTGTTTGAGTGATTGCGAGCCAAATTGCTGTCAGCTGGCGTAAATCAGCTGTTACAAAAACATGCGAATTTGCCCTTCCAAAAGAGAGGCGACCCCAATGGCCAAAGTGTCAGCTGAAAGTCGAGCTTGTTCGTCCGTTCCAGTCGACACGATTAGGTTCACTTACGCCAACCGAAACCAGTCCTGGTTAAGGCGCAATATAATCAATTCGATTGAGCGGTTATCGGGCAGCCGTTACTTGGAGCAGCTCTATTTTGACTGGGTTGTATCAGGTGCCCAAGGAAACCCATTCGACGCAGCGATAAAGAAACTCAAATTCCCGATGGCTTTGAATGGTGTGTCAATGGACTCTGTTCCGAGCGAGGGTGGGTTGCTGCTGGTTGCAAACCACCCGTTTGGTCTTGCCGATGGGCTGGCTTTGGGGTGGCTTGCGACACAACTGCGTGAGAGTGTTTGTATCCTAACGCATTCTCTGCTTTGCAGAGTGCCCGAGTTCCGACCCTTTCTAATGCCTGTGGATTTTGGCGAGACATCCCAGGCCCGCAGAAATTCCGCCAAAACGCGCCGGATGGCTGCCGATCTGCTCAAGTCTGGTGGCGCAGTAGTGATCTTTCCTGGCGGCAGCGTCGCCACGTCTAACCAGCCTTTCCGTCGGCCTGCAGCGGAACTGCCGTGGCATCCTTTTGTCACGCGACTGGCCCTAACTGAAAATACAACTGTTTTGCCGGTCCACGTACACGGCCAAAATTCATCCTTATTCCAAGTGACCAGCCACGTATCGTACCCTTTGCGTGCGGCTCTGCTCTTCCGAGAAACCCGCCGACGTATGGGAGGCGACATGCGTATGACACTTGGGACGCCAGTGATGGCAAACGAGCTTGCGCGATTTACTCGCTCCGAAATAACAGACATTTTTCGCCGCAGATGTTTGGAGTTGGGTGATGCTGATCCTGAAGAAAACTTCGTTTGGCCGAGCTACATCAAGTGGTGATGCGCTAAGCTAAACGGCGTTCCTGCGCGAAAAACCACTGCATCAAAGGCATCAATTGGCCCGCTTACGCGGGCGCAAGCGCGCTCGCTCCGATCCGAGGTGCGTCGAAGCTGATCAGCTGTCCGTCGACGACGGCCATAGGTTCAATTAGCGCTTTGGCGCCCACGATACCCAAATCTGGGAAATCCAAACCCATTAAATGGAATCAAGCGAACCGCAGCTCGGGCTTAGGGTTTAGGTTTGGCCGAATTTCGCGTGTTCCCAGTTTCAGATTATGCGCGATATCCCATTCCTCGGTCTGGCCATCAATCCTTGTGACAACCCAACAATGTCCATCTTCGCAGGTGCCAGCCTTCTCTTGAGGGAAAAAGAACCCTGTGACATAACCAGCCTCGATCCCGGCCGCGCGCAGGGCCGCCAAAAAATATGTGTTGATGTCAACGCAAGAGCCTTCCGTCAGTCCGCAACCCAAAGCTGGAACGACGTCAAAGCCATCGTTGAACTTCACGTCTGGATGCCCGTAGGTGAATCGCTCGGCCACGTGACAGGCGATGGCGCGTATGCGATCAGATCCCGTCAGGTGATGGCCAACAGGCGCAATCTCTGCCAGCAGATCATCCGCAAACCGCGTGAACCGCGAGGGGTGCGGTGTGAACATGACGTCAGGATAGGTGCCAACGGCCCCGTCAAAGCAAAAGGTGATCGTCAGGTCACGTGCTTGAGGTTTCAGTCGATATGCAACCTGTCCTGTGGTCGCCTCCTTGAGCGGGAACAACCCGTTCGCCTGGATATCGGTACAGCGCCCATGCGGCGTTGCGATGCCGCCGGGAATGAGAACCTCGCTTGTCCCTCCGGGAACCTGCGCGGAATAGGTCACCTTCATCTCGAACCCTGTTCAATTTGATGAACCAGCAGGCTATCAGGACCCCGTGACACCCACATGACAGTGTGGGCTCACTTGGGTCAATGGGCCGTCACATGGCCTCTTGGCGCTCATCAACAGGTGTGCAAGGCATCGCCCTTTTGGGCGCTATCGCAGTTCGGTCATCAGCATGTGCATGTGCTCAATCACAGTGTCGGCCCCCGCAGCGATGAGCGTCTCAGCGTGATCTGATGTGCAATGGGACCCGCCGGTGAATCCAATCGCACGCATGCCTGCCGCTTCGGCCGCCGTCACTCCAGAAACGCTGTCTTCGACCACGACACATTTGGAGGTGTCCACAACCATCTTGCGCGCGGCATGTAAGAAGATATCCGGATATGGTTTGCCGCGCTCCACCAAAATCGTTGAGAACACATGCGGATGGACGAGATCGAACACCCCGGTTTCCACAAGGCCAAGAGCGAGCTTTGACGGGGTTGAACTCGATGCGACACATTTTTTGATCGGGATTTGGGAAAGAACCTCCTTGATGCCCTCGATGGGTTTGAGCTCTGTCAGGTACTTGTCCAGTATCCTCTGATCGACCCGGTCTTTGAAGCCAGCAGGCAGGGCACGGCCCATTTCGGCTTCGATCGTTGCCTACATGGCGTCCGCAGGAACACCGGCGAAGCGCTCCACGACACGGTTCCTAGTGATCGGGTATCCGATCTCCGAAAGGGCATCAGCGGCCGCCGCGCAGGCGATCCCCTCGCTGTCGATCAGCACTGTCCGTCGTCAGAGGTTTTGTGACAGATGGCAGCCTGAGCTGAGAGAGGGCGTGGCTCATCGGGTTGGTTTGATTATGCGGCGGCTTTGCTGTGAAACAAGCGCCGGGTTTCGATTGCCTTTCGCCTGATCCTTTCTCGTTGCTTCAATATGGTCTGGCCGCGCCCGAAGTAGACATCGGCCGGGGTGAGGGTTCGCAGGCCCTCGTGATAGCGCCTGTGATTGTAGTGCTTGACGAAGCTATTGATCTGCCGCCGCAGGTCGCCGGGCAGGTAGTAGTTTTCCAGCAAGATGCGGTTCTTCAAGGTTTGATGCCAGCGCTCAATCTTGCCTTGGTTTTGCTGATGGTACGGTGCGCCCCGATGAGGAAGAAAGTCGTAACGTGATTGCAGCGGGTCAAATCAAGGAGCGCGCCTCGATACGACGCAAAATTGTTACCTAAGGCATGTAACGACTTGTCGGAGGCATTCTGGGGAGGCGACCGTTGCTTGAAGTCGAAAGCGTTACAAAGAAGTTCGATGACAATGTTGCTGTTCACGAGCTGTCTTTCTCCGCGGAAGAGCCGCAGATCATTGGAATTATTGGTCGCTCCGGCGCCGGTAAATCTACATTTCTGCGGATGATGAACCGGTTGACGGATGCTACGAGTGGTGAACTGCGCGTCGATGGCACCGATGTGCTGGCGCTCAAAGGTCGGGCCAAAATGGATTGGCAGCGCGAATGCGCGATGATTTTTCAGCAGTTCAACCTTGTGCCGCGCTTGAACGTTCTGACCAACGTGATTCTGGGCCGGCTGAACCAGCAGTCGATCTTGCGCTCGTCTCTGATGTTCTTCACGCAGGCAGAGCGGCATGAGGCGTTGCGCCTGTTGGACCGCTTCGGAGTGGCCCAGACCGCCCTGCAGCGGGCCGAAACCCTTTCAGGCGGCCAACAGCAGCGCGTAGCGATCTGCCGCGCGATGATGCAGCAGCCAAAATTCATCCTTGCAGATGAGCCTATCGCCTCACTGGACCCGCTGAACGCGCGGCTGGTGATGGAGGCCCTCCAGAAGATCAACCAAGAGGAAAAGATCACCGTGATCTGCAACCTCCACACCCTCGACACCGCGCGCACCTATTGCGACCGCGTCATCGGCATGCGCGCCGGTGAAAAGGTGTTCGACGACGTGCCGCAGGCCCTGACCAACAGTATAGCGCGCGAAATTTACGGAGCTGAAGCCGAAGAGGCGTTCGAAGGTTCCATAACCTCAACTTCACTGGGCGGGGATGCACCCCCCGCCCAGCCGGAGCCCATCGTCGAAGCAGTCGGCGCACTATAACCGGTGCCTCGGGCATCGAAAAACCCTTATAGGAGAGTTTTCAATGACAAACTTCACGACCCGTGTCGCAGCATCCTTTGCTGCCGCCGCTTTTGCAACCTCTGTTTTCGCGGACGGCCACATCAACTACACCGGCCCAAAGATGGACCTGTCCTCGATTCAGCCGGAATTCCGCATCGGCCACCTAGGCGACGAATCCGCGCAGGACATCATCGCGCGTAATGCATGCCTGGAAGACTATGTCGAAGCGGCCTTTGGCATTCCTGCCAAGACCTTCACATTCAAGGACTACGCGGGCACAATGGAATCCTTCGTGGGCGGCAACCTAGACTACACCTGGTTCGGCGCGTCGGGCTACGCTGGCCTCTACCTGCAGGACCCGGAAGCGGGTGAGCCGATCCTGACCCGGATGCAGCCGACAGGCGACACCGGCTACTATTCGGTCATGGTGACCCTCGCTGATAGCGGCATCGAGTCCATCGAAGACATGAGAGGCAAGAAGCTGGGCTTTGCTGACCCGAACTCCACATCCGGTTACCTGATTCCGTCCATCGAACTGGGTGATCAATTGGGTGATTTGGACGAGTATTTCGCGTCCGCGGAGTTCCAGGGCGGCCATGAAAACGGCGTTTTGGCGGTTCTCAATGGCGACATCGACGCCGCTGTGACATGGGTGTCCGGCGTTGGTGCGTGGGAAGAGGGCTACACCTCCGGCAACCTGCGCAAGATGGTCGACAAGGGCATCCTCAACATGGATGACATCCGTCAGATCTGGTCCTCTAACCTGATCCCGAATGGCCCGATCGTTGTCCGCAAGGCGCTGCCGCAGGAAGCGAAAGACGTCATGGTCGGCATGAAGCAGTGGATCCACGCAAACGATCCGGAATGCTCCGAAAACGTTGCCGCAGGCATCGTGAAAGCATGGGTGCCAGTTGACCACTCTTTCTACGAAGTGATCGTGAAAGCACGTAAAGCCAAAATCGAAGCAGCCAAGTCTAACTAAGCTGCCGACGGGGTGCGTGGGACACCACGCACCCTACTCCCGTTCTTGAGGGCACCTGATGACCGCGATCCTTCCCGAACATCTCAATCAACTGGAATCCGAGCTGCACCAGCTCCAGCGACGCAAGACGCTGTATACCGTTTTGGGGATAGGGATCACTTCTGCGATCGCGCTGATCGGGATCGAAATGGCCAATTCGGCCAATGCGACGCCCTTCAGCCAGGGCATCAACAAGATTTTCGACTTTCCCCGCGATATGTTCTTGCTGGCATGGGAGCTTGGTTTTGTAAAATGGTTCAACCGCGTTCTAGAATTTCTGCCCGACTTGCTATTGACGCTGAACATGGCGCTGCTTTCGACATTTCTGGGGTTTATCCTTGCGGTGATCATGTCGTGCTTTGCGGCCCGCAACATCATGCGCTCGACCGCGGTGGTGCAGGTCACCCGCCGGCTGCTTGATCTGTTCCGGTCCTTCCCGGAGATCGTGATCGCGCTGATCTTTCTGTATCTTATGGGCAAAAGCCTGCTGCCTGCCGTGATCGCCATCACGATCCATACGGGCGGCGCCTTGGGGAAACTCTTTTCCGAGGCGATTGAAAACATCGACAACAAACCTCTCGAGGGTCTGGAATCCACCGGCGGCAGTTGGGTCAGCCGTGTGCGGTTCGGCGTTTTCCCGCAGGTCATGCCGCTCTTTTTCAGCTACGGCATCCTCCGGCTGGAAATCAATGTGCGCGCCTCGACCATCCTTGGCTTCTTCGGCGCGGGCGGCATCGGCGCCGCACTATCCGAAAACATTCAGTGGCGCGACGGCGGCCGGGTCACGGCGATCTTCGTCCTGCTGGTCGTGACCATTATCGCACTGGATTACCTGTCTGACTGGGTCCGCGCCAAACTTATCGGAGCGCGCAGATGAGCCTTGCGATGGACCAAACCAATTTCGACGCGATCCAGCAGGATGTGGACAAAGCCGCCGAACGCCAGCGCATCTTCTTCTGGGGTGTGATGGCCGTGATTTTAGCTTATCTCGCCTTTTCCTGGGTGCAGTTTGATCTTGGGTCGATTCGTCAGAAATGGAAGCCCGAACGCGCGGCGCTGTTCGTTCTGGATACCTATGCGCACAAGGATCACGTGACCACGCGGTGGGCGTCACCGAACGAGGTTATCATCGCCTTCGAGGGTGGGCACCGCCATGTCTATGAACCGAAACCCAACTGGTATGCCGACAACGGCGTTGACGGGCGGGTTGTGACCTTTGGCAATGGCGGAAAGGTCATCCTGCTGGATGATGCGGTTGAACTCGACTGGCCCGGCGAAGAAGAGATTTACCGGTTTGAGCTAAACAGCAACGGCAAACCTTATGTGGTCGGTTATCAGGACCGGCTGGACGAACTGCCTGACTGGATCCGCCAGACCGCCAACAAGGTGGAAATCCGCCCGTCCCTGTTCGAACGCCTGCAGGTGGGGACTCGCAAGATCGAGGCGCACCGCTACGAAGTCGGCTGGGCCTTTTTCTGGTTCGACTTTGACAGCCCGCTGCGGGACTACGGGTTCTGGTCTGGTCTGGGGCTGATGTTCTCGGGTGACCGGGTGGTGCCAGAGATGTCCAACGCCAAACTGGTTTGGACCGAATTCCGCGACAACACGATCTGGGCCCACGGCACGATCCTGTATGCGATGCTGGAAACCGTGTTCATGGCGCTTCTGGGCACGATGATCGCGGCGGCAGTCGGCCTGCCGCTGGCCTTTATGGCGGCGCGCAATATCCAACCAGTCAGTGGTATCCGCTTCGCTTTGCGGCGTCTATTTGACGTGCTCCGCGGCATCGATACGTTGATCTGGTCGCTGATTTTCCTGCGGGCATTCGGCCCCGGACTATTCACCGGTATCTTTGCGATTGCCTTCACGGATACCGGCACCCTGGGCAAGCTGATGTCCGAAGCGATCGAGAACGCCGACGAGAACCAGCGCGAAGGTATTCAGTCCACCGGCGCAGGAAAAATCCAGCAACAACGGTTCGGCATCCTGCCGCAGATCATGCCAGTGTTCATCTCCCAGTCGCTCTACTACTTGGAATCGAATACCCGCGGCGCGGTCATCATCGGTGCAATGGGTGCGGGCGGCATCGGCCTGCAATTCCTGGGCGCCCTGCAGACCGGCAACGATTTTGAAAATGTCGCCTACATGGCGCTGCTGGTGCTGATCACCGTGGTCGCCATGGACGCGATGTCTGCCTGGCTGCGTAACAAGCTGATTGGAATCGAAAAACGCGGCTATTGAAGTCGTTTGAACCGGAGACTTGACCCATGACACGGACTTTACTAGTTTTTCTGGGCCCAATGGTGGCCCTTGTGATCGCTATGCCGGCAACGGCCCAACAGCAACAGGCGGGCATCGCCACTGACACCGACGCCACCTTTCAAGCGCTGGTCGATGCTTGTGACGATACGGACGCCCTGATGCTGCGCGCTCGCATCCGCCTGCAACTGCCCCGGACCACAGAAGAGGCAGCTGCAACAGCCCGAGAGATGCTGCAACAGGGCTTTCAGACGTGCGCCGACGGAGACCCTGAAGCGGGCAAAACGCAGCTGACCGAAGCTCTTGAGATCGCCGAAGCAGGGACCGCAGAGGTTTTTGCTACGACCGAAGACACTGAGTTGGACGAAGCGGCGGCCGCGGAAACTGCTGAGACCCCAGCCGAAGACGCGCAGGATCGCCCGTGGTGGAAGTTCTGGTAAGCTGTGGTCGAGGCTGTCCTCTTCGACCTCGACGAAACTCTGCTTGACCGCGCTTCTTCGGTTAAAGCCTTTGTCACTCAGCAGTTTTCCGGCGAGTTCGGCACGTTCGAAAATGCGGAAGCGTTGGCGAACCGGTTCACGGTGCTGGATGACCGTAACAACGGTCACAAAGCCTCTGTCTATCGCCAGATCTTTGCCGAGATGGGGCTGGATTGCCCTGATATATGGTGCGGTTTTTTGCAAGACTTCGAAAGCAATTCCTGGCGCTATGCACGATCCCACGACGCGATGCGTTCAACGCTTTGGTCACTTGGCAATGCGGGAATGCGCCTTGGACTCATAACAAACGGCGAAACGCACCTCCAACTGCGCAGTATCCTTGCATTGGATCTGGATTTGTTGGTCGATACCTACCTGATCTCTGAGAGCGAGTGCCTCCGCAAACCGGACGCCGAAATCTTTTTGCGAGCGGCCGAGCGCTTGCATGTGGCACCACGAAATTGTGCCTTTGTAGGGGACACTCCGCAAACCGATATGATTGGCGCGCGCCAGGTTGGCATGCGAACAATTTGGTTCCCCAACGGGATGAACTGGCCCGAAGACTATGACTGGCGCCCGGATGCCGAGATTGCGCATCTGAGCGAACTCCCGACCGTTCTTCGTGGCCTTCACACTAGATCTTTTGCTGCGCCCCATCCCGCGCCAGCCGTGAGGCCACCCGAAAGTCGGCAGACACCCAAGGATGAAGCCTCCTTATAACGGCACTGGTGTGCCCCTATCTGGCGATCCAGTTTGATTGTGCGTGCATGACTGGCCTTTGGTCCATCTGATTGTGCGCGGCAACCTCTGCCAAAGTAGCCATGCAAGATCCTTTCTATTTCCTCCTCCCTCTAAAACATTCTGTCGCTAGAAAACAAAAGTGGCGCGAACTACCCACTTCCACGGTGTTTGCGAAGGACCCGTTTGGGTGTGGCCGGGCAGTTCGACAAACCCGCGCTATAATCTTCAAACTGGCCAAGGTTGCCGTAACCGGCCCGATGGTGCACGACGTCCTTGCCGCCATCCGCCACCTTCGAGCGCCTCCGTTATACGCATGACAACTATCCACGGCGAAACCGAACGAAACCGGCTCGACGGGACTGCCCGCTGCGCTGAAAAACGTCGCCGTCGGGCCAGATCACGGCAGCTTCGCGGTCTGATCCGCCCTGTTCCAGCAGCTCGCGCGGCAAAAGACGCTGGTTGGGGCGAAAAATGCTTGTCCGGTGCGTCGGTTCAGGCAATCTTCACGTCAGAAGCAACGCCACTTGGGGAATGTCGGTTTAAACACCGATATGATTTCATTGCCGGTTCTGGCAATCCCGATAACTATATCTCTATACTTGAAGTACTTTATTTGAAGGACATCACGTACAGTTTCACTTCCCTAAAGTTGTGACAACATCGTGTAGTGTTTATTTATCTGACAATATTTGCTCTTTAGGGATGCCTTGTACGTTCACAAAATTGAATCAGAATCGTTGTAAACACAAGAAACGTCCCCACTAAGGCTCTGACGTGTAGGCTACTATCCATCCAGCAAGCACGTCAGAGTCATTTTACTTGTGCAGAAAACCATG
>JAEPNQ010000005.1 GCA_017643305.1 Marinibacterium sp. | reverse complement strand
GACAGACCGCCGAAATCCACATCCGCATCGCCCTCATGAACCGCTTCAACGCCCTCGGCACCGCCGAGATCATCCGCGTGGCATGACGTCAGTGGGGTAAGGGGCAGTCACGCCTCAGGCGAGGGTAATGCAACAACGCCGGTTGGAATACCGCATGAAAACCTGGACACCATTTTTGAACCATTTTTCACAACCAAAGCCGTCGGCGCTGGTTCGGGGCTTGGTCTTTCCATGATCCATGGATTTATGAAACAGACTGGCGGTGCAGTCCACGTTTACTCAGAAAAAGGTCAAGGAACGACTTTCAAACTCTATTTCCCCGCGAAACAAAAACGGGCATCTTTCAAAATCGAGAAGCCTAAATCTTATAAGTCTGATGTTTCTGGCAATGGCATCCGTGTGCTGGTTGCGGAAGATGAGCCTGCCGTCATGAACGTGATTTGCGAGATGCTCAGTAACAGCGGATATACAGTATTGAAGGCCTATTCGGGCGATGAAGCACTGGCTTTGTTCAAACAGGAACCGAATATCGACATACTACTAACAGATGTAGTAATGCCCGGAGAACTCCAGGGACCGGGTTTGATGAAAAAACTTCGCACAATAAACCCGGACTTGCCTGCCGTCTTCATGTCGGGATATGCCCGCGAAGCAACAGTTCACGGAAACGGACTTCGTCCCGAAGATGTTCGTTTGATGAAACCCATTCCAAAGAACGAGTTGCTAAAGGCGCTTGAAACGGTTCGACAGGGGCGAGCTGTTGCTCAAAAACAAGACTAGGTGTGTTCATTGCGCGGGAGAACGGGCAATCGTGGCGTCACTTCTCGAAACACGCCGATATAAAACAGGATCACCTGCGCGGATAATCACTTAACCGGCTGACAGAGCGCCCCTCATGGCCAAGGAAGTTGTCTAATCCAGGAACGCACCGGAAGATCAGTCTTTTCGAACCTTGATGCTGACCGGGCTTGCAAGGAGGTGTCTGATGAAGCTCAAAGGCCCGTTTTTTGAACATTCTCGCGCAGTGTTCCGCGGGGACTGTCGTCGAGCTTTAAGGACGCGCAAGCCGCACCGCAAGCGCGTTGGCAGCCGCTTGAGGACATCTTGAGCACACTGGCATTCGACTACGATCATCATTCGCCGCGGTAGCCGCCCTCGGGCGAAAGACCACGCAAAAACGCGGGAGATACCCGGGAAAAATTTCAGCATGGAAAATTCTGGGTGGAGTTTTGCCCGGGAAGGTTCAGAAGCTTGTGTGAGGGCCTGCGCCGCCCCGGAGCGTCCATGACCCAAGGAGACCGGATATAATGCTTTGCGGTTGCCAGACCAGCCAGACAAACGATATAGCGCCTGTGTTGAGACCGGATTATTTGCCGAAGAACCCGGAAATCAGTGACGACCCCTGATTTTTCTCAATGTTTACAAAGGTCGTTTCGCAACCGGGCGTTCCGTGGGCGCCAAACTGACGAGGAGCGCCGATATGGCCCAAGTCACTTTAACCTTCCCTGATGGTAATTCAAAATCCTTCGACGCCGGCGTCACGCCTGCCGAAGTGGCTGCTGGCATTTCTAACTCTCTCGCCAAGAAAGCGATCAGCGCGACCGTGAACGGCGCGCACTGGGATCTGCAATGGCCGATTGATGCGGACGCCTCCATCGCTATCCACACTATGAAAGACGAAGTGCAGGCCAATGAACTGGTCCGCCACGATATGGCGCATGTGATGGCGCGCGCGGTTCAGGAAATCTGGCCCGCCACGAAGGTCACCATTGGGCCTGTCATCGACAACGGCTGGTATTACGATTTCGACCGCGCAGAACCCTTCACGCCCGAAGATCTCAGTCTTATCGAGAAGAAGATGAAAGAGATCATCAACAAACGCGACCCCGTGACCACAGAGGTTTGGGAACGCGACCGTGCGATCGAATTCTACAAGGCGAATAATGAGCCCTATAAAGTCGAGTTGATAGAGTCCATTCCTGGCAGCGAACCGATCCGGATGTACTGGCACGGCCACTGGCAGGACCTTTGCCGTGGTCCGCACCTGCAACATACCGGGCAGCTACCGGGCGATACGTTCAAGCTGATGTCTGTGGCGGGTGCGTACTGGCGTGGCGACAGCAACCGTCCAATGCTACAGCGCATCTATGGCGTCGCCTTCACCAGCAAAGACAAGCTGAAGGCCCATCTGACCATGCTGGAAGAGGCCGCCAAGCGGGATCACCGGAAACTGGGGCGCGAAATGGATCTTTTCCATTTCGAGGAACACGCACCCGGGTCTGTATTTTGGCACCCGGCCGGGTGGCGGGTGTTTCAGACCTTGATCGCGTATATGCGCCGGAGACAGGACGCTGCAGGATATATTGAGGTGAATACACCAGACATCATGGATCGCGCCCTTTGGGAAACCTCGGGCCATTGGTTCAACTACATGGACAACATGTTTTTGGCCAAAACTCATGATGATCGGGACTATGCGCTCAAACCGATGAACTGCCCGGGCCATATGATGATCTACAATCACGCTTTACGCAGTTATCGCGAACTTCCAATGAAGATCTCGGAATTTGGCAAGGTGCACCGGTATGAGCCATCCGGTGCACTGCATGGCTTGTTGCGCGTCCGCAGCTTCACACAAGACGATGCGCATATCTACTGCACGCCGGAGCAGCTGACCGACGAGTGCCTCAAGGTCAACGACCTGATCCTTTCGATCTACAAGGATTTCGGGTTCGAAGACGTGCACGTCAAACTGTCGACACGACCGGAAAATCGCATCGGAAGCGACGAAAGCTGGGATCTGTCGGAAGGTGCGCTGAAAACCGCATTGGATCGTGCTGGAATGAGCTATACCATCTTTGGAGGTGAAGGCGCGTTCTATGGGCCCAAACTGGAATATGTGCTGCGCGATGCAATTGGCCGGGATTGGCAGTGCGGGACGCTACAGGTCGACTACAATCTGCCCGAGCGCTTCGGATCAACCTACGTGACGCAATCGGGGGAAAAACAGGCTCCTGTCATGCTGCACCGTGCGCTCTTTGGCTCGTTGGAACGGTTTACCGGCATTTTGATCGAAAACTGGGAAGGTAAGCTGCCTTTCTGGCTGGCCCCGCGTCAGGTGGTTGTAGCCTCTATCACGTCGGAAGCAGATGATTATGTGGCAGAGGTGGTTGCCGCGCTGACCGCTGCTGGTGTCCAGGCTGAGGTAGACATCCGCAATGAAAAGATCAACTACAAAGTGCGCGAACACTCCCTCGCTAAGGTGCCGGTTATCCTGGCCGTTGGTCATCGCGAGGTGGACGAACGCACTGTGACCGTGCGGCGGCTGGGCGAAAAGCAAACCAGCGTTGTATCGCTGGAGCAGGCTGTGGCCGATTTTTCCCGCGATGCTACGCCGCCCGATCTGCTGACCGCAGCGGAATGATCCCCACCGCCCCGGCCATCGCGCTGGGGCATTTGCATTTGACTGGAACCAACAAAGCGGCTGGCCGAAAATGGTCACACCACCCCAGCACGTAGTATACTGCGCGCTCCGAACAGGATGCGTAAATCCAGTTTGATTGCGGCATAGAGACCATCCTGCGGGGTATGGCTGCTGTAACACCAGCCTGAGGCTTGATCACAACAGGCCCGAATTTTGTAACATTTGGCGCCCGCCTGTCTTCATCTTTTGTAACACTGGCAGGGGATCTGGCCGGATTACAGGGCCTGAGCACAGATTTCTCCGGGCCAGCCTGCGGAATTTCAACTCAAAATCTGACACGTCTGTGATGCACGCCGTCGTGAGTGGTACACGCCTGCTTCCTATAGTTATCTATGGATCATCGCATTAAGGCGGAAATGTTTTTTTAAGACAAACAGGAGGATCCCAAGATGTCGAACACCACCAAAGTCCTGGCCATCGCCGCAACCGTTGCAGCTGCCGTGGCTGCACAGGCCACCACCGCCACCGCGCAGGCCAAGGAAAAATGCTATGGCGTTTCGCTGGCTGGCGAAAATGATTGCGCCGCCGGCCCCGGCACCACCTGCGCCGGCACTTCAACTGTGGACTATCAGGGCAACGCCTGGACGCTGGTTGACAACGGCACCTGCGCAGAGATCGACCTGCCTGCGATGGCAGACGGCACCGCGCGTGCAGGCTCGCTGGAACCGCTGGAGCGTGACCTGCCCGCATAAGACCCCGGCAAGACCAAAGCCGCGCTGCCCTGCGCTGGGCGCGGACACCAATCCTCAGGAGGCTCCATGCCTGACGCATCGCACAGTTTCGACCATCTGCCGCAAGGCGTAGGCGTTGGTTACAAGCCTCAGCATTTTCAGGCCCTGTGCGATGATCCGGGCCCGGTGACATGGTTGGAAATCCATGCTGAGAATTACATGGGCGATGGCGGCCGCCCGCTGGCCCAGTTGCGCCACCTGTCGGCGCGCTTCCCGGTTTCGGTCCATGGCGTAGGCCTGTCAATCGGCGGCGAAGGCCCGTTGGACCCAGAACACCTTTCGCGCCTGAAACGTCTGGTGGACTGGCTGAACCCCGCCAGCTTCTCCGAACACCTTGCCTGGTCCACCCATGACGGGGCCTTTCTGAACGACCTGCTGCCGCTGCCCTACACAGCCGACAAACGTGACCAAGTGGCTGCCCATATCGATCAGGTGCAGCAGACTTTGGGGCGACAGATGCTGCTGGAAAACCCGTCCAGCTACTTCGCCTTTGCAGAAAGCACGGTATCCGAGCCGGATTTCCTGCATCAGATCGTGCAGAAAACCGGCTGTGGCCTGCTGCTGGATGTGAACAACGTGTTTGTCTCCGCCACGAACCTTGGCTTTTCCCCACAAGACTATATTGACGCGTTCCCGCTGGACCATGTTGGCGAAATCCACCTCGGTGGCCATGACGACGACACCGACGATCATGGCGCGCCGCTGCTGATCGACAGCCACGGACGCGAGGTGGCAGATCCGGTCTGGGCGCTGTTGGATTATGTCCTGGCCCGCACCGGCTCTCGGCCTGTGCTGGTCGAATGGGATACCGATGTGCCCGACTGGCCGGTTCTGGCCGCCGAGGCCGCCCGCGCCGATACCGCGCTGGGGGTACAGGTCGGATGACCGTGACCCAGCCCCAGTTCCGCGCGGCCATTTTCGATCCAGCCGAACCCGTTCCAGCGAGTTTGCTGGACGGTCTTGGTCAGCCTGCCGGTCGCCGTTTCAATGTTTATCGTAACAACGTGGCCGTTTCCCTGACCGAAGCGATGCACACGGCTTTCCCCATTATTACCAAGCTGTTGGGGCCCGCCAACATGGGCGGCCTGGCTGGGCTGTTCCTGCGCGCGCACCCGCCCGCATCACCCCTGATGATGCATTACGGTGAAGAGTTCCCTGCCTATTTAGCCGACCTGCCACAACTGGCGCATCTGGGTTACCTGCCCGACATCGCCCGGCTGGAACTGGCTATGCGCCGCGCCTATCACGCCGCCGACGCAACGCCCATCGACGCAGACGCGCTGGCCGCGATCCCGCCCGAGGATCTTGGCGACACCCGGTTCATGCTGGCTCCGGCCGTGCAGATCCTGCGGTCCGACTGGCCAATCCATGATATCTGGCAGTTTAATACTGTATCCGACGCCCCCAAACCCCGTGCCATCGCACAGGACGTCTTGATCACGCGGCCCGAATTTGACCCAGTGCCAGCCCCCCTGCCCCCCGGCGGCGCGGCCTGTCTACTTGCACTGCAAGGCGGCCAGCGCTTGCACGCCGCGTTGGAACGGGCCCAACCCGAAGCTGACGCCTTTGACTTTGGTCCGGTGCTGGGCCTGCTGTTGCAAGGCGGCGCGATTACACAGTTGACAGTGAAAGACTGACACATGAATGCGTTGATTTCGTTTCATAATTCCTTGTTTGGCATCCTTGATCGGCATTCTTCCCTGATCCTCGGCACGCTGGCGCGCTTTGTCTTTGCAGCCACTCTGCTGATGTATTTCTGGCGGTCTGCATGGACCAAACTGGGCGATGGAATTTTCGGGATCTTCCGCCCCTCCGACGGCGCCTATGTGCAGATCTTTCCCAAGGCGATGGAGGCAGTCACCTATGACAGCTCCCAGCTTGGTTTTTTCCACTGGCTGGTGGCGTTAGCGGGCACCTGGGCGGAATTCATCCTGCCCGCGCTGATCGTGCTGGGCCTGCTGACTCGCCTGTCCGCAATCGGCATGATCGGTTTTGTGTTTCTGCAATCAGCGACCGACATCATCGGCCACGGCGCGTCGGATCCCAAAACGCTGGGCAGCTGGTTCGACAAGGACGCAGGCAGCCTGATTCTGAATCAGCGCGCGTTCCGGGTGTTCCTTCTTGTCGTGCTAGTGGTCAAGGGTGCGGACCCGCTGTCGGCCGACCGGGCACTGGGACGCTTGCAATAACTACACCCCCCTGGTTTTCAGGCGGTGGCCCGATCCGGCTGCCTGAAAACATGACAGCCGCAAATCGCGCCGCCGGGCGAGCAGACCGTTGGCCCTGTTGCGCGCTCGTGTCCCTGATCTCCCTACTTCTTGCTGGGTTGAGCCAACTCAACGTCATTAATTTGCCCCAGGCATGCAAAACTGTGCTGTCGTATCGGGACGCAGGCGAACATCAGATCGTTAACCTTTAGGTCCGATGCTTGGTAAGACGGCGCATCTGCAGGAGGGGACATAGTGGTATTGGACAGGCTGATCTTGTCCATTGTCACAGGCTTCATAGTGGCTGGTTTTGTGTGGTGGGCCGGTAGCTCCCTTCTGCTGACTTTAGCTGCATATTCGCTGGGCGGGTCGGTGACGCTGTTGATCCTTGCAAGCGTGGCCTCCCGCAGCGCTCGAACCTTCGCCGGCCTCGGACCCGCAGGAACATGCCGCCTGAGTGGCTACAGTTTTGCGCTACCGTCCCACTGGCTTTTGCCCCCAGGTTTATGATTAAACACGACTCATTCGAATTGGGGAGGCGGGCGCATGAGCATTCAACCCGTAATGATTGCAGGCGGCGGCATTGGCGGGCTGGTGACGGCACTGACCCTGCACCAGATTGGCGTGCCCTGCGTGGTATTCGATAAGGTCGGCACGCTGAAGCCACTGGGTGTGGGGATCAACCTTCAACCCAACGCTGTAAGGGAACTGTATGATCTGGGGATCGGACCGGAACAGATGGATAAGGTCGGAGTACCCGCCCGTGAATGGGCGCTGGTCGGGCTAAACGGCAATGACATTTATGCCGAACTGCGCGGTACAGAGGCCGGTTATAACTGGCCGCAATATGCTGTGCACCGGGGCCGGTTCCACATGCTGCTGCGTGACACGTTCGTGGCCCGCGCAGGCGCAAACACGTTGCGGCTGGGAACCGAGGTGACCGGGTATCGCAACAACCCTGATGGCAATGTGACCGCGCTGTTGAACACGCCCGAGGGGCCCGCCGAGCAAACCGGCGCGCTGTTGATAGGTGCCGAAGGTATCCATTCCCCGATCCGTGCCCAGATGCATCCAGACCAACCGCCGATCCACTGGGGCGGGGCCATCATGTGGCGCGGCACGACGCGCGCGAAACCGATCCGCACCAGATCATCATTTATCGGGCTGGGCACGCATCTGCACCGCATGGTGATCTATCCGATTTCACACCCCGACAAAGACGGGCTGGCCGAAATCAACTGGATCGCAGAACTGACCGTGGATGCCAGCCATGGCTGGCAGTCCAGTGGCTGGTTCAAACCGGTAGAGATCGCCGAATTTGCCGCCCATTTCGAAACGTTCCGCTATGACTGGCTGGATGTGCCCGCCCTTCTGGCAGGCGCGGATGTGGCCTTTGAAAACCCCATGATCGACCGCGACCCGATCCCGACCTGGGTGGATGGGCGCGTGGGGTTGATGGGCGATGCGGCCCACGCGATGTATCCCACGGGCTCCAACGGCGCGTCGCAGGCGGTGATCGACGCCCGTACGCTGGGCGCAGCGATGCTGGCACACGGGGTGACGCCGGATGCCTTGGC
The DNA here is from genome assembly GCA_017643305.1 of Marinibacterium sp. Taxonomy (GTDB): domain Bacteria; phylum Pseudomonadota; class Alphaproteobacteria; order Rhodobacterales; family Rhodobacteraceae; genus HXMU1420-2. The sequence continues at coordinate 79,955 of JAEPNQ010000005.1, read as the reverse complement.
GGTCTATGACGCCAAGCTCGCCGGGCCGATTGGAGAGGTCGTGCTGCGCAACCGCGGCGCAGGGCCCTTTGGCTTGCTGAACATGGTGGATGACCGCTGCGGCGGGACCTTCGACAATATCGATGACGTGATCCCACCGCAGGAACGGAACGAGTTCATGGCGGGCTACAAGAAGGCAGCAGGGTTTGCGATGGAAACTCTGAACGCAGCACCAGCGACGATCCCATCGGGAGCAATGGTCGGATAAGACCCTCAGAACGCTCCCATCGCCAACCCTGCGCCCAGCGCCGCGCCAAGCTCTGCACAGCGGGCCAGGTCTTCCGGCGATATCACCTTGTCCGCCAGGATCGCCTCCGGCGACTGGGCGTGGGTGCAGACAATCAGCGGCGACTGGACCTCCCGCAGACGCCAGCCGGTCGCGATGCGCGCCAACTGCCTTGACGCACCCTCTCCGTCGGATCCGGCACAGATCATCTGGGCATAGGGCCGTCCGGCGATCTGACCCAAAACAGGGTAATAACAGCGGTCGAAAAATTCCTTCATCGCACCGGATAATGTGGCCAGGTTTTCCGGCGCACAAAACAGGTAGCCAGAGGCGTCCAGTAGGTCTGGCCAATGGGTTTCATTTGCCTCTAGCAGCCGGGCGGAGCCTTCCGCACAGGCGGCTTCGAACGCCGCCTGCGCCATCTGGCGACTGCCACCCGTGCGGCTGTGGTAGACGATCAACAGATCCGGCACGACACGCCCCTTTCAGACTTCTTTTTCCAGACAAAACCGGCGCAACTCAATTCGTCAACGAATTGAGTGCAATCCATTGATAGCTTGCCAGCAAATTGTCGATAATTTGCAGTCATACGCCCGGTCTTGCGCAGCGAGGTCGGTCCTCTAGGCTGACGGTCATGTTCCGCGACCGCGCTGTCATTCTGCTCGCCCTTGGCCAGACGTTGATCTGGGCTGCGACTTTCTATGTCTTTCCGGCCATGCTTTTGTGGTGGGAGGCGGATCTGGGCTGGTCGCGCACGGACCTGACCTTTGCCATCACACTGGCGATTCTGACCTCCGGTTTTGCAGCACCCCTCGCCGGTCGGATCATCGATGCAGGACGCGGTGCTGCGATGATGGGAATTGGCGCGGTCTGCAGTGGGGTCAGCCTTATCCTGCTGTCCCAGGTCGCGCAGCCCTGGCAATTCTACTTGGTCTGGGTTGCGATTGGACTTTTCAACGCCGGTACGCTTTACGAGGCGGCCTTTGCTATGATCACCCGTAGTCGTGGGGCGGCGGCAAAGCAGGGGATCATCTGGATTACATTGATCGCCGGGTTTGCCAGCAGCCTGAGCTTCCCAGCCGTGCACCTGCTGGCCAGCGGGCTTGGCTGGCGCGGTACGCTTTTGTTTCTGGGCGGGTTCGTCGCGCTGGTGGTGGCCCCGATCCTGTTTTCAGGCGCGCGGATGCTGGGGCCGGCTCAGGACATCGCCCCTGCAAATCATCCCGGATCACACGCCGGCTATCTCCGCTCTCCGGTTTTCTGGTGCCTCGGTATCGGCTTTGCAATTTCCGCCATTGTGCATGGCGCCACCTTGCACCATCTGCTGCCTTTGCTGAACGCACGCAACCTGACGCCCGAGTTTGCCGTGCTGATCGCCGCGCTTATTGGCCCAATGCAGGTGGCCGGGCGTCTGGCCATGGTCGCGGCAGGTGACAGGCTGTCCCATCACAGCTTTGCCCTGGCTGCGTTCGGGCTGATGGGGCTTTCGGTGGTGATCCTTGCCGTCTCTGGCTCCAGTCCCCCGCTGGTGGTTCTGTTCGTCCTGCTGTTTGGCGGGGCCTATGGCACCGTATCCATCCTCCGTCCGGTGATTGCCCGTGACCTGTTGGGACAGGAAAATTTTGGCGCGAAATCCGGCGGGTTAGCGGCGCTTTACATGCTGGCCGCGGCGTCTTCGGCCTGGCTGGGGGCGTTGATCTGGGGTGTCGGTGGCTATGGGCTGATGCTGTGGGTGCTGATCGCGCTGGCCGGACTGGGTGCGCTGTTTTACAGCGCCGCACATCGGTTGGGCACGCGCGCCCTTTGACCTTGCCCTCCCCCGCCAAAGGCGTATCAACAGTTCAGGTCAGAGGCCGACCGCAGCGCGGTGAGCTGGCAAAACAGAGGGACCGCCATGGACCGCGCCGATATCGTACATGACAATTTCCTGCGCCGGGTGGCCGCGCGTGATTTGCCGCAAGGTTCGCGCCCCTCCGGCCCGCTGACCAACCCACAGGCCGTGACGCTGTACCGTGCGCAATGCCTGTCCCGCGCGCTGGACCGGCAGAGCCGGGTAATGCAGCGCAGCGGTCAGGGCTATTATACCATCGGGTCGTCAGGCCACGAAGGCATGGCCGCAGTGGCCGCCGCCCTGCACCCAACCGACATGGCGTTTCTGCATTACCGCGATGCTGCGTTCCAGATCGCCCGTGCCGACCAGGTGCCCGGTCAGTCCATGGCCTGGGACATGGCACTGAGTTTTGCCTGTTCGTCGGATGACCCGACCTCCGGCGGGCGGCACAAGGTACTGGGATCGAGGGCACTGAACATCCCGCCCCAGACCTCCACCATCGCCAGCCATCTGCCCAAGGCGGTCGGTGCAGCCTATTCGGTGGGCGCAGCGATCCGGCATCGGCCGGAGCATGCCTGCCTGCCGGACGACGCGGTGGTGATGTGTTCGTTCGGTGATGCGTCAGCCAACCATTCCACCGCACAGGGGGCGTTCAACACGGCGCAGTGGACGGCGTTTCAATCCATCCTCCTGCCCCTGCTCTTTGTCTGCGAAGACAACGGGATCGGCATTTCGGTCAAAACCCCCGATGGCTGGATCGCAGCGAATTTTGCCCAGCGCCCAGGACTGCGGTATTTCGCCTGCGACGGGCTGGACCTGTACGAGACCTATCGCGTGACCTGCGAGGCTGCCACTTATGTGCGCGAAAGACGCAAGCCTGCCTTCCTGCATATCGGCACCGTGCGGCTTTACGGCCATGCGGGCAATGACATCCCCACCAGTTATCTCAGCCGGGAGGAAGTGGTTGAGGACGAGGCGCGCGACCCGCTTCTGAACAGCGTGCGGCTGCTGGCAGAAGCGGACGCACTGGAACCGGACGCGGCGCTGAAGATCTACGAAGACACCTGTGCGCGGGTGACGCGTATCGCGGATCAGGCGGTGCAACGGCCGCGGCTGCAGAAGGCAGCGCAGGTCATGGCCTCCCTCATCCCGCCATCCCGGCCCTGCGCGCCGACCAACGGGCCGACGAACGAAGCGCGGGCCGCGGCTTTTGGTGGCGATCACAAGGCCATGGGTGACCCGCAGCCGATGGCGCGGCTCCTCAACTGGGCGCTGACCGATCTGATGCTGGAGCATCGCGAAATTCTGCTGATGGGCGAAGACGTGGGGCGCAAGGGTGGCGTCTATGGCGTCACGCAAAAGCTGGCCACGCGGTTCGGCCCCGACCGGGTGATTGACACGCTGCTGGACGAACAATCCATCCTTGGCCTGGCCATAGGCATGGCGCAGAACGGATTTCTGTCCATGCCCGAAATCCAGTTCCTAGCCTATCTGCACAATGCCGAAGACCAGCTGCGGGGAGAAGCCGCCACCCTACCCTTCTTCTCCGATGGGCAGTTCACCAACCCGATGGTCGTCCGCATTGCCGGGCTGGGGTACCAGAAAGGCTTTGGTGGGCATTTCCACAATGACAATTCGCTGGCCGTGCTGCGGGACATTCCAGGGCTGATCCTGGCCTGCCCGTCCAATGGCGCGGATGCCGTGGGTATGCTGCGCGAATGCTTGCGGCTGGCGCGGGAAGATCAGCGGCTGGTGGTCTTTCTGGAACCCATCGCACTGTATCAGACGCGCGACCTGCTGGCAGACAAGGATGGCGGCTGGACCGGGGCCTATCCGGCACCTGGCAACAGCATCGCTCTGGGACAGGTGGGGGTGCATGGGGACGGCACGGATCTGGCGATTGTAAGCTTTGCGAACGGGCATTTTCTGTCGCGGCAGGCGCAGGCGGATCTGGCCGCTCAGGGCATGGACGTGCGGGTGATTGATCTGCGTTGGTTGTCACCCCTGCCTGAAGAGGCGCTGCTGGAGGCCGTTAAGGGCTGCAAACGCGTGCTGATCGTGGATGAAACGCGGCGCTCCGGCGGCGTAGCCGAAGGGCTGATGGCGTTCTGTGCCGAAAAACTGGACGTGCCCTTTGCCAGGCTGACATCGGAAGACAGTTTCATCGCCACCGGCCCGGCCTATGCGGCCACCATGCCATCGCGGGACGGCATCGTCGCGGCCGCGCGGGAGCTTTGCCGATGACCACTGCCGTTTTGATCTGCCCCGGACGCGGGACCTATGGGCAGGGAGAACTGGGCTATCTGGCTCGCCATTTTCGCGATGCAACGCTGTTGGGCGAGTTTGATGCCATCCGCACGACCGCCGGGCAGGACAGCGTCACAGCGCTGGACACTGCCCAGCGCTATTCGACCACACGCCATACACGAGGCGAAAATGCCTCTGCCCTGATCTTTGCCGCCGGCCTGGGGGATTTTGCCGCCATTGACCAGGACAAAGTCGAGATCGTGGCCGTCACCGGCAATTCCATGGGTTGGTACACCGCGCTGGCCTGTGCGGGTGCAGTGACGCCGACAGACGGGTTCACTGTCGCCAACACGATGGGCACGCTGATGCAGCAGGCCCTGATTGGAGGGCAATTGATTTACCCGGTGGCTTGCGAAGACTGGCGGCCTGATCCGAAGCGCAAGGCAGACCTGCTGGCACACGTGGCCGAGATCGGCGCGCGGCCCGGCCATACGCTGGCGCTGTCCATCGATCTGGGCGGCATGCTGGTGCTGGCGGGGGACGAAGCCGGGTTGGAGGCCTTCACCGCGTCCGTCCCACGCCTTCAGGGCCGTTTCCCCATGCGGCTGGCCAACCACGCGGCCTTTCACACGAACCTGCAGGCCCCGGTGGCGGAACGCGGCCGCGCCCGGCTGGCTCCGGATCTGTTCGGCCAGCCTGACCGACCGCTGATCGACGGGCGGGGTGCGATCTGGTGGCCGGGGGCCTGCGACACCCACGCGATGTGGGATTACACGCTGGGCCATCAAGTGACCGAAGCCTATAACTTCAACCACGCGCTGACGGTCGCGTCGCGGGAGTTTGCACCGGACCTGTTCATCTTGGTCGGGCCCGGCGACACGCTGGGCGGGGCCGTGGCGCAAAGCCTGATCGCTGAAGGATGGCGGGGTATGGCGGACAAAAAAGGCTTCGTCGATAGGCAGGGAGATACACCAGTGCTGGTCTCCATGGGCCGTACAGACCAGCGCGGGGCCGTTGCATGAGCAACCCGCACGGTAACGCCAACCGCGCGATCCTTTTGTTCATTGCCGCGATGTTCTGCTTTACAGTCATGGATACATGCGTCAAGGCGCTGGCCCCGCAGGTGGGCGTGCTGCCAGCACTCTGGACCCGCTATGCCGGGCAGATGCTGGTTGTCACGCTGCTGGTCGCCCCGAGGCTACGGCAGGTCGCGCGTACGCACCGCCCAGTGACCCAGTTCCTGCGCTCGCTCTGCCTTATGGGCGCAACCGGGCTGTTCTTTCTGGGCCTCAGCCACCTGACACTGGCCAACAACGCTGCATTGATGAGCGTGAACCCAGTACTGGTAACGCTGGGCGCGGCGCTGTTTCTGGGGGAATCATTGGGACCGCGTCGGATCGCCGGGATCGTTGTTGCCATGCTGGGCGCGATCATCGTGATGCGCCCCGGCAGCGATGTATTCAGCCCAGCTGCGATCCTGCCGCTCTTGGCTGCGGTCTGTTATTCGGCCTATGCACTGCTAACCCGGAAGGTGGGGCAGGATGAAGATGTCTGGACGTCGCTGTTTTACACCGGGCTTGTCGGCACCGTGATCCTCAGCTTTGCGATACCCTTTGCCTGGGTCACACCTGACGCCTGGGGCCTGCTGCTGATGGCCGGCATCGTGACCTTTGGCACGATCGGCCAACTCGCCCTGATCCGGGCCTTTACCATGGGCGAAGCCGCAATGCTGGCGCCCTTTGCCTATAGCGGACTGGTCTTTTCCGGGATGTGGGGCCTGACCCTATTTGGCGAAATGCCCGACCGCTGGACACTGGTCGGCGCCCTTGTGATCGTCGGGGCCGGGCTCTATGTACGGCATCGCGAAACCCGACAGCCGCGCTGATCTGCTTTATGCCTACCCCCAAGTCCCAACTTTCCCTGCGATCCCGCGCCGCCTACCGGATCGGCAATGCCGTCGCACGTACCGGGCTGGGCGCGCTGATGCTGCTGCCCTATCGCTGGCGCGTCCCCGTTACGGGCTGGGTGGCTGCGCGGGTGCTCTCCCCGCTGGCCGGGTTCAACCGCCGCACGCGCCGCAATCTGGCGCTGGTTTGCCCGAACCTGCCGGAGAAAGAGGTCCGCCGCATGTGCCGGGCCGTGGCGGATAACGCCGCTCGAGCAACCATCGAACAGCTCAGCCCACCGGATTTCCTGAAACGCGCGCCGGACTGGACAACCTCTGGCAAAGGCTGGGACGCGGTCGCGGAGGCGCTGGCCCAGAATCGCCCGGTCATCGTTTGCAGTGGCCATTTCGGCAACTACGCCGCCATCCGCGCCGCATTTTTGCATCAGGGGCATCCGATGGGCGGGCTCTATCGGCGCCTCGCCAACCCCTATTTCAACCGCCACTATGCGGGCAAACTGACCGAATTGGGCGAACCCTGTATGGAACAAGGCATGACCGGCATGCGTCAGGTTGTTCGGTTCCTTCGGAGCGGCGGGTTGCTGGGCATTCTGACCGACCTGCACGCCCATGGCGGGGAAGAATTACTTTTTTTCGGCAAGCCGGCGGTCACTTCCATCTCCACCGCTGAAATGGCGCTGAAGTTCAACGCACTGCTGGTGCCTGGCTATGCCATCCGCCAGCCCGACGGGCTGAGCTTTCACTTGGAGCTGCACGCGCCAATCCCGCATAGCGACCCGCTCACCATGACCCAGGCAATAAATGATGATCTGGAGGCGATGGTGCGCCAGCATATGGATCAATGGTTCTGGATCCACCGCCGGTGGAAGCCATGGGTCAGCAACGGTGTGGTCAGAGGGCTGCCCGAAGGTTGAGATACGCCAGGCCTAGCGGCTTGCTCTCGCAGGAAACGACCCGGGCCTACTCGACCCGCACGGCGGCCAGAATTCGGCCCGGTCCGGGCATTTGCACCAACACGACTGAGGGCATGTCACCCGAGACGGGTACTGTCATTTTCAAAGGCGCAGTGCCGTCCCACTGCCCCACCACCTGCCAGTCGGCAACCACATTGGTGTAGGTCAAGGTCCGGCCCGCGTTTTCACCACGAGTGATCTTGGCCACGCGTTCGGGATCATAGCGCACGAGGTGTATGTCAGAGGCCTCGGAAAGAGGCCCGTCTGTTTCCGCCGTCACCTTCAGAACATTGCCTTCCCGAGTGGCGTGAACCCGGGTTGTGGCCTTTTGCGATCTATGCTTTGCGATCAGATCAGCCAGTTCCATAGACCGGGCGCCAACCACATCATCCTGACCCCCGATGATCATCTGCGGAGTATAAACCATTTTGCGGCCTGCCACATGAGCATATTTTTGCTGCCGGCTGGTATAGGCCGGGTTGGCGTATTCATCCTTCCAGCCGATGTAGTCCCAGTAATCCACATGCAAGGCCAGCGCGATCACATCGTCTCGCGCAGCCAGATCATGCATCAGCTTGTCCGCGGGCGGGCAGGACGAACAGCCCTGAGAAGTGTAAAGCTCCACCACCACCAGCTTGGGATCGGCGCGCAGGTGCAGCGGGACAAGGACAGATAACAAGGTAGCGAAAAGCAGGGTTCTGCGGATCATGTACTGGGCTCTCTAAGTCTACAAGCTGGTTTTAGCGGTACCCGGCTTGCTGCGCCAATCAAGGTTTCGAGAGAGCCCCGCGATCATTCGTGAAACAGACCTGGAAGACACTGGACCTTGTTTTGGGCAAAGATCATGCCGAAACATACGGCAAACGGGCAACACAGGAGACGCAACGTGTCTACCGAGCGAACCGACGCACATGCGAACGAACAGCACAGCTATCAACGCCATCTCAATTTGGAAAGACTGCTCACCGCGATGCGCCCGGTGACCACCCATCCGGAAGAGCACTTTTTCCTGACAACGCATCATTCGCTCGAAATCTGGATGAAACAGATCATCTTCGACCTGCATCGCATTCTTGACCATCTGGATCAGGACGAGATCAACCAAGCCAATTGGCTGCTGACGCGCCTCAGTGAGATCCTGCGACTGGCAGAGGCACATTGGGTTGTACTGGAAACAATGTCTGCTGCTGATTTCGCAGAATATCGCAGCCTGCTGACCGGGGCCTCGGGCATGCAGTCCCGTCAATTCCGCGAAATCGAGGTGATGCTGGGCCTGTGCGACGTCGCCGGTCCGGAGTATGCGGCGCGTGTTGAAAACATGTGGCCCGGCTTGATCGCCGAACATCCCAACACGCGGCGCCACGCGTTTTTTGCCTATTTCAAACGCAGGGACTTGTCGCTTCTGGATGTTTACAAGAACCGATGGCAACAGCATGACGCTTTCCTTCTGGCCGAACACGCGTTCGAACTGAACCGGCGGTTCCACAGCTGGCGGCACAACCATATCCTGATGGTCCGCCGCCAGATCGGTATCCGCGCGCTTGGAACCGGCGGGACGTTCTTTGACGATTATCTAGCCAAAACCCTGCGGTACTATTTTTTCCCCGAACTGTTCGAGTTTCGAAACGACCTGACAGCTGATACGGGCGGTCAAGTCAAACCCGCATAACGGTTCTTGCCAGCACAATTGAACAGGGTCGGATAACCTAGCCAATCAAGGTTTTTGGCCTTTGAAGAGCTTGTGACAGATAATTGTGTGCAATGGTATACAAAAATTGCGGCATCCTAGCTGTTCGCTATTGATCGAAGCCCAGCACTGTTGCAAGTAGCGCCCAGCGAATCCCCGTTTCACGTTTTTCCCGAGGGAGGCCAGAATGCCCATCACTGTTGGTCAGGACACATCCAAGACGCGCCGCACGCTGACGGTCGGCGACCATAGCGTAAGCTATTATTCCATCCCCGCCGCGACCGAGGCCGGTCTGGGCGACTTTTCGCGCCTGCCCGCCGCGCTGAACGTTGTGTTGGAAAACATGTTGCGGTTCGAAGACGGCAAGACCGTGCATGTCGACGACATCAAGGCATTTGCAGAATGGGGCGCAAACGGCGGCAAGAACCCACGCGAGATCGCCTATCGCCCGGCCCGCGTGCTCATGCAGGACTTCACCGGCGTTCCGGCAGTTGTTGACCTCGCGGCCATGCGCGACGGTATCGTTGCCCTCGGTGGCGATCCAGAAAAGATCAACCCGCTGAACCCTGTTGACCTGGTCATCGACCACTCGGTCATGATCGACGAGTTCGGCAACCCGCGTGCTTTCCAGATGAACGTGGACCGCGAATATGAACGCAATATCGAACGCTACACCTTCCTCAAGTGGGGGCAGAACGCGTTCAACAATTTTCGCGTTGTGCCGCCGGGTACCGGCATCTGCCACCAGGTGAACCTGGAATACCTGGCCCAGACCGTGTGGACCGACACCGACCAGGACGGTCAGGAAGTCGCCTATCCTGACACGCTGGTCGGCACCGACAGCCACACCACCATGGTTAACGGCGCCGCGGTACTGGGCTGGGGCGTTGGCGGGATCGAGGCCGAAGCCGCGATGCTGGGCCAACCGATCTCCATGCTGATCCCCGAAGTCATTGGCTTCAGGCTGACTGGTGCGATGGTCGAAGGCACCACTGGCACCGACCTGGTTCTGAAGGTCGTGGAAATGCTGCGTGAAAAGGGCGTCGTCGGCAAATTCGTGGAATTCTACGGCCCCGGCCTGGACGTGCTGCCGCTGGCAGACCGCGCGACCATCGCCAACATGGCCCCGGAATACGGCGCCACCTGCGGCTTCTTCCCGATCGACGACGAAACGCTGCGCTACCTGCGCAACACCGGGCGCGACGAAGCCCGCGTGCAGTTGGTCGAAGCCTATGCCAAGGAAAACGGCTTCTGGCGCAGCGCAGATTATGATCCGGTCTACACCGACACGCTGGAACTGGACATGGGCACCATCGTACCGGCCATATCCGGTCCAAAGCGTCCGCAGGATTACGTGGCCCTGACTGATGCCAAGACCGCGTTTGCCAAGGAAATGGAAGAAACCTTCAAGCGTCCGATGGGCAAGGAAGTTGCTGTCGAAGGTGAAGATTACACCATGGAAAGCGGCAAGGTCGTGATCGCGTCGATCACCTCCTGCACAAACACTTCTAACCCATACGTTATGATTGGCGCAGGCCTTGTCGCACGCAAGGCAGCGGCCCTGGGCCTGAACCGCAAGCCGTGGGTCAAAACTTCCCTCGCGCCCGGGTCGCAGGTTGTGTCCGCCTATCTGGAGGCGGCTGGTCTGCAGGATGATCTGGATGCCATCGGCTTCAACCTGGTTGGCTATGGCTGCACCACCTGCATCGGCAACTCCGGTCCGATCCAGGCCGAACTGTCCAAAGTCATCGCCGAAGGTGATCTGGTGGCCACCTCGGTCCTGTCCGGCAACCGGAACTTCGAAGGTAGGATCAGCCCAGATGTGCGCGCCAACTACCTCGCCTCCCCGCCGCTGGTGGTGGCCTACGCACTGGCCGGCACGATGGACATCAACCTAGCAACTGACCCAATCGCGCAGACCCCGGACGGCAAGGACGTCTACCTCAAAGACATCTGGCCAACCCAGTCCGAAATCGCCGAACTGGTTGACCGCACCGTGACGCGCGAAGCCTTTGTCGAGAAATATGCCGAGGTCTTCACCGGCGACGACAAATGGCAAGCCGTGGAAACCACCGACAGCCAGACCTACGACTGGCCGCCGCAATCCACCTATGTCCAGAACCCACCCTATTTCCAGGGCATCACAATGGACACCAAATCCATCGAAAACGTTCAAGGCGCCAAGATCCTCGCGCTATTGGGCGATATGGTCACCACCGACCACATCTCGCCTGCCGGATCGTTCAAGGACACCACGCCCGCCGGTCAGTACCTTGTGGACCGTCAGGTGCCTGTCCGCGAGTTCAACTCCTACGGTTCCCGCCGCGGCAACCACGAGGTCATGATGCGCGGCACCTTCGCCAACATCCGCATCAAGAACGAAATGCTCGATGGCGTTGAAGGCGGCTACACCAAAGGCCCCGATGGCAGTCAGACCTCGATTTATGACGCCGCCATGGCCTACCAAGCCGCAGGCACACCGCTGGTCGTGATCGGCGGCGAACAGTACGGCGCGGGTTCATCCCGGGACTGGGCGGCCAAAGGCACCGCACTGCTCGGCGTCAAGGCCGTGATCGCCGAAAGCTTTGAGCGGATCCACCGCTCCAACCTGGTAGGCATGGGCGTGATCCCGTTTGAGTTCACCGGCGGCGACAGCCGCAATTCGCTAAACCTGACCGGCTCGGAAACAGTTTCGATCCACGGGCTGGACACTGTCAGCCCGCTGGCGGACGTGCCTGCCACGATCACCTATGCCGATGGGTCAGAAAAGACGATCACGCTGAAATGTCGGATCGATACGGCAGTGGAGATCGAATACATCGAAAACGGCGGTGTGCTGCACTACGTGCTGCGCAACCTCGCAAGCGCCTGATCCGCGGGCGGAAAATACATGGAATGCGGGCAGGCCCTGGGCCTGCCCGTTTTCATTTCACTCAACCTGTTCAAATTGCCACTGTTGGTTTTGAGATCCGCACAGTGCGCCGGGCGCCCTGAAACGCCCACACAATAGGAAGCGATCTCAGAGCCTGTTTTGCAGGTTTCCTGTGGGCGCAGCCGCTGACGCCCATGCATCGGCCAGCCCCGTTTGAACATGACAGGGAACTTCATTTTCCATTCCGAAACAGCACTCCTAGTCATGTGATCCAAAAATGAGAAATCTGTTTCGGATCACATGTATTTATGAAGGAATTCCGATTCTGGCGGATATGAATTACATTCAGGACATGGCCTTGAACAGTGGCAGCAACCTGATCAACCATGCGTTTTTTGGAGCAATGCCATTGCCGATGGCGAGGGCAGCACAACGTTTGAACTGAGGGATGTCATGCGCGGCAACACCTATGAAGGCTTTGTTAAAATCGCAGGCATCACGATGCCCGTATTTCTACGCTCCGACGGCGGGCGACAGGTTTGTAACTTGGGTCCGAGTTTCGTGAGCGTCTCGGGCGCCCTTGGCCCGGATCTGCCCCTTCCCCGTGCGATAAGCGCCCGACAGCTGCCCGCTCATTTGCAGCGCAGGGTGGCATGATGGAACGTAGCTTCACCTTTACCCATGCCCTATGCCGGTCTCCGGCGCCAAGCGTCGTGCACGGGTTGCGGGCCGATGATCGCGGCAACCCGGATCCGGACGTCTTTGCCCGCGAACATGCGGGCTATGTGGAGGCCCTGCGCGAGGCTGGCGCGGAGGTCATCGTGCTGCCGCAACAGGACGCCTTTCCTGACAGCGTCTTCATCGAGGACCCGGCGCTGGTGCTGAACGGCGTAGCGATCCTGCTGCGCCCCGGCGCGCCCAGCCGTACGGGCGAAGCCGCCGCACTGCGCGCGGCGCTGAAGGCAAATGTGGGCCATGTGGTTGACCTGCCGCCGGGTGGATATGTGGATGGTGGGGACATCCTGTGTTCGGATAGCGAAGTGATGGTTGGGCTGTCGGCCCGCACGGATGCGACCGGGGCCGAGGCCTTGCGCCCGCTGGTGGAAGATCTGGGATATTGCCTGCGGGTGTTGGACACACCAGCAGAGATCCTGCATTTCAAAACCGACAGCGCGCTGCTGGATGCTGAAACGATTCTGTCCACGGCCCGGCTGGCCGCCACCGGCTGCTTTGACGGCTACCGGGTGATCGAAGTGCCTGAAGGCGAGGAAGCTGCTGCGAACGCAATGCGGTTCAACGCGCATGTTTTCCTCGCTGATGGGTTCCCGGCCATTGCGGACAGGCTCACAAATGCAGGCTATAGCGTGCGAGTTCTTCCGGTGACCCAGGCGGCACTGGTCGACGGCGGGCTGAGCTGCATGTCCCTGCGGTACACGCGCGGCTGACGGCGGGCAGGCAATTCATCAATGAATTGCCCGCAAATTGTCGACAAATTCGCTTTCCCTTACTTCTGCGCGGCAGAATCCAACGCGGGGCGCAGTGTCTCGGAAATCACCCGTTGCGTGACCGGCCCCGCAAAACGCAAAATGATGGTCCCGTCCCCGGCAACCACATAGGTTTCGGGCACACCGTAGAGGCCCCAGTCCAGCGCAGTGCGGCCCTGCCCATCCACGCCAATGGCGACATAGGGGTCGCCAAGTTCGTCCAGGAAGGCTGCGGCATTAGCCGGATCGTCCTTGTAGTTGATGCCATAGATCGGAATACCCTCACGCGAAAGCACGTCGAGGTTCGGATGCTCCACCCGGCAGGGCGCACACCAGCTGGCCCAGAAATTCACTAGCTTGACCTTCCCGTCGCGCAAGGTGTCTGCGGTGAACATCTCTTTGCCCTGCATTTCGGTCAGTTGCAGGGGCGGCGCAGTCTGGCCCTCGCGGGCCGAAGGCAGGGCCTCGGGGTCGTCACGCCACATGCCAATGCCGGCCATCGCGACAAAGGCCACGAACAACGCCGGGGGCAGGATCATAAGCGGCGAGATTTTAGGCATCGGATTTGATCCGCTGCTCGGTCTCGGCTAGGCGCGCGCGGATGCGGCGACCACGCCACAGGCTCAGCCCCACGATAGCCACCAGCAGCACGATGGATGCGGCATAGGCCGACAGAACGGTATCAGCGTATTTTCCAAGATCCGGCATCAGGCAGAGGCCCTTTCGCGCGCTTCAAGCGCCCCGATGCGACGGGCGCGGATTTCCGTACCGGTGCGGTAAAGCACCAGCGCGACAAACAGCAAAACAAACCCGGCAATGCACAGCAGCAGCGGCTGGTAATAAACATCAGCCACGTTCTTTTCCTTGTCCAGCGACAGCGACGCACCCTGGTGAAGCCCCTGGTTCCAGAAATTGACCGCATAACGGCTGAGCATGGCAAAGACCGACCCGACAATGCAGAGATAGCTTGTCAGATCCGCCGCGGTATCCGGGTTTTCTATCGCTTCCCATAGCGCCACATACCCCAGGTAGAACAGGAACAAGATCAGGAAAGACGTCAGCCGCGGGTCCCATTCCCACCAGGTGCCCCACATAGGCTGGCCCCAGATCGCTCCAGTGATCAGCGCGATCAGTGTCATGGTTATGCCGACCGGAGCCGCTGCGCGGGCCGCCAGCGCGCTGACATGGTGGCGGCGGATCAGCCAAATCAGCGAGGCGACCAGCATCATAAGCCAGGCGTTGATGGCCATCAGCGCCGAGGGCACATGAAGGTAGATGATCTTGACAGTCGATGCGAATTTGTCGGCATCGGGCGTCAGGAAGAACCCCCATATCAGCCCACCCACCAGCGACACAATCGCCAGCCCCCAGAGGGTCGGCATGACGGCCTCTGACGTGCGCAGGAACTTGACGGGGTTTGCGTATTCCCAAAGTGACATACTGGCTGTTTAGCCCCTCTGCGCGCCCATCTCAATTCACATCATCTAGCGCAGATTGACGCGCAGGACGGCGGCGGCGGCAAATGGCAGTAAAGCGACGGCGCCCAGCGTGATACCGGCTAGCATGAGAAACGCGGTTTCCGCCTCCATCCCCACGGCGCCACGCCGGGCGGTTTCCGCGCCAAAGATCAGCGTTGGCACGTAAAGCGGCAGCACCAGCAGCGACAACAACAGACCGCCGCGCTTGAGCCCCACGGTCAGAGCTGCGCCAAACATGCCGATGACAGACAGCGCTGGCGTGCCCACAGCCAATGACAGGACCAGCCAGCCATACCCGGCACCAGGCAGGCTCAACAGAACGCCCAGCACTGGTGCGGCCAAGACCAACGGAAGGCCCGTTGTCAGCCAATGGGCCAGTGCCTTGACGCCCAGTACCATCTCCAGCGGCAGGGGCGACGTGGCCAGCAAGTCGAGCGAGCCGTCCTCCCAGTCCAGTGCAAGCAACCGGTCGAGGGACAGCAGGCAGGCCAGCAACGCGCCCAGCCATAGGATGCCTGGCGCGATCTCGGCCAGTAACTGTGTGCGGGGGCCAACCGACAGGGGCACCAGAACGGTCACGATCAGGAAAAATGCAAGGCCCAGCCCAAACCCGCCGCCTGCTCGCATGGCGAGCCGCAGATCACGCAGCAACAACGCCCTCATGACAGGTCCATTTCAAAGACCGGGTCGATTCGGGGCCGCGCGCGGAAGGGCGTGACATCCAACACCTCGCCTTCCAACCCGAGGTCGATATGCGTGGCTATCAGTGCCAATCCACCCCCCGCCAGATGCGCACGCACCGCGTCTGCAAACAGCGCGACAGAGGACTGGTCCAGCGACACGGTCGGTTCGTCGAGCACCCACACCGGCATGCTGGTGACCAGCAGCCGCGCAAGGCCCAGCCGCCGTTTCTGCCCTGCGGACAAGGCCCCGGCAGCGCGGGTGGTCAGGCCCTTCAGGTTGAACGCTTCGACGGCGGCATCGATGCCGTCGTGCGCGCCAAATACACTGGCCCAGAAGCTCAGGTTCTCAGCTACGGTCAGGGTGGGTTTCAGCCCGTCTAGGTGCCCGGCATAGGCGATCCGGTCCTCGGCCCCTTCAATTGTACCCTCCAGCGGCATCTGCAGGCCCGCAATGGTGCGCAGCAGCGTGGTCTTGCCCGATCCGTTCGGCCCGCGCAGCACCAACGCCGCACCGTCCGGCAGGGTGAAACTCACGCCTTCCAGCACGGGCGCGCCGCCCCGGGCGACGGTCAGATCGGACACGGTTAAACTCATGCTCTGCGCTTATCCCATCGGAAGGGATCAAAAAAGATGCGAATCGGCTGCACCCCGGACTGCGCGGGTCAGACCATCAGCATGGCCAACGCCACGCGGCGGCCTTCGCTGAGCAGAACGTTGTAGGTGCGCGCTGCGGCAGGCGACGCCATGGCCTCCACGCCCAGCCCGGCCCGTTCCAGCGTTTCGCGGAAGGCGGCAGGCAGATGGGCAATATCTGACCCGGTTCCGACAAACAGGATATCGACATAACCCACCAACTCGACCAGCGTCGCCGTATCATCATACCCGCCCCAGATCACGGTACCAGTAGGACCGGTCAGCGCGTGGCCCTGTACAACCTCCCCCCCGATGCGGAAATAGCCGGGGCCGTAGCCTTCGACCGGCTGGGCATCGGTATAGGTGACTTCGTTCAGGCGCATGGCCCCTCCTAGTCCCACAGCGGCAGGCCGGACAGAGCCGACGCCGCAATAATCACATATGCCACCCAACGGTATAGCGCTTCGTGCTCCGGCCGAAACAGCCAGCCACCCACAATATTGCCCACCAGGTTCGGCACGATCAGCATCGCGCCAATCATCACGGGCGTCCAGCCCAGTTCCCCGCGCATCGCGATCATGACCAGCAGCAGCCAGTCGAAAAAAAACAGGTGCAGCATGGTGTTGGCGCGGATCACGTTAGCCGGGTGCGGGCTGGCCATATACAGCAGGATCACGGGCGGGCCGGGCAGCCCGGCAATGCCACCCGACAGGCCGGAAAAACCGCCGATGCCATAGACCAGTGGGGGCCGCAGCTCCCCCCGCCAGCGTAACCCCAGTACAAGGCAGACAAGCAGCGCAAGAGACAGGCCGGACAAGACATAGCGGTAGGTTTCGGGCCGGATGATTGCCAACAGGGCCAGACCCAGCGGCAAAACCACGGTCAAACCGATGGCCAGGCGGACGAGGTCGGCCCGATGCCCATCGCGCCAAGCGCGAGGGATGTTGGGCATGGGCCCCACCAGTTCCATGATGGTGAGCGTGACAATCGCCCAGATCGGCGACAACACCTGCGCCGCGACCGGCAGGTAGATCATCGCGGTGCCAAACCCGGAAAACCCGCGCACCAGCCCCGCCACTAACGCCGCGCCAGCCAGCCAAAGCAGGCCGGGCGTGTCGAATATGTCAGGCATCCACCTTGGCGAACTGGTTGCCTGCGTTCTTGTCAGGCTTGGACCAGTCGCGTTTCACGCCCAGGTACAGCAGAACCGATGACGCCACGAACACTGACGAATAGGTCCCGACGATCACGCCCCAGATCATCGCAAAGACAAACCCACGGATCACGTCACCGCCCAGCACAAAGAGCGAAATCAGCGCCAAAAGCGTGGTGACCGAGGTCATGACCGTCCGGCTCAGCGTTTCGTTGATCGAGATGTTCAGCACCTCGGCCAGCGTCTTTTTCTTGTACTTGCGCAGGTTTTCCCGCACCCGGTCAAACACGACAACCGTATCGTTCAGCGAATAGCCCACAATGGTCAGCAATGACGCGATGATCGCGAGGTCAAACCGGATCTGAAGCGCTGAAAAGATACCAATGGTCAGTAATACGTCGTGGATCAACGCCGCCACCGCGCCCAGCGCAAACTGCCATTCAAACCGCAGCCAGATGTAGATCAGCACCGCCCCGATGGCGAGCAAAACGGCAATCACCGCCGTCTGGATCAGTTCGCCGGACACTTTGGGGCCAACAGATTCGACAGAGGTGAATTGGATGTCCGGCACCGCGCCGCTCAGCGCGCCTTCGACCGCCATCACCATTTCACCAGTCGCGGATTCTTCGCCTTCCTGTGCCTGGATGCGGATCATCGCCACGTTCTGGTCGTCTTCAAAGGTCGGGTCAAAAACCTCGGTGATAGTCACATCGCCCAGCCCCAGCGGCGCAATTGCGTCCCGGTAGAGGCCAATATCCACCGGCTGCGCGCTTTCCGTCCGGATCGTAGTACCTCCCCGGAAGTCGATGCCAAAGTTCAGGCCTTGGATCATGAAGCTGGCAAAGGACAGGACCATCAAAAGCCCGGAAAACCCCAGCCATAGTTTCCAGCGCTTGAAGAAATCAAAAGAGGTTTCCTGCGGGACAAGTTTCAGTCGCATCTCACACCTCAATCGTTTTCGGACGCCGCCGCGCGAACCAGACGACGATCATCAAACGCGTCACGAAGATCGCGGTGAAGACCGAAGTCAGAATGCCCAGCCCCAGCGTAATGGCGAAACCGCGCACCGGGCCGGAGCCCATGGCAAACAGGATCATCGCCGTGATGAAGGTGGTCACGTTGGCGTCCAAAATGGCGCTCAATGCTTTTTCATAGCCCAGTTCAATTGCCCGGGCCGGACCCTTGGCGGTTTTCAATTCTTCCCGGATACGTTCGAACACCAGCACGTTGGCATCCACTGCCATCCCCACGGTCAGAACGATGCCCGCGATGCCCGGCAGGGTCAGCGTGGCACCTATCAGGCTGAGCAGGCCAAAGATCAACGCGATGTTGAGGATCAGGGCCACATTGGCGAAAATACCAAACAGCCCATAGCTGAGCATCATGAAAATCAGCACCGCCGCAAAAGCCACGACCGTGGCCACGCGTCCGGCTTCGATACTATCCTGCCCCAGTTCCGGCCCGATGGTCCGTTCTTCGAGGAAGGTCAGCCCAGCAGGCAGCGCCCCGGCGCGCAGCAGCACGGCAAGGTTTGTGCTTTCTTCAACCGTGAAACGCCCAGTGATGATGCCAGAGCCCCCCGAAATATGTGCCTGGATCACCGGTGCGCTGATCACCTCTTCATCCAGAACAATGGCAAAGGGGTTGCCGATATTTTCAGCCGTGTAGTCGCCAAACTTACGGGCGCCAGCCGGATTGAACCGGAAATTCACTGCCGGGCGACCGTTCTGGTCAAAGGACGGCTGCGCATCCACCAGTTCCTCGCCGGTCACCACCGGGGCGGCTTCCAGAACGTAGTACGTGCCCTCTTCGTCCAACGACGGCAGCAGCTTGTTGCCTACGCCGGCCACCGTATCGGCATCACCGGTGCGGCTGACCACCGGGTTGAAGGTCAACTGTGCGGTAGTTCCAATGATTTCCTTCAGCTCCGACGCGCTGCCGATGCCCGGTACCTGGATCAGGATACGGTCTTCACCCTGCCGCTGGATCGTCGGTTCGCGTGTCCCGACCTCATCGATCCGGCGGCGAATGATTTCCAGCGCCTGGCGTACGGTGCGGTCGTCGGTCGCAATGCGTTCAGCTTCAGTCAGGGTCACGATCAATTCGTCCCCCTGCCCGGCCACCTCGATATCGTTTGAGCCCACGCCGGTCAGCGTCTGGATCGGCCGCGCCAGCCCGCGCACAACTTCCAGCGCCCGAGGCATGCCCTCGGGCTGACTGATGCGGACGCGCAGTTCGTCATCCGCAGACGGCTGCAGACGGATGGTGCCAACGGTGGCACGCTCGGGGCGCAACGCATCGCGGACGTCTGGCCAGAGCGCTTCCATACGGGCGGCATAGACGTCTTCGACCTGAACTTCCGCCAGCAGATGCGCACCACCGCGAAGGTCCAGCCCCAGATTCACCAGCCCCGACGGCAAAAAGTCCGGCCAGCCCGACAGCGCCTCGGCCCGCTCCGGTGTTTCGCCGAACAGCTCGATCGCGGCGGCCGCGTCATTGTGGTTTTCAACACGTGTGTAAAACGCGTTGGGAAGCGCGAGCACCAGTCCGACCACACAGGTCAGAACGATCAGCACACGCTTCCAGGCATCAATCTGCAACATGGCCCGGGCCCCGGATTGTTATGGAATGCGGCTTATTTCTCAGCCGGTTCGGTCTTGGAAACTACTGTGGCAATTGTACTTTTGACCACATTGACCTTCACGCCCTCGGCGATCTCAACCTCGATTTCATTATCGTCCTTGACCTTGGTCACCTTGGCAATCATCCCGCCCTGGGTGACAACCTTGTCGCCGCGCCGCAGGGCGCCAACCATGGCCTGATGTTCCTTTACCTTTTTCTGCTGCGGGCGGATCAGCAGGAAATACATGATCGCAAAGATCAGAATGAGCGGGAGAAATTGGCCGATCGCACCAGCGTCCATGGGGTCTTCCTTGTCATGATGGCCATCTGCGGCCGGTCAGAAATCTGCGCGGAACCTATGGATTCGGCGCCGGAGTTGCAAGGTGGGTCAGACAGGCCAAACTGTACAAAACGCGGGAGGCTTCGGGACGGTGATGTACAAAACATCCAAGATCTGACCAGTGGCTTGGCAGTCCGGCGCGAAACGAACATGGTGCGATCAATCGGAGGAGCCGCGCTATGACCTTGCCAAAGAAATTCGAAATCCCGCTGGACACCGATCAGGGAGCAAGCGCGCTGGTCATCCTCGTGATCAAGCTGCCGATCCCGTTTGTCTCCGGCACAATCACCAGGAAGGTGGAAAAGGCGCCTCCGGTGGGCGGATCTTGGCGCAGGTGGTCCGGGACTGGCAGGTGCTTTGCGTGATCTTGGCCGGCACGGGCGATGGCAGCACACTGATTGCGCCAGTGCGCAGTTGAGATCTGTTGCAAGAGGAGTAAGAAGGCCCCTCCCCCTTTGCCGCAGGGTTTGCCATAAGGCGCTCACCGATTCAGTAAAGGAGTGCCGACATGCACGACATCCGCGCCATTCGAGAGAACCCGGCCGCCTTTGACGCCGCCCTCGCCCGCCGTGGGGATGCCGCGATGTCCTCTGCCCTACTGGAGGTGGATGAAGCCCGGCGCGCCAAAATCCTGGCGGCGGAAACCGCGCAGGCTGAACAGAACAAGGCCGCCAAGGCGATCGGTGCAGCCAAGGCCAGGGGCGACGAGGCAGAGTTTGAGCGTCTGCGCGCAGAGGTAGCCGAGCAGAAGGCCGCCGTGAGCGAGATGCAGGCAGAAGCCAAGGCGCTGGATGAAAAGCTGACGGACATGCTGGCGCGGATTGCTAACCTGCCCGCGGCCGATGTGCCGGACGGGGCAGATGAGGATCACAATGTCGAGGTGAACCGCTGGGGGGAGCCACCCACGCTGGATTTCGCCGCCAAGGAGCATTTCGAGCTGCCCGGTGTGGCGGCCTGCATGGATTTCGAAATGGCAGCCAAGCTGTCTGGCTCGCGGTTCGTGGTGCTAAAGGGTGCCGTGGCACGTATCCATCGGGCGCTGGCGCAGTTCATGATCGACACGCATGTTGATGAAAACGGTCTGACAGAGATGGCAACGCCCGTGCTGGTGCGGGACGAGGCAATGTATGGCACCGATAAATTGCCAAAATTTGGCGAGGACAGCTACCAGACCACGAATGGCTGGTGGCTGATCCCGACCTCGGAAGTGACGCTGACCTATTCGGTGGCGGGGGATATTATGGAAGAGGCGGCTTTGCCGATCCGGATGACAGCGCACACCCTGTGCTTCCGGTCCGAAGCGGGCAGTGCGGGCAAGGACACGTCGGGCATGCTGCGCCAGCACCAGTTCGAGAAGGTGGAGATGGTGTCAGTCGTGCATCCGGAGGCCAGCGACGACGAACAGAAACGCATGTTGCGCTGTGGTGAGGACCTGCTAGAGCGGTTGGGCATCCCCTATCGCACGGTGGTGCTGTGCACGGGCGACATGGGGTTCGGTGCGCGGCGGACCTATGACATCGAAGCGTGGCTGCCGGGGCAGGATACGTACCGGGAAATCTCCAGCGTTTCGACCACGGGCGATTTCCAGGCACGGCGCATGAACGCCCGGTTCCGGCCTGCAGGCGGGGGCAAGCCGGAGTTTGTGCATACGCTGAACGGGTCTGGCCTGGCCGTCGGTCGCGCGCTGATCGCGCTGCTGGAGAACGGACAGCAGGCCGATGGATCGGTCACGCTGCCGGAGGTTCTGGGCCCTTATCTGGGCGGTAAGCTGAGGCTGACGGCTGAGGGCGCGCTGGCCTAATCTCTGATGGCAAATGGGCGCTGGTGCCGGGGGTCCTGTCACCACGCCCAGGACAGCGATATGGGGAAGGATTGTTGCGGCTGAGCTTGCGGAGAATTCCCGGCGTAGGCCCCTGCGGCGGAGCCTGCAGCTGTCCTATTTCCTGATCAAAGCGCAGCGGTACAGTTCGGGACGCGTTGGTTGGGAGTGCCCCAACCCGTGCTCGGACCTGTGCACTGGTCCAGTGGCCTATTTCGACTTTTTCTTGGAACCGGATTTTTTGGCCTTGGGCTTCTTCCCGGACGATTTGGATTTGGCCGTTGCCTTGGTCTTCCCCTTGTCAGCCTTGGCGGACTTCGACTTGCCCTTGTCGGCTTTAGATTTGTCTTTCTTAGCCTTTTCCTTGCCGGCTTTATCGCCCTTGCCTTTGCCACCCTTTTTCTTGTCAGAATTTGCTTTGAACTTGGATTTCGAAGTTTTGTCGGCCTTGGAGTCCTTCTTGTCTTCTGCCTTTTTGGCAGCCTTGCCCTTCTTGGCGGAGGCCTTCTTTTTTGCCGCAGCAGGCTCTAGCGCATCTGGCACAGGGACCTCTGCCGGTGAAGCTGACTGTGTCGCCACAGAACCAAACGCCGCTTGCGCCGCTGCAATCAGGCGCGGGGCGGTGGCCTCGCCTATCCCGGTCACGGACAGCAAATCTCCAGTCTTTGCAGCAGCGAGGTCTTCGGCGCAGGTGACGCCATGCGCGTTGAGCGCAAGCGCAATCGCGGGTCCGACGCCGTGAACATCTCTGAGCGGGGTCAAGGCGGCCTCTCTTTCTTTTGGCTGACACGAAACAGGCCCGGTCTTCAGGCCTGATTTCAGGTCAGCTTACAGCAATTGCATATTATTTGTTATATACAAAAAGCCGGCATTTCGTACCCGAGGCCAGCACCAGGCTGAGGTACCAAACTCTCGGAGGTCTCAGCCAGTGCTGAGCGCCGCGTTGCTGCGGTCACGCGCCGTGTTCGGAAACGGGACCAGTCGCATCTGGTCCTCATCCCACAGCTTCAGCCGCAGCGCGGCCACAGCTTCGGGGAACTTGATACGGCGCGGGGCGTATTCTTCGGGAATGGAATAGTGGCAGGCTCGCAACCGGTAACTCGGGATCCGTGCATTGAAATGATGGATGTCGTGCAAAGTAATGCAAGCCACAGCAACATCGAACCAGCGCCCGAAATCCAGACAGGACGAGCCTTTCAAGGCAGCAAGCTGCGGGTCCAAATCCGGACGACGATCCCAATAGGTGTCTTCGAAATTGTGCTGCAAGTAGACCAGGAAAACGCCCAGCATGCCACCCAGCAGGGAGGCTGCCAACCAGACGAGGATGCCCGTCCAACCCGCCAGCGAGTACAGCAGCCCAAGGAACACGGCGATGGACAGGTTGTGCAGGATCACCGGTTTCCAGCCAAAGCGCACGGTATTCTTGGGCCAGCGATAGCGAACGAAATAGGTGAACAGCGCGCCCACGGGAATCAAGATAAAAGGATTGCGATAGAGCCGGTATTGCAGGCGCCGCCAGAACCCGGCTTCGGTCCATTCCCGCAGTGTCATGGTGTAGATCTCAGTGGTTTCCCGATGATCCAGGTTGCCCAGATGGCCGTGGTGCAGGTTGTGGTTCTGCTTCATCACCTCGAACGGGGCGAAGGTAAAGGGCGACAGGATCTCACCCGCAAGCTCGTTCTGCGCGCGTTTTTCAAAAAGCGAATGGTGTCCGCAATCGTGCTGCAGCACATAAAGCCGGACCGCGGCAAAGGCGTGCACCACGCACATCGGCAACAGCACCCACCAGAGTGAGACATAGGTGATGGCGAGGTAGAGCGATGCGAAATACACCGCAAATGTACCGAAGAAACTGAGCGATGCCAGCGTGTTGTCCTGCTTGGCATAGGCCCGTGTATGCGCCCTGATGTCCACCGGAACCCCCGTCTGCGAACCGTCTATTCCGATCCCAACTTAGTGCTAATCGGCTTACACGACAAGGACGTGCCGCAGGGTAGAAGGGATCGGAGCGGTTGACGCTGGATCACCAATGGGCCTGTTGCAGCACAGCCTGACATTGCGGGGCCGTTTCCTTGCAAAGAAAACGCCGCGGAAACTATGCGAGTTTCCAGCCGGAATTTTTAAAAATTCCGGCGCCGTTGTCACTTGCGGCGTTTGCCATCCAGATGTTTACGCAGCTTGGAGGGGCCGGGTTTCTTGCGTCCCCTATACGGGTTCTTGTCCGACTGGCTGCGCAGTGTTAGCCGGATCGGGGTGCCGGGCATGTCGAAATCATTGCGCAACCCATTGACCAGGTAGCGGTTGTAGCTTTCGGGCATCTTGTCGGGATGCGAACACATTACCACGAAACCGGGCGGGCGGGTCTTGGCCTGGGTCATGTAGCGCAACTTGATGCGTTTGCCTTGCGGGGCGGGGGGAGGATGCGCCTCCAGCATTTCGGTGAGCCAGCGGTTCAGCTGGGCGGTGGTGACCCGACGGTTCCAGACATCATATGCGCGCAGGATCGCGCCGTGCAGGCGGTCAATGCCCCTGCCCGTCTTGGCCGAGATCGTGACAAGCGGCGCGCCGCGCAATTGTGGCAGTAGGCGTTCAAACGCCTCTTTGAGATCACGCAATTTATTCTGACGGTCGTCTTCGACGTCCCATTTGTTAACGGCGACCACCACGGCACGGCCTTCGCGTTCGGCCAGGTCGGCGATGCGCAGGTCCTGCTGTTCGAACGGGATCGCAGCGTCCAGCAGGACCACCACGACCTCGGCAAATTTTACCGCACGCAACCCGTCACTGACGGACAGTTTTTCCAGCTTTTCCTGAACCTTGGCCTTTTTGCGCATGCCCGCCGTATCCCAGATGCGCATCTCGGTGCCTGACCAGTTGGTGGTGAGCGAGATGGCATCACGGGTGATTCCGGCCTCGGGGCCGGTGAGCAGGCGGTCTTCGCCGAGGATCTTGTTGATGAGCGTGGATTTGCCCGCGTTGGGCCGCCCAATCACTGCGACTTGCAGGGGTTTGGTGCGCTCTGCGGTTTCTTCGGCGTCATCTGACACATCCACATCCGTTTCGGGCAGATGGGCGGCGGTTTTGGCCTCCAGTTCCTCGGCCAATGGGGCCAAAAGGGTGTAGAGATCATCCAGCCCTTCGCCATGTTCGGCGCTGAGCCGCACGGGTTCGCCCAATCCCAGCGCGTAGGCGTCCAGCACGCCGGCTTCGCCCGCGTTGCCTTCGGCCTTGTTGGCCGCAAGGATCACGTGGGCCGAACGGCGACGCAGTATATCAGCAAAGACTTCGTCCGTTGGGGTGACACCTGTGCGGGCGTCAACCATGAACAGGCAGATGTCCGCCATATCGACTGCGCGCTCGGTCAAGCGGCGCATGCGGCCCTGCAGGCTGTCGTCGGTGGCCTGTTCCAGACCGGCCGTGTCGATCACGGTGAACCGCAGGGGGCCCAGCCGCGCTTCGCCTTCACGCAGGTCGCGGGTCACGCCTGGCTGGTCATCAACCAGCGCCAGCCGTTTTCCCACGAGCCGGTTAAACAGGGTGGACTTGCCCACATTAGGGCGGCCAACGATGGCGAGAGTGAATGACATGGGCACTTCCGAGGGTTCAGGCGCGCCCTTTAACCCATCAGCGCGTCAACGGAAAGCGTGCAATTGACCCTTCTGGCTCAGCACGTAGAGCGTTTGGCCTGCTACAACCGGCGCACTGGCCGCCCCGTCGGGGATCTGAACCTGATGTACAAGGCTGCCATCTTCGGGTTTAAAGAACCGCAGCACACCATCACCGGAGGCCACGGCCACGCGCCCGCCGGCAACGACCGGACCGTAATGCGCATAAACAGGGCCACGACGGCGCGGTTTGTCCTTGATAAAGCCAGGAAGGTCCTTTGCCCAGATGACCTGACCGTCGGCAGTGGAAATTCGCGCCAGTTGCAGCCGGTCAGTGATGACAAACAGGCTGTCGCCGCCGGGCCAGATATTGTTGAGGGCACCTTCCAGCGCGACCCAGTTCAGATCACCGGACTCCAGGTCGAAGGAAGACAGGCGCCCAGAATGGTTGCCCGCATAGACTGTGCCACCCACAATCATCGGCGCGCCAGTGATGTCGGAAACTTGCGACACGCTCCGCCCTACACGCTGGCCCGCGACCGATCCGCTCCAGCGGCGCAGGCCACCACGGCGGAACACCGCCGTCAGATCACCAGAGCCAAAGGCAAAGACGGCGTATTTGCCGGAAACTGCGGGAGCCGGGGCGCCCAGCACGTTGGACAGGCTGGGGGTGCCCGAGATTTGCCAGGCAATGCGGCCATCGTCGGTTTTGATGGCCCAGCCAGTATTATCACCCGCCACGAGATAGATCAGCCCGTCAACCACCGTTGGCTGACCGCTGCCTGTGGCATCCAGCTTCTGTTGCCAAAGGATCGCTCCGGTTTTGGCATCCAGCGTGGTCAGCAGCCCAAAGCCCGAGGACACATACAGGCGACCATTGTAAACTGCCATGCCGCCGCCAGTCGCGTCTTTTTCGCTGTCGCGCGCCGGGGTCAAGTCAGTACTCCAGACCCGACCGCCGTTGGTTGCGGTGGCGGTGACGGTGGCCTGCGCGTCCAGCGTATAGATCAAACCGCCCGATACGATCGGTTCGGCAGTGATGCGCTGGCGGCGGGAATTGCCTTCGCCGATGGATGCCGACCATGCCAGAGCCGGAGCGGACCGCAGCGCGGGGTGCGTTGTGCGGTACGCCGGGGTTCCAGCCCCTTGCGTCCAGTTCTGGTTTGCCGTCTGGGCGCCCAGCCGGATGCTGCGGCTTTCATTTGTCAATTCGACATCGGTCGCGCGGATGTCCTCGCGTTCTCCGGGAAGGATGATTTCTTTTTCGCAGCCGACAAGCCCGATCGTACCGATCAGGGCCAGACAGACCAGCGGTTTCGGAAATACGCGTCGGAACATGGTTTGATCCCGTTGCCTTTTTTGTGCTCGGTGACGCTATCCCTGCGATTGTGGCAAGGTTTCCGGCGTCCCACCCAATGCCACAATCAACCGACTGGCCCTGTCTTGCAAGGCTGCAGTGACTTCAGCGTCCTGTAGAATGGCCTGCAACCTGTCAATTGCGGCCTGTGTTTCACCCGCGTCGATTTCGATCAGGGCCATTTGTTCTTCGGCCAGCAGGCGCAGTGGCTTGCCCGGCGCGGCAAGAGCTTCAAATTGCAGGCGGCGATCGTCGGCGGACAGTGTGTTCGCCTGCAGCAGCAACGCCTTGAACGCGGCGATCTGGCGATAAATTTCCGGCAGCTCACCGTTTGACGCAATTCCGTTTAGTGCCGCGATGGCGGGGTCGGTCTGGTCAGAGTTAGACTGCGCGGCTGACAACAGCATCTGTTGCACGGCTGCGTTGCCTGGCGTGGTAGGCACAACACCGGCTAGATCCTCGGCCCGACCAGCCGCATCATTGGCCTGCAGCGCGGTGATCAAAGCGTCACCGGTGGCCTGTGCTTCGGCCTGAGCGGTGGATTTGCGGTATTCATTCCACGCGGCCCCACCCACGATTGCGATGATCACAACTGCAGCGATCCAACCGTAACGCCGCAGGTAGCCGTAAAGCTGGTCGCGCCGCACCTCTTCGGTGACCTCGTCGATAAAACTGTCGGTATCGCTCATCCCTGCCCCCGATTGGCCTGCCCGTTATTGGCTCAAAGGTCTGATTTTCAGCCCTTTTGCCTGATTTTCAGGCGCGAACCTGCCTTCTCTTACAGGGATGACCCCGGCAAGCCAAGTGGTCGCAGGCCTTACAGAGTGGCCAACTTGCACAAGTCCGCAAAAAAAATTATTCTGAACTGGTTAGTTTAGCGTCCGGGCGCTCTATATCACGACCAAGGTGCCTGAGGCGAGTTGACTGGTCAGGGCGGCAATCTGCTGGTTAGGACGATACATTATGCGATTGATACCATTCATCACCGCGATAATCGTGGCTGTGGCCATGTACGGTTTGGTGCTGGAGAGGGACCGTTTGCTGGCTTTCGCCCGGAGCACGCCAGACACTGCACAAGCAGAAGAAAGCGAAACCGCGCCGTCGGAGGACACCGGCGATGTGGTCGTGGCTGACGCAGTGCAGCCAGCTGCGATTGGCGTTGTCGTGCTACAGTCCACCGCGCAAACTGTGGACAGCGCCGTAGTCCTGCGTGGCCAGACCAGGGCAAACCGGCAGGTCAACGTGCAGGCCGAAACATCTGCCATCGTTATCTCGGAACCAATGCGCAAAGGCGCGAGCGTGACCAAAGGCGATGTGCTTTGCAAACTGGATCCAGGCACTCGGCAGGCGTCACTGGCCGAAGCGCGCGCCCGTCTGAACGAAGCGCAGAGCCGCGTGCCCGAAGCGCAAGCCAAGTTGGCGGAAGCCGAAGCCAAGTTGGCCGAGGCCAAGGTGAATTACAACGCGGCCAACAAGCTGATCGAAGGCGGCCATGCTACGGAAACGCGGTTGAAGTCCACCGAAGCCTCGGTTCGCGCGGCAGAAGCGTCTGTTGCCTCAGCGACATCGGGGCTGGATGCCACGCAATCGGGGATCGAAGCGGCCGCTGCTGCCGTTGCGCTGGCCAAGCGTGAAATTGACCGGCTTACCATCACCGCGCCCTTTGACGGGCTGCTGGAATCCGACGCGGCAGAACTGGGCAGCCTGCTGCAGCCCGGCGCACTGTGCGCGACGGTGATCCAATTGAACCCGATCAAACTGGTGGGATATGTGCCGGAAACCGAAGTCAACCGCGTCGAACTGGGCGCGATGGCCGGGGCCAAGCTGGCCTCAGGCCGTCAGGTTCAGGGGCAGGTCGTGTTCGTGAGCCGCAGCGCAGATCCGCTGACCCGCACCTTTGAGGTGGAAATTCTGGTGGAAAACAGCGATCGGAGCATTCGCGACGGCCAGACTGCCGAGATCCTCGTTCGCGCGCAGGGTGCCAAGGCGCATTTTGTGCCGCAATCATCCCTTACACTGAACAATGAAGGCTTGCTGGGTGTCCGGATCGTGGACCTGAGCGACACAGTGCGGTTCCAGCCAGTCAAGGTCCTGCGCGACCAGACCGACGGAATCTGGATATCGGGGCCGGAAGATGTGGCTGACATCATCGTCGTCGGACAGGAGTTTGTCACAGAAGGTGTCCGGGTCACCCCGACATACCAGGAGGCCGCGCAATGACCGGCATCGTCGACTGGGCCGCGTCCCGGGCACGGATGGTGGTTGCCTTCATCATCCTGTCGATCCTAATTGGCGGGTTTTCCTATGTTTCCCTGCCAAAAGAAGGCGAACCGGACATTCAAGTCCCGGTTTTGATCGTGTCGGTGCATTTTCCGGGTATTTCCGCAGAAGACAGCGAAAGCCTGCTGGTCAAGCCGATGGAAACGGAGCTGACCGACCTGGACGGCCTGGACAAGATGACCGCCACCGCGGCGGAAAACTATGCCAACATCATCCTCGAGTTTGAGTTTGGCTGGGATAAGGCTGCCACGCTGGCAGAGGTGCGCGATGCGATGAACACGGCTGAGGCCGCGTTCCCTGAAGGCGCCGAAAAATATTCGCTGAATGAATTCAACTTCTCTGAATTCCCGATCATCATTGTGAACCTAACTGGTGCGGTGCCGGAACGGACCATGGCGCGTGTCGCCAAGGAACTGCAGGATGATCTGGAGTCGCTCGACCCAATTCTCGAGGCCGGGATCGCGGGCAGCCGTGATGAGATGGTCGAGGTCATCATCGACCCGCTACGTCTGGAAGCCTATAACGTTACTGCTGGTGAACTGATCAATGTAGTGGTGAACAACAACCAGCTCATCGCCGCGGGCGAGGTGGAAACCGAAAGCGGCACATTTTCTGTAAAGATCCCGTCATCGTTTGACGACGCGCGCGATATTTACCAGTTGCCGATCAAGACCAATGGCGACCGGGTCGTGACGCTGGGAGATCTCGCCGAGATCAACTTCACCTTCGAAGACCGCGGCGGAACCGCCCGGTTCAATGGCGAGAAAACCGTGGCCCTGCAGGTGGTCAAGCGCAAAGGCTATAACCTGATCGACACGGTCGATCTGGTCAAAGCGACGCTGGAGGAAAGCCAGAAGAAGTGGCCGAAGGAATTGCAGGCCGCGCTGAAGGTTGGCACGTCTAACGACCAAAGCCGCGTGGTAAATTCCATGGTCAGCCAGTTGGAAGGATCGGTCCTGACGGCAATTGCGCTGGTGATGATCGTGGTCCTATCCGCTTTGGGCAGCCGCGCCGCATTGCTGGTGGGCTTTGCGATCCCGACGTCTTTCCTGTTGTGTTTTGCGTTGCTGGCGGTGATGGGCGTGTCGATTTCCAACATCGTGATGTTCGGCCTGATCCTAGCGGTGGGGATGTTGGTAGATGGTGCGATCGTGATCGTGGAATATGCCGACAAACGCATCAAGGAAGGCTCCGGCCCGATGCACGCCTATGTGGAAGCGGCCAAGCGCATGTTCTGGCCGGTGGTGTCATCCACAGCGACGACTCTCTGCGCCTTTCTGCCCATGCTGTTCTGGCCCGGTGTACCCGGCGAATTCATGGGCATGCTGCCGGTCACCTTGATCTTTGTTTTGTCCGCGTCGCTGGTTGTGGCGCTGGTTTACCTGCCTGTCATGGGCGGTGTGACCGGCCGCATCAGCCGGGTATTTGGGAACATGTCCGATGCGCTGCGCGCGCGCCTGCCCTGGATCATCCGCGCGGCGCTGGTGCCTGTTGTCCTCTACGGCATGTTCCTGGCGGCGATGCAGGTGCTGAACCCACATTACCTGCTGCCGCCCGAAACCGGGGCGGTGGTCGGGTCACTAGTGGGCACAGTCATGTTCCTGCTGTTCGCCTTTGCGGCGTCAGTCACATTGGGCGCGGCCCGGATTGAGTTTCAACGCAAGCGCATCACCTCCGGTTACAGGCGCTCGCCCTTTGGCTGGATCATCCACCTGATCGCGGGAAATCCGATCATGCCGATCGTCACCATCGCGGCGGTGGGTTTTGCCGTGGTCAGCGTGTTTGGATATTTTGGCCAGAATAACAATGGCGTTGAATTTTTCGTTGCATCCGAACCGGAACAAGCCACGGCCTATGTCAGGGCGCGCGGCAACCTGTCCCTGACCGAACAGGACGAAATGGTCCGCATCACCGAAGAGGTGATAGGCATGCACCCGGCTGTGATCAATGTGTTTTCTTTTGCCGGCAATGGCGGGCTGAACACGGATGCCAGCGGCGCGGGCACCCCGCCGGACACGGTTGGCCAGGTGCAGTTTGAAATCATCCCTTGGGAAGACCGTCCCACGGCCAAGGAACCCTTCCTGGGCGGGCGGTTCGAACGCGAAATCTCCTCCCCCGAATTTGACGGGGACCTGGTAATTGACCAGCTGAATGCCGAACTGGCCAAGCTGCCCGGTTTTGAGGTGGAATTGCGTCCGCTGACACAAGGCCCTGCCTCGGCCAAGCCCGTACATCTGCGGATCAAGGGCGACAACTGGGATGACCTGATTGACGCCACCACAGTCGCCCGGGTGCAGTTCGAACAGACGCCGGGCCTGACTCTGATCGAAGACAGCTTGCCGCTGCCGGGGATTGACTGGCAGATCAATGTCGATGTGGAGGCCGCCGGACGCTATGGCGCGGACGTGGCCACCGTGGGCGGCATGGTGCAGCTGGTGACGCGCGGCATCCTGCTAGACACAATGCGCGTGGACACCTCGGACGAGGAAATCGAGATCCGCGTGCGCCTGCCCGACCAAAACCGTGTGCTGAGCACGCTGGACGCGTTGAAGGTGCGCACTGCCGAAGGGCTGGTGCCGCTGGCCAATTTTGTGACCCGGGAGCCGGTGAAGAAACTGGCCTCCATCAACCGGGTCGACCAGCTGCGGTATTTCGATGTGAAGGCGGATGTGCTGCCAGGGCTGTGGCGGGTGGTTTCCGCCAGCGGGGACGGCGACCTGGCGATCCTGCAGAAGCTAGACGACGGCGTGCCGGTCAAGGCAGAGGTTGTCACGGGCCCCAATGGCGAACGTTACGAAGTGGTCGAGATCTTTGAAGGCTCGGTGAATGAACTGCGGAACACCGTCGGCGCGGGCGATGCGCAGCTGGTGTCTATGACGCCGGGCGATCGCATCCAGCATCTGACAACTTGGCTGGACACCAACCCATTCAACCCGGCGTTGGAATGGGAATGGACTGGCGACCAGGAAGAAGAGGCGGAAAGCCAGGCCTTCCTGCAAAACGCTTTCCTGGGTGCGCTGGGGCTCATGTTCATCATCCTGCTGGCGCAGTTCAACAGCTTCTACAACTCGTTTCTCGTGCTGCTGGCGGTGGTGCTGTCCACCACGGGCGTGCTGATCGGGATGCTTGTGATGGATCAGGCGTTTTCGATCATCATGACCGGAACTGGAATTGTTGCTCTGGCCGGGATCGTGGTGAACAACAACATTGTTCTGATCGACACCTATCAGGAATATTCGCGCTACATGCCGCGGATCGAAGCGATCACCCGCACGGCGGAATCGCGCATTCGGCCCGTTTTGTTGACCACGATCACAACCATGGCCGGTTTGGCCCCGATGATGTTCGGCCTTTCGCTGGATTTCATCAGCGGCGGCTATTCCATCGACAGCCCCACGGCGCTGTGGTGGAAGCAGCTGGCTACGGCGGTGGTGTTCGGGCTGGGCGTGGCCACGGTGCTGACGCTGATCGTGACGCCGTCTTTCCTGGCTGTGCGAGTCTGGTTCTGGACCTATGCGGTGGGGCTGTTCCGGTTGATCGCGCGCATCACCGGTGGCCGCCGCAGCCGCATCGCCCGCGACTGGGCCGTGCGCAAGGCCGCTCGCCAGCTCAAGGCGCCGGAAATCATCTGGGACGATCTTTCGGAACCAGCGGAGGTCCAATACGCATCAGACCGGGACTACCAGCAGATGAAGACACGGACCCCGTTGAGAGCGGCCGAATAGCGGCAGGGGCCAAACAGATAAGGGAGAGGTATGCGCGTGGTCTGGAACTCCGGCTGTGGCTCTCCCGACGTACCCACGGTCAGGGACATCCCTGATACGATTCCGGAAGGGCGATGCGCTGACCCGGGTCTAACCGGCCAGCATCACACGCACCGACAGCGGCATCTTGCGGGCGCATCAATCCTTCATGCGCCCGGATCATCGGCGTGCTGCGCCCAAGTCTGGACATTCAGGGGCTTGATTTTGCGCAATCGTTCCAAAACACGCGGGAAAGGTTTTTCCAAAAACTTTTCCACCCCCTAGGCAGCGGTCTGGTCCGCCTGTTGCAACTGCCACAAATGTGCATACCGCCCATCCGCTGCCAGCAATTCGTCATGGCCGCCCTGTTCGGCAATCTCGCCTTTTTCAAGCACTACGATCTGGTCGGCCTCGGCAATCGTGCTGAGCCGGTGCGCGATGGTGATGACAGTGCGTCCCTGCCCCGCGCGGGCCAGCGCATCCTTGATCTCGTGCTCGGTATCCGTATCCAGCGCAGAGGTCGCTTCATCCAGCAGCAGGATCGGCGGGTCTTTCAGCAAGGTGCGGGCGATACCCACGCGCTGCTTTTCCCCGCCCGATAATTTCAGGCCACGTTCACCCACGGGCGTATCATAGCCCTGCGGCAGGGCCGCGATAAAATCGTGGATTTGGGCGGCGCGCGCTGCGGCTTCGATCTGATCCTGCGTGGCCCCGTCGCGGCCATAGGCGATGTTGTAGCGGATCGTGTCGTTGAACAGCACGGTATCCTGCGGCACCACGCCAATAGCCGCATGCAGGCTGGACTGGGTCACATCGCGCAAGTCCTGCCCGTCGATGCGCATGGCCCCGGCGGTAACGTCATAGAACCGGAACAACAAACGCCCAATGGTGGATTTGCCCGACCCGGTCGCTCCCACGATGGCCACGGTCTGTCCGGCGGGTACGGTCAGCGACACGCCGCGCAGGATATCGCGATCGGCCTCGTAACCAAAATGCACATCGTCCAGTTCGATCTGCCCGCCATCAATTTTCAGCTCAGTGGCGCCGGTACGGTCCGAGACCTCTTCGGGCTGCTCCAGCAGATCGAACATTTCGCCCATATCCACCAGCGCCTGCCGGATTTCCCGATAGACCGTTCCGAGGAAGTTCAACGGCACGGTGATCTGGATCATGTAGGCATTGACCATCACAAAATCGCCCACTGTCAGTTTGCCCGCCTGCACCCCCAGCGCGGCCAGCACCATGATTCCGACCAGGCCGGAGGTTATAAGCAAGGATTGCCCAAAATTCAGGAAGGCCAGCGAATAGGAGGTTTTCAGCGCGGCGACTTCATATTGGCGCATCGCGCTATCATACCGCGCAGCTTCGCGCTCCTCGGCCCCGAAATATTTGACCGTTTCAAAGTTCAGCAGACTGTCGATGGCCTTCTGGTTAGCGTCGGTGTCCTGATCGTTCATCTCCCGGCGCAGCTGGACCCGCCATTCGGTGACCGCAAAGGTGAACCAGATATAGAGCGCGATGGTCCCGCCGACGATCAGCAGGTACCAGGCGTCGAAATAAACGGTCAGAATAATCGCAACCAGCGCCAGTTCCAGAAACAGCGGCCCAATGGAGAAAATCAGGAAACGCAGCAGGAATTCCACGCCTTTCACGCCGCGTTCGATAACGCGGCTCAGCCCGCCGGTCTTGCGCGTGATGTGATAGCGCATGGACAGGCGGTGAATATGGCGAAAGGTTTCCAGCGCCAGACGGCGCAGCGCCCGCTGTGCCACCGGAGCAAAGACCACGTCGCGCAATTGCTGGAAGCCGACATTGAGCAGCCGCGCCACGCCATAGGCCACGGTCAGCCCAACCGCGCCCAGCGCCAGCGTCGGCACGCCTTCCTTGGCCAAAACATCCACGGCGTCGCGGTAGAGCACCGGTATATAGACGGCGATGAGCTTGGAACAAAGCAGCAGAAGCAGCGCGATCACGACGCGTCGCTTGACCCATACGTGGCCTTTGCGCGGCCAGATATAGGGCGCGACCTTGCGCAGCGTGCGCATGCCGGACCGGCGTTCCGCGTATCGGATCGAAGACTTGTTCATGCTGCCCCGGCCTTGCCTTGGTGCTGGTGTTCTTTATCCCAAATAGGCCCTGCCACCGGCTTTCGCCAGCGGCGGTGGGGCCAGATCATTCCGGGATGGTGAAAACCTGGCCGGGATAGATCAGGTCGGGGTTGCGAATGCGGTCACGGTTGGCCTCGAACACGCGGGCATAGAGCACGCCTTCACCATAGCTTTCGCGTGAGATGGCCCACAGCGTATCCCCCTTCTGCACCGTAACCGCGCCCACGAATGGGCGGTCGGGCGCGCGATCGGGCTGAGCGGCACGCAAGGCCTCGGGCGCTTCGCGTTTGAACGGGGTTTCGATCCGGCTCACGACCTTGCCCAGCGCGTCCACTTCGTCCAGCCGCAGGGTGTAAACTCCCGGATCGATACCATTGAGAACGGCGCGCCAGCGGCCTTCGTCGTCAGCGACCAGTTCGGCGATGGCTTCGTTGTCCAGATAGATGCGGACGACCGATTGCACGCGCGCGCGGCCTGCAAGCTGAACGTCGCCTTCTTCGCTGTAGCTGATCGTATCGAGCGAGATTTCCTGCATCGCGACCGGGCGGTCCGCGGCGCCGGATTGCAACACCTCCACCCCGTCCGAGGTGGCCTTAAGGACGGTGATCGCAGCCGGGGCCGGTGCGGCGGGCTGGTCAGGACTGGCGGAGGTTGCGACCGGGGTCGGTTCATCCGACGGGTTTCCGGGTTCGGCCACCGTGACTTGCACGTCTTTCGGCGCAGTTTCGGCGGGCGGGGTCGGCTCTGCTGACGGTTCGGGGGCCGGGGCCAGTTCGGGCTCCGACGCGTTATCTTGCGCCAGGTCTGTGGCCACCGGGGCTGCAACGGCCGAGGCTGCCGGATCCGGTTGCGGCTCCGGTTCCGCGACAG
This sequence comes from Marinibacterium sp., assembly GCA_017643305.1. GTDB lineage: Bacteria > Pseudomonadota > Alphaproteobacteria > Rhodobacterales > Rhodobacteraceae > HXMU1420-2. The sequence continues at coordinate 44,019 of JAEPNQ010000005.1, read as the reverse complement.
GGGCGGGTTCAGTTTCCGGCTTCGGGTCGGGCTCCTGAGCCTTTTCGGTTGCGACAGGGGTGTCCTCGGCCGGAGTATCCAAGGCGGGTTCGGTTTCCGGCTCCGGGGCGGGGTCCTGCGTCTGTTCGGTTGCAACCGGGTTATCTTCGGCCGGGGTCTCCGGGTCCGAGGTCGCGGTAGTTGTGGTCACCGGCGGTTCCGGCTCGGGGTCTTTGGACAGCGCGGCCACCTGTTCTGCAGCTGGTTCCGGATTTTCAGTCGAAGCGACGGCCTTGGGCTCATCCCTGGGCTGCGGATCGGTTGGTTTGGGTTCGGCAATAATCTCCGGCGCAGGGTCCTCAACCGGGTCTGACGCAGGTGGATCTTGCGGCGCAGGGTCGGAAGCCTCTGCTGTCTCTGTCGCCGCAGGCTCCGGTGTTGCGGGCGTTTCCTGCGGCTCAACAATCGGCTCGGCCACGGCAGTTTCGGTCTCAGCCTGCGGTTCCCGGACGGATTTTGATTCGGCTTCCGGCTCGGACTGCGGGACCGGCGGCTCGGGCTCCGGCGTGGGGTCAGCAGCCGCAACCGCAACCGGTGCGGGCGTCGGGGCGAGAATGATCTGGTCCGGTCCCAGCAGCGACTGACCGTCAAGCTTGGCCACCAGGGTCAGGACGCGCACCGCATCGCTGGGTTCTAGCAAGAGAAAGCTCACGAACTTTCCCACCGCATCCGCGACCTGTTCGTCCTGTTCTTCGTTGTCCAGCAGGATCGCAACGGTGCTGCCCGGCGTGCCTTTGCCTGCCACTAAAGTAGAGCCATCAGGTTCGACGCGAACCACGTCAAATGTCGGAGCCTCCAGCGAAGGTAATTCCGGTTCCGGCTGAGGCTTTAGCTGTGTTTCAGGGTCGGAAACGGGTGGTTTGGCTTCTTCCGGTTGCGGCAGCGCAGCAACCTGCTCTTCTTCAGGCGCAGGCTGAGGGTCGGGTTGCAGGGTGGCGGCAGGCTGAGAGTTCAGGTCGACCTGAATCACAGATTCCGGGTCAGACTGTGGTTCCGGCTCTGGTGTGAACACTCCAGCCAGATACAGCCCGCCCGCGGCCACAACAGCCACGGCGGCCCCTGCGCCAGCGACGCCTATCGCGCCAATTCCCGAACCGGCAGCACCTGTTGCCATATGCGTCAATCCCCACAACGCCTGAACCCGCTTACGGTCGGTTGAGGCTGTCTTCCAATCCGGCTATCACGGGGAAAATCCACCGTTTTAACCGACCAGAGGCCACGCCATGACCGTCAAATCCGTCTGTGTCTATTGCGGATCGCGTCCGGGGGCAATGCCTGCCTATGCGCAGGCCGCCGATGCACTGGGCGCTGCCATCGCGGCGGCCGGCTGGCGGCTGGTCTACGGCGCCGGCGACGTGGGACTGATGGGGGTCGTGGCGCGCGCCGCGCAGGCCGCTGGCGGGGACACGTTTGGGGTAATCCCGACCCATCTGCTGGAATGGGAGGTGGGCAAGACCGACCTGACCCGATTTGTCGTGACCGAAACCATGCATGAACGCAAAAAGGTCATGTTGATGAATGCCGACGCCGTGGTGGTTCTGCCGGGCGGCGCGGGGTCGCTCGACGAATTGTTCGAGGTCCTGACTTGGCGGCAGCTGGGCCTGCATGACAAACCCATCCTGATCCTGAACACAGAAGGCTATTGGGACCCTCTGCTGGCGCTGGTCGATCACGTGATCGCTCAGGGCTTTGCAGATCCGTCGCTTGGCGGGTTCCTGACAGTGGTAGATACACCTGAATCCGCAATGGCGGCCTTGGGCGCTGCCTCCTCCTGACGCCAGAGTGCGATAGAATAGAGCGCCAACGCGCACCAGATCATTGGAAACGCGATCCCATGCCACAGCGACATGGTTTCGCCAAAGATCAGCGCGGCACACAGGAATTGCAGCGTCGGGTTTATGTATTGCAGGACACCGACGGTGGACAGGTCCACACGCCGGGCAGCTGCGCTGAACAGGATCAGCGGCAAGGCGGTGATCGGGCCAGAAAACAAAAGCAACGCAATGTCCCGCAAGGACGGGCCAAAAGCGCCCTGTCCTGCGCCGTGCTGATAGCCGATCACCAACAACGCGATCGGGACCAGCACGAGAACCTCACAGGTCACCGACAGGACCGGCCCAAGCGGCAGTTGTTTCTTGATCATGCCATAGATGCCGAATGTTGACGCCAGTATGAGCGAGATCCACGGCGGGCTGCCCAACCCCACGGTCAGGACCAGTACCGCCAGCACACCCAGCGCCACGGCAAATTTCTGAAACAGGTTCAGCCGTTCGCCGAAGGTGACATAGCCGATCATCACCGCGACCAGCGGGAAGATGAAATATCCGATGCTGGTTTCGGTGTTGCGACCAATCATCGTAGCATAGATGAACAGGAACCAGTTGACCGAGATGTTGGCCGAGGCCAGCACAACCACCAGCGCTTGCCTCCGGTTGGTCATCACCCCAACCATCTGGCGCAACCGGCCCTGAAACAACAAAACGCCAGCAAAGAAGACAAATGACCAAAGGGTGCGATGGGCCAGCACTTCCAACGGAGGAATATGGTCGAGCAGTTTGTAATAGACCGGCGACAGACCCCAGATCGTGCAGGCCCCGACCATGGCCAGTATCCCTGTGCGAGTATTGGACACCCGGTTTCCTTTTCAGATCAGCCCGATGCCCATGGGCGTGCGGCAAATTGCAGACATTTGCAAGCTGCCAACCTTGCGCCGCGACAGACAGTCTATCCAAATTCCGCCCCCTTCAAGCCTGGGGACAAGAAGAAAACTTCCCCGGATTGCCAAAAGATTGTGTCAGGCGGGTCCGAGTTATCCGCGCACGGTTCCGGAGGCGACAAACCCGAAACTGGCCGGACGCCTCCAAATCGTCAAAATCGCTGAATAGTCCGTGTTGTAAACCAGTGTCGAGACCAAGCCTACCCGACCAATCGCAAAAGAGAGCATTTTGCGAGATGTATGGGTTTTGCATAGCCCCCAATGTGAGGGATGATTGCAGGGAAGACAGGTTCGGGCAGATGATCTGACGGGCAAAACGCTGTTGATCGAGGCCAGGCAGCTTTCTAATCTTGACAGATTCGAACTCCTCTTCTGACAGTGGTGCCATCCTACAGGGCCCCATTCATCGGGGCCGTTTATGCGTGCCCCAAGCTCCGGAGATTGGCCAAGATGACCAACCGCAACATGACCCGCTCCGAGCTGGATACCGTGCTGGACTGGGCCGCCGCCGAAGGCTGGAACCCAGGCCTGACCGACGCCGATGCATTCTTTGCCGCCGATCCGGACGGGTTCTTCGTGGCCGAAGAAGACGGGCAGATCGTGGCGGCCATTTCGGTCGTCAATCACACGGCGGATTTTGCCTTTCTCGGGCTCTACCTCTGCCTGCCCGCCTATCGCGGCCGCGGAGTCGGGTATGGACTGTGGCAGCACGCCTTGCGACATGCGGGCAACCGGACAGTGGGGCTGGACGGTGTGCCGGACCAGCAGAACAATTACCGCAAGTCTGGCTTTGAACTGGCCGGGCAAACCCTGCGCCATGTGGGCCGGTTTCCCGGGGCGATGGCACCGCAGGTGCGGGCGATGAACCTAACGGATTTGCCGGCACTGCAGGCCTTGGATCTTGAGGTGCAGGGCTACGCCCGCAGCGCATTCCTGCGCCCGTGGCTAACCGGCACGGACAGCCGCAAGACGCTGGTCTGGGATGACGGCACCGGCCCAAAAGCCTGCATCACGTGGCGGGCTTGCAGCGACGGCGCCAAGATCGGCCCGCTGATGGCGCCGGATATGGCGCGGGCCACGGACTTGTTGGCAGCGGTCGCGACAGCAGTGCCGGACGGGCCGCTGATCATCGACGTGGACCGCGCGCAGACGGAACTGTCTGACTGGTGCGCCGGCCATGATATGAACGTGCCGTTCAACACCGCACGCATGTACAAGGGCCCTGCCCCGACCGGCACGCCCGGAATTTCCTCGGTCGCGACGCTGGAGCTGGGGTAAACAAGCGATGCGCGGCCAGCGGGGGTCTGAACAGCTGATCCTCCCCCTCCGCGATCTTGACAGCCTGCTCGGCTATACACTTGGCAAACAGCGTATCGCTGAAGGCCGCACCGGAAACCGCATCGCGTTCCTCCAGTTGCTGTTGGCCCTGAAACCCTCCTCCGCCAAAGCTGGCATCGCGGCACAGCTTCAACATGGCAGGGTCCTCCCTGACCTCAACGGTGCGAAACAGATGGGGGGCTGTTAAGCGGGCGGGAGAGACGTCGGGAAAGACTTTGACCTTGGGCTTTGCTGATTTACCCTCACTCTGCCGCCTGAAAATCCCCGCCCCTGAGGAGACACCGCACTATGGTAACGCGCCTGAAAGCCAGCCCAGACACCTGTGCCTGGGGTTATTTTGATGCAACTCTGGACCCGGTTCTGGAGGTGGAGAGCGGCGAGACGGTGGTGATTGAAACCGTATCTGGCGGGCCGGAACACACCCCTTCCGCCGAGGCCGGATTTGAAATTCCCCCCGAACTGCTGGAGATCCACGCCCACTCCCCCCGCCAGTTGCCTGGTCATATTCTGACCGGTCCGGTTGCCATTTCCGGAGCAAGGCCCGGCCAGGTGCTGGAGGTGCAGATCGTCGATGTGCAACTGCGTCAGAACTGGGGCTGGAACATCATCCGCCCCCTGGCAGGGACGTTGCCTGACGATTTCCAAGAGGCGCGCACAACAATCATTCCATTAAACCGCGACACGATGATGGCGGATCTGTCCTGGGGGCTGGCATTGCCGATGAAGCCGTTTTTCGGCGTGATGGGCGTGGCCCCACCGCTCAACTGGGGCCGTATTTCCACCATCCAACCGCGCGCGCACGGCGGAAATCTGGACAATAAGGAACTGGTAGCGGGCACCACGCTGTACCTGCCTGTCTTCACCAACGGCGCGCTGTTTTCCTGCGGCGACGGACATGGCGCGCAGGGTGATGGGGAGGTTTGCGTGACCGCCATCGAAACGGCCCTGCAGGGAACGTTCCGGTTTGTGCTGCGGGATGATCTGCAGCTGAACTATCCACGCGCGCAGACCCCGACCCATCTGATCACGATGGGGATGCACGAGGATCTGAACCGATGCGCGGAAATGGCCCTTCGCGACATGATCGCCTGGATTGTCGACCGCACTGGGTTGAGCCGGGAAGATGCCTACATGCTCTGCTCGCTGGCCGGGGATCTGCGGATCACACAAACGGTGAACGGCAACAAGGGTGTGCATATGATGATGGAAACCGCGTTGCTGGCTGGCAGCGCCGACTGAACGAAGGATCACAAAAATGACACTCAAGACCGCCATTATCGGGCTGGGAATCATGGGCCGGCGCATGCTGGAACACATGGCCCGGCACCCCGGATACGCGCCCGTTGCGCTGTGGGATCCGGACCCGGAGGCCTGCACTGCGGCCCAGGCGCTGGCCCCGGATGCAGTGATCGTGGACAGCCCCGAGGCCGCGATCGCGGCGGTCGATCTGGTCTACCTCGCCTGCCCGCCTGCTCCGCGCAAGGCCTATGCGATGGCCGCGGCGGATGCGGGCAAGGCGGTGTTCCTGGAAAAGCCACTGGGCGTCGATATCACCGAAAGCAAAGCGCTGGTGGCCCATCTGGAGGCGCGCGGCGTTCCGGCGGCAGTGAATTTCACCCAAGCGGCAGGGGCTGCGATGACCGGGGTCGATCACGCGGCAAAGACGGGCGTTCTGGGTGATATGCTGGGGGCCGATATCGTTGTCACCTATCCGAACTGGCCCCGGGCCTGGCAGAAGGCTGCAGATTGGTTGCGGTTCCGGGACGAAGGCGGGATGACACGGGAGGTCATTTCCCACTTTCTGTTTTTCTCAGAACGTATTCTGGGCCCGCTTTCTGTGGTTTCCGCACACCCATCCTATCCGGAAGATCCGACGCTGTGCGAAACCCAAATGCTGGCACGGCTGGAGACTGCAGATGGCCGACCCGTCACCGTGATGGCCAGCGTGGGCGGCGCCCAGCCGGATCGTCAGGAATTGACTATCAAAGGGTCAAAGGCCAGCCGCCGCATCACCGAGTTTTACATTGATGCCATGTCCGACGGCGGACCGTTCGAGGAGTTCGACGCACGCCCTGCCGATCCGCGCGGCGCAAGCCTCAAGGCGCAGCTGGATGATCTGCTGCTGTGCGTCGGCGGCAAGCCCAACCGGTTGGCAACCCCCGAGGAAGGTCTGCGGGTGCAAATGCTGGTGGAGCAGATGCTGGCGGGCAAATAGGCCTGCGTATGAGTTTGGCATCGGCGCCAGCACGTGGATGCCCGACGGGCGTAATGAGCTGACTTCGTTTGCGATGGACAGTGTACGTGAAACTGCTGTGGCCACGGCAGCGTTGCACGATACGCGGACCGACAAAGGGGGGCCATCGGCAACAACGATACCCTGCCTCCAAAGTCCCCAGCCATAACCACATCAAAAAACCCCGCGTCCTCGACGCGGGGTTTCGCATTCTGAACTGTCGTGCCGCTTACATACGCGAGGCGACGTTTTCCCAGTTGACCAGGTTGTCCAGGAAGTTGGTCAGGTAGGCCGGGCGCTTGTTGCGGAAGTCGATGTAGTAGGAATGTTCCCACACGTCGCAGCCCAGCAGCGCGGTCTGGCCGAAGCAGAGCGGGTTCACGCCGTTTTCTGTCTTGGTCACCGCCAAGGAACCATCTGCGTTTTTCACCAGCCACGCCCAGCCGGAGCCGAACTGGCCCGCACCCGCAGCGGAGAACTGGGATTTGAATTCGTCAACCGAGCCAAAGCTTTCGATCAGGGCCTTTTCCAGATCACCCGGCATGGCGCTAGCGCCCGGTCCCATCATTTCCCAGAACTGGTTGTGGTTCCACAGCTGGGAGATGTTGTTGAAGATGCCGTTCTGCGCAACCGCAGAGGCGTCATAGGTGCCTGTGATGATATCTTCCATCGATTTGCCGTCCCATTCGGTCCCGGCGATCAGCTTGTTGCCGTTGTCGACATAGGCCTTGTGGTGCAGATCATGATGATATTCGAGCGTTTCCTGGCTCATCCCCTTGGAAGCCAGTGCATCATGTGCATAAGGAAGATCCGGTAGTTCAAACGCCATTGGTGCGCCTCCCGCTGAATGTTGGTTCCCCCGTTACATGCGGCGCGGACCCCCTCAGGTCAAGGGCCGAATGGCAGGAGGGAAGGCGATGCTGACAGCCTGGCGCAAAAGACGGTACCGCGCACGCGGCTATGTGCCTGTAAATCTGGCAGGTGAACGGTTTCAGTGCGATCCCTATCACAGCAAGTTCTGGCGTAAGGCCAGTTCCGGCACGTGGGAACCCGAAACATTTCAGGTGCTTGACCGGTATCTCGACCCGCAGCGCGATTACCTGGATATCGGGGCATGGATCGGGCCGACCGTTTTGTATGCAGCGCGCAAGGCCCGGCGGGTGTGGTGTTTTGAACCCGACCCGCGCGCGTACCGGCATCTGGCGTGGAATATTGAGCTGAACGGGCTAAAGAACGTCTTCGCCCTGCCCGTTGCTTTGTCGGATGAAACCGGGATCGCCCGCATGGCCAGCTTTGGCGGTGAAACCGGTTACAGCATGACCAGCCTGCTAAACACCGGCGGCGAAGGGTTTGCCGCCGTGACGCTGGCCTGGAATGTGTTCGCGGCCGAAACCGATCTGAGCCAGGTATCTCTGGTCAAGATGGACATCGAAGGCGCCGAATTTACGGTGATGCCCGCGCTTCTGCCTTGGCTGCGTGCGCATCGCCCCACGCTCTATCTGTCAACCCACGCGCCATATCTGGATCACGATGCAAGGGCGCGGGCGATGGGCGCGCTGGCCGATCAGCTGTCGTTTTATGGCCGCTGTCTTGGTGATATCGGCAATGCCACCACGATCAGCGATGCGCTGACCCATCCCGACACACTGGAAAAATTTCAGGCTTTCGTTTTCTGTGACTAGCCCTGCATAACCGGGGTTTTCATGTGACAAGCCGCACGGCCCGCCCCGTTCTTGTCAGAACGGTTTGGCGCGTATGTCAGCCCCACGGCCAAAGCGTTGGATTCAGTACACCCCAACCCCTGATGCCGGGTCTGCCGCCGCCTTCAATGCCCCAAAAACATAGCGGGCCATGGAACGGAAGCAGACGACACGAAAGGTGTCGACGCCGTCCATCCACACCGCCGCCGGAACCTGCGCCATGCGGGTGCGGCGGATCTGGCCTGGTTCAAACTTGCCGGGTGCGAAATCCAACGGGCAGAGTTTGCCCAAAACTTCCCGCCCACCGGAACCTTTGACCTGGAACATCGCCCGCGCGTCGGACACATTCACGGCCAGATGATGTTGTTTGGCCAATGCTGTGCCCAGTTCGGCCACCTTTGCCTCCGCTTCCCCGTGCGGGCAGAGCAACAGCAGTTCGTCCGGCGACATCCAGCAAACGCCCATGTGCCCGGCAGACGCCACATTGTTCACATCTGGGACATCGACACCAAACGCGGCCTTGACCGCGGCCCGGACCGCGCGCGCGCCCAGATCACCACGCAGGGTGATCATGCCCTGCAAACCGGCCTCCGCCACGCGGGCCAGCCCTTCGAATTCCGCACTCTGTAGAGAGCTGACAGCCTCAGACATTCTGCTTATCCCCGTCCTTGTCGTAGAACACCGGATCCACGATCTTTGCCTTGAACACAGTGCCATCGGTCCCCGGAAACTCCAGCACCTCGCCCATCCGGTCAGGCCCGTGTTTGACCAGCCCCATGGCAATGCCCTTGCCCAGCGTCGGCGAATGGTAGGTCGACGTGACCCGCCCCTGCATATTGCGCTGGCCATTGGCATTCGTGCCTTCTGCCACTGCATAGGCGCCGTCCGGCAAAACCGAGCCATCGACCGTTTCCAAACCCACCAGCTTCCAGCGGTCCGGATCGGTCATGTGGACACGTTCCTGCGCGCGTTTGCCCAGGTAATCATCTTTCTTCTTGGAAATGGCCCAGTTCAGGCCCAGATCCTGCGGGATTACCGTACCGTCGGTTTCATCGCCAATCATGATGAAACCCTTTTCGGCCCGCATGATATGCAGTGCCTCGGTCCCATACGGCATGATCCCGTGGGCCTTGCCTGCCTCCAGCAGTGCGTCCCAGAATGCCTGCCCCCGACTGGCGGGCACGGCGATTTCGTAAGACAGCTCCCCAGAGAACGAAACTCGGTAGGCGCGCGCGTCGAAAGCCCCGATCTTGCCATCGGCCCAGGCCATGAATGGAAGCGCCTCGGCGCTCAGGTCCATGCCGCCCAGCGTTTCCAGCACCGCCCGCGCCTTGGGTCCGACCACGCCGATCTGGGCGTACTGTTCGGTCACGTTGGCGACATAAACCTGCCAGTCCCACCATTCGGTTTGCAGCCATTCTTCCATATGAGCATGGATGCGATCCGCCCCGCCGGTGGTGGTATGGCAAAGGAAGGTATCCTCATCAATCCGCGCCACCACGCCATCATCGGTCAGAAACCCGTTTTCCGTGCACATCAACCCATAGCGGCAGCGGCCCGGTTTCAGCGTACTCATCATGTTGGTGTAGAGCATATCCAGGAACTTGCCCGCATCCGGCCCCTTGACGATCAGCTTGCCAAGGGTGGAGGCATCAAGCAGCCCAACATTTTCGCGCGTGTTGGTCACCTCACGCATCACCGCGTCATGCACGGTTTCGCCACTGCGCACATAGGCATAGGGACGGCGCCAGTGACCGACCGGTTCCCAATCCGCGCCGTTGCTATCATTCCAGCCATACATCGGCGTTTCGCGCACCGGCTGGAAGATATCGCCGCGCGCCTCGCCTGCGATCGCACCCATGGAGATCGGAGTGTAAGGCGGTCGGAACGTGGTTGTACCAGTCTGCGGAATCGGTTGGCCCAACGCATCAGAAAGGATGGCCAGACCATTGATATTGCTTAACTTACCCTGATCCGTCGCCATGCCCAGTGTGGTATAGCGCTTGGTGTGCTCTACACTTTCGAACCCTTCGCGCGCGGCCAACTGCACGTCCGAGACCTTGACGTCGTTCTGGTAATCCAGCCACGCCTTGGCCTTAAGTTCGGTTTTCGCCTGTGCGGGCATCAGCCAAACGGGCTCAATCGGCAGCTCTTCGGGCTGCGTCTCCGCAGGCGCGATGCCCTTGCCCGGTTTCAGACCTATCGCCTGAACTACGCCACGCGCCATCGCGTCCGCATCCGCAACCGCACCCGTCAGTGCACCGTTGGCAGCCCCGGCCACGGCAACAAAGCCCTGCCCGCTGCGGCCCAGCGGCGGGCGATCGGCGTCAGGCCGGAAATGCGCCTGTACATCATCCCAGACCAGCTTGCCTCCGCAATGGGACCACAGGTGCACCACGGGCGACCAGCCGCCCGACATGGCCACCGCGTCGCAGGCGACCTCTTCCAATGCACTGCCGCTACCCTTCTGGGCGCAGACCTGAACGGATTTGACCCGCTTGCCGCCCTGCACCTTGCCCACGGCGCGACCGCAATCGATGCGGATGCCCAGCGCGCGGGCTTCCTCCATCAGGGCGCCGCCTCCAGTTTCGCGCGCATCCAGAATGCGCGGAACATCCAGCCCCGCTTGCTTCAGGCAGATCGCGGTGCGGTAGCCATCATCATTGTTGGTGACCACCACGGTGCGCTGGCCCGGCGCGACGCCGTAATTTACAACGTAATCGCGGACGGCACTTGCCAGCATGACACCGGGAATATCGTTGCCAGCAAAGCTGAGAGGCCGTTCGATGGCCCCGGTTGCGGTAATGATTTGCTGTGTCCGGATGCGCCATAGCCGGTGGCGCGGACCGTCTGCCTGCGGCGCGTGGTCGGTCAATCGTTCATAAGCCAGCAAGTAGCCATGATCGTAGACCCCCGCGCCCATGCAACGGCTGCGCAGGGTGACATTCGGCATCGCCTCCAGCACGGCGAGGGTGTCGGTGACCCAGGCCTCGGCAGGCCTGCCATCAATCTCTCCACCATCCACCGGCGCGCGTCCGCCCCAATGCGCACTCTGTTCCAACAGCAGGACCTTGGCCCCGGCCTCCCCGGCGACGCGGGCGGCCTGAAGCCCTGCAACACCGCCGCCGATCACCACCAGATCGCAGAAATAATAGAAGTGTTCATACCGGTCCGCGTCACGATCCTTGGGCGCCTTGCCCAGCCCGGCGGACTGGCGGATGAACGGCTCGTAGATATGTTTCCAGAACGGGCGAGGATGGATGAAGGTCTTGTAATAAAACCCCGCCGGGAGGAACCGCGCCAGCGACGAATTCACCGCCCCGATATCATGTTCCAGCGATGGCCAATGGTTCTGGCTGGTCGCGGTCAGCCCGTCAAAAAGCTCTGTCGTCGTGGCGCGCTGGTTCGGCTCGAAGGTGCCACCCTGTGCCAGATTGACCAGCGCATTGGGCTCTTCCGCCCCGCTGGCCACAACTCCGCGCGGTCGATGGTATTTGAAGGACCGGCCCACGAGCATCTTGTCATTGGCCAAGAGCGCTGAAGCCAGTGTATCCCCGGCAAACCCGGTCAGGCTGCGCCCGTCGAACTGAAACGCCATGCGGGCGGACCTGTCGATCAGCCGCCCACCGTCGCGCAAACGCAGGCTCATCCGAAAATCCTCCAGCTCCAGCCGGGTCGTTCACCCGAGATCTTGTCGCAAATGTCCTTGGGCGGTTCGGTGGTCTGGGCCGGATAGGTCCCGAACACTTCCAGCGTGTCGGTGGACCGGGCCGCGTGGAACCACTTGCCGCAGCCGTAGGTGTGCCGCCAGCGTTCAAAATGTACGCCGCGCGGGTTGTCGCGTGCGAACAGGTAATCGTGGAAATCGTCATCCGACGATCCCGGACCATGGCGGGTCAGGTGCGCTTCGCCGCCCGGGGTCAGCTCGGTTTCGTCGGCGTCCACGCCGCAATAGGGGCAAGTCAGGATCAGCATGGGGCGTGTTCCTTGAAAACGGGGGGCTTCATATCCAGGCTATAGATACGGAGTATATTGTTGTTGCGATGAGTTTTCTCGGCGCTGTTGGCGCAGGCTTGGCGATTTACGAACGGCGCAAGAAGACCGTTCTGCTGGAACACGATCTGAGCCAAAACCCATCCAGTTCTGCGCATCTTATGGCCGAGAAAGAACATGCGGCGAGTCAGCCCGGTTTGCATGCCGGAATGAATATGCCGCATAATTACTCGGCTTGTCATGGCGCTAAGCCGGGCAGGGAAAATCTGGGCACCCATTAATGCGCCACCCCAGCCGCCACGCTTTCATCAATAAACCGGCCTTCTTTGAACCGATCCAGCGAAAACTCGGCCGTAAGGGGTGAGGCCCCGGTCGCCATCAGCTGCGCCATCCCCCAGCCCGAGCCCGGAATGGCCTTGAACCCACCCGTGCCCCAGCCGCAATTGATGAAACAGCCCTCCAGAGGCGTCTTGGACAGGATCGGCGACCGGTCCCCGGTCATATCCACGATTCCGCCCCATTGCCGCAGCATTTTCAGCCGGGAAATCATCGGAAAGGTCTCGATCAGCGCCCTGACTGTTTCCTCGATATGGTGGAACGATCCGCGCTGGGTATAGTTGTTATATCCGTCAGCACCGCCGCCGATCACCATCTCGCCTTTGTCGGACTGGCTCATATAGCCATGCACGGTGTTGGCCATCACCACCACATCCATGCAGGGCTTGATCGGCTCGCTCACCAGCGCCTGCAACGCCACACTTTCGATCGGCAGACGGAAACCCGCCATTTCAGCCAGCACGCCGGAATGTCCGGCGACGACCACGCCCAGCTTGTCACATTCGATCGGACCTTTGGAGGTCTCTACTCCGCGCACCTTACCCCCTTCGGAGCGGACACCGGTGACTTCGCATTTCTGGATGATGTCCATGCCCATTGCCGAACAGGCCCGCGCATACCCCCAGGCCACCGCATCGTGCCGTGCCGTGCCGCCGCGTGGTTGCCACAGCGCGCCCAGCACCGGGTAGCGCGGACCGTCAATGCATATGATCGGGCACAACTCCTTCACCCGCTCGGGTCCGATATACTCGGTCGCCACACCCTGAAGCGCGTTGGCATGGGCTGTGCGCTGGTATCCGCGGACTTCGTGATGCGTCTGCGCCAGCATCATTACCCCGCGCGGGGAAAACATGACGTTGTAGTTCAGGTCCTGGCTCAGGTCCTCATACAGCGACCGGGACTTTTCATAAATCGCGGCCGAGGCATCCTGCAGGTAGTTTGACCGGATGATCGTGGTGTTACGGCCCGTGTTCCCGCCCCCCAGCCAGCCCTTTTCCAGCACCGCCACATTGGTGATTCCGAAATTCTTGCCCAGGTAATATGCCGTAGCCAGCCCATGCCCGCCCGCACCCACGATTATCACATCATATTTGCGCTTGGGCTCGGGTGAGGCCCAGGCTCTTTCCCAGCCGCTGTGGTGCCGCAGCGCTTCGCGGGCAATGGCAAATGCAGAATAACGTTTCATGGGCGCGAATCCGATAGGGTCAGGCTTGGGCACATATGCCAAGTCGAACCAGAATACCCCTGCCGTGAACCGTCGCAATATTGCGCAGTTGCGACATCGCGCTGCGGAGCTGGAAAAATGGTCTTTTTCCGCAGCTGTGCGAGATATAGAGGAAGTCGGAGCAAGGAGATGGCATGACATTCTGGATCATCGCAGCGATCATTGCACTGGTGTCTGCAGTCGCATTAGGGCTTACGGCCGCGCGGGCGCGGACAGGAACCGGGCGCGCGGCGGAATTTGACCTTCGCGTCTACCGGGACCAGTTGAAGGAAGTAGACCGCGATCTGGCCCGCGGCGTAATCGTCGCCGCCGATGCGGACCGTGTCCGGACCGAGATCGGGCGGCGCATTCTGGCCGCTGATGCCAAAGCAAAGAGCGAAAATACAGCAGCGACCAGCGCGGGCGCAAACTGGCAGCTTCTGATCCTGCTCTGTGCGGTGCTGATTGGCGGTGGCCTGTGGCTTTATGCAACAATCGGGCAGCCCGGATATGGCGACCTGCCGCGCAGCCTGCGCGAAGATCAGGCAGAAACCTTGCGCCAGACCCGGCCATCGCAAGCGCAGGCCGAAGCCGACCTGCCGCCCCTGCCCCCGGTGCCGACTCAGGGCGCGGAATACGAAGCACTGGTGGTTAAGCTGCGTGAAACCGTGGCCACCCGCCCCGATGACCTGCAGGGGCAGATCCTGCTGGCTCAGAATGAAGCACAGCTCGGCAATTTCAACGCAGCGCATGCGGCCCAGTCGCAGGTGCTGCGGATCAAGGGCGACAGCGCGGACCCGCAGGATTACTTGTATTACGCCGACATGCTGGTGCTGGCGGCAGGCGGCTATATCTCCCCCGAAGCCGAGGCTGCGCTGCTGGAAACACTGAAGCGCGAACCGGCCAACGGCGCTGCGCTCTATTACTGGGGGATGATGTATGCCCAGACCGGGCGGCCGGACCTGGCCTTTCGGATTTGGGAGCGGTTGCTGGCGGTCAGCGCCCCGGACCGACCTTGGGTTCCACCGATCCGGGCTCAGATCGAAGAAATTGCGCAATTGGCGGGCGAACACCGCTTTACCCTGCCACCCGAACGCGCCCTGCCCGGCCCAAGTGCCGAGGATATGGAGGCTGCATCGGATATGTCCGAAGAAGATCGACAGAACATGATCCGAAACATGGTGGACGGGCTGGCCGAACGGCTGGCGACCGAAGGCGGTTCGGCGGAAGAATGGGCACGCCTGATCCGGGCCTTGTCGGTTCTTGGCGAAACTGAGCAGGTTACAGCAATCTGGGACGATGCACAGACAGTGTTTGCCGAAGATCCCGCCTCCATTGAACTGCTGACCAGCGCGGCGCGGACGGCCGGGCTGATCCCATGATCTTTGAAACCGTGGATAAATTTGCCCCCACCCTGCCCGCGTTCCGGGCGATCATGGGGCTGGATCTGGGAGACAAGACCATCGGCGTTGCGGTGTCCGACGGTATGCGTGGGATCGCGACACCGCTGAACACGGTCAAGCGCAAGAAATTTGGCGTAGATGCCGCCGCTCTTCTAGACATCATGCAAGAACGGGAGCTGGCCGGGATCGTACTGGGTCTGCCGCGCAACATGGATGGGACGGAAGGTCCGCGCTGTCAGTCCACCCGGGCCTTTGCCCGCAACCTGACCAAGCTGACCGACCTGCCCATCACCTTCTGGGACGAACGGCTGAGCACCGTGGCTGCCGAACGCGCACTCCTGGAGGCGGATACGTCGCGAAAACGTCGCGCGGAGGTGATCGACCACGTGGCGGCGTCCTATATCCTGCAAGGGGCGCTGGACAGAATGCGCCAGCTGGCATCGGAGACAGATGCATGACTGATTATACGCCGTGGAAGCGGGATGAGATTGACAGCCCCTGCGTGAATATCTGCGTGGTGCATCCGGCGGCGCGGATCTGTACGGGCTGTTTCCGGACCATCGACGAGATTGGCGCCTGGTCCCGGATGACCCCGGAAGAACGCAAAACGATTATGGCCGAGTTACCGGGGCGCGCGCCGATGCTGCAAAAGCGACGCGGCGGGCGAAGCGCTCGGGTACGCGGGGGGGAATAACGCCCGGCAGTTTCGCGCGCGAAACCTGCTTAAACGCAAACGGGCGCCCAAGGGCGCCCGTTCGTTCGCTTTAGGTTCGGATCACTCGTCTTCCAAGCTCAACGCCACGAAGCGAGGTTCACCGTTGCGCCGCACCAGCAACAATAGGGACTTGCGCCCAGCTTCCTCGGCCTCGGCAATCCGGTCATCCAACTGCGACAGCGACTTCAGCTTCTGCTGCCCGGCTTCGGTGATCAGGTCTCCTGCCCGCAGTCCTTTTTCAAAGGCTTGCGAAGCTTCGTCCACCGACAGAACCACCAGACCGTCCATTTCATCCGGAACGTTCAGTTCAGCCCGCATGTCATCGGTCAGCAGGCCCAGCGTCAGCCCGAGGATGGTTTTCTCGGTTTCAACTGCGTCATCATCTTCCGGGTTTTCCATCGCTGCAGGCACAGCCCGCTCAGCGTGTTCGCGGCGGCCCAGTGTGACCACAAAGGTCTTGGTCCCCTTCTCGCGGAACACGGTGACCCGCACGGATTTCCCAACCGAGGTATTGCCCACCTGCCGCACAAGGCTGCGGGTGTCATCCACGTCTTCACCATCAAAGCTGAGGATCACGTCGCCAGACTCCAGCCCCGCCTCTTTTGCCGGACCTTCAGGCACGTCAGTGATCAGGGCACCGGCAGCTTTTTCAAGCCCGATGGATTCAGCCAGGTCATCGTCCACATCCTGAATGCGCACGCCTAGCCAGCCGCGGCGGGTTTCACCGTATTCACGCAGCTGGTCTACTACGTTGGCCACCACGTTCGACGCCATGGAGAAGCCGATGCCGATCGACCCACCATTGGGGCTGAGGATGGCGGTGTTCACACCGACGACTTCGCCTTCGAGGTTGAACAGTGGCCCACCAGAGTTGCCCCGATTGATTGCCGCATCGGTCTGGATGTAGTCGTCATAGGACCCACTGAGCGCCCTGTTGCGCGCCGAAACGATCCCGGCGCTGACGGAAAAGCCCTGCCCCAGCGGGTTGCCCATGGCGACAACCCAATCACCCACGCGGGCGGTGTTGCTGTCCCCAAACTTAACAAACTTCAAAGGCTGCTCCGCGTCGACTTTCAGCAATGCAATGTCGGTTTTCGGATCAGTGCCGATGACCTTCGCGGGCAACTCTTCTTTTGGCTGACCGTCGCCCGGGAAAAATTCAATCAGGATTTGATCTGCACCTTCGATGACGTGGTTGTTGGTGACCACGTAACCATCTTCGGAAATCACGAAGCCAGACCCAAGAGCCGAGGACCGGCGCGGGCGATCACCATCGCGGTTGCGATCCTGGAATTCGCGGAAAAAGTCTTCAAACGGCGATCCTTCGGGTACAATGCCCTGCGGACCGGTCCGGCGTTCGACCATAGTGGAGGTGGTGATGTTCACCACGGCCGGGCTGATCTGTTCCGCCAACTCCGCCAGACTTTCCTGATGTGCGCGGGCAGTCATCGTCTGGGCCAGAACGAGCATCATGGCCAGTAGGCCTAGCCAGAACAGTCGGACCCGCATGAAATGGGAAACAGGCATGATGGAAACAGCCTCAACTGCCTTTTGCTGCACGATATCTCTCCTTCTATCGTTGCCAGAGTGTGTCGCACCAAGGTTGGAATTCGTCCAAGGTCGCAGTTACTCTCTGTGACCACATGTAGTGACTTCCACGCCACAGGCAAAGTTTGTTGCAACGCGCTCCCCGGCTTGTGAGACTGTTGTGACCGGCTTCGCGGTGAAACACCTCTGACCCCGGCTGGTCGAAGGTTTGTCAGATACCAATCCAGAAAGCTAACCAGACCAGCATAAACCCGCCCACCATAGCAAGAAGCCCGATCTGCCGCCGGGCGCTTTCAGGCATGCTCCGCAGCAGTTCAAGCACCTGCTCAATAATGGAAGGGGCCAGCGCCCAGGCCAGCCCCTCCAGGATCAAGACCAGCCCGAGGGCCAGAAAAATGATACTCATTCCGAAGCCGGAGCAGCGGATGGCGCGCCGTTTGGCGATTTCAGATAGTTAAAGAACTCCGAATTCGGCGACAGCACCATGGAGGAATTACCGCCCTGCAAAGCACGGCTATACGCGTTGAGCGAGCGATAGAATTCAAAGAACTCCTCGTCGCGCCCATATGCTTCGGCAAAGATCGCGTTTCGGTTGGCATCCGCTTCACCGCGCACGATCTCGGCCTCGCGCTGCGCTTCGGATGTCAGTTCCACAACCGTCCTGTCGGCCTGCGCACGCACGCGTTGCGCGGCTTCCGAACCCCGGGCCCGTTCGTCCGTGGCTTCCCGCTCCCGTTCTGCCCGCATCCGGGCAAAGGTTGCTTCGAGGTTTTCGTTCGGCAGGTCCGTACGCTTCAGACGCACATCGATGATCTCGACGCCAAGCGCCTGACCCTGGGAAAAGGCGCCGTTGCGGATACGCTCCATCAAAGCGGCCCGATCCGAGCTGAGGATGTCGTTGGACGACACGGAACCCAGAATTTCCCGTGTCCGTGCCCGCAGGATCGAATCGATCCGGCTCTCGGCCGTTGCGATCCCGCCAACACCCACGGCCTGACGGAAGCGTTCCACATCCGTGATCCGGTAGCGGGCAAACGCATCGACAACCAGACGGCGGTCATCCAGTGGGGTGACTTCCAGCGGTTCGATGTCGCGGCTGAGGATTCGGTCGTCATAGCGCACAACATCCTGGATCAGCGGAATTTTGAACGCGAGCCCCGGCTCTTCTTTGACGTCCACAACCCGGCCGAATTGAAGGACCAGTGCCTTTTCACGTTCGTCGACAATAAAGATCGACGACAGGCCTACGACAATTGCCACAACAAGCGCGGGCAGCAGATACGTTGTTTTCCGCATTAGTTGTTCCCCCGGCGCAGTTCGTTCAGCGGCAGGTAGGGTACGATACCCTGGCTGCTGCCGGCTTCATCGAGAATGATCTTGTCCACATCGCCCAGTACGCTTTCCATTGTCTCAAGGTACAGACGCTTTCGGGTCACTTCCGGTGCCTTTTCGTATTCCTCTAGAACGGCAAGGAAACGGCTGGCTTCACCGGTTGCTTCGTTGACCACGCGGGCGCGGTACCCTTCGGCTTCTTCTAGCAACTGCGCGGCTTCACCGCGAGCTTCAGCCAACACGCGGTTGGCGTATGCATCGGCTTCGTTTTTCAGCCTGTCACGTTCCTGTTCCGCGGCTTGCACATCACGAAACGCATCGATTACCGAGGCCGGCGGGTCGGCCTTGTCAAAGTTGACGCGGATGATGTTCACACCGCTGTCATAGCTGTCCAGCGTCGCCTGGATCAGGTCTTGCGTGGTGCTTTCGATCAGACCACGATCCCGGTTCAAAATTGGCGCGAGTTCAGATTGCGCAATGATTTCACGCATGGCCGATTCTGACACGGCGCGGATTGTGACTTGCGGGTCGCGCAGGTTAAACAAGTACTTCGCAGGATCCGATATGTTCCAGACCACCTGGAAGTCGATATCGACAATGTTTTCGTCCCCGGTCAGCATCAGGCCGGCATCCGAGCCGCGACCGCCAGTGCCGATGTCTTCGGTCTGTTCGCGGGTTACCGGCAGCTTTTCGTAGGTCACAAGCGGCCAGGGCGCGATGTTCAGGCCCGGGTTGCCGACATCGCTGAATTCGCCAAGGAACAACTCCACAGATTGTTCTTCGGGCTTGACTGTGTAGACGCTGGCGAAACCCCAGAGGGCGACCAGCACCACAATGCCAAGGCCAATAGTCCCACGGGTAAAGATCGGGCCACCGCCGTCGCCACCGCCGTCAGAAGACCGGCCGCCGCCAGACCCGCCACGCCCGCCCATCAGCACGCGCAGTTGTTCCTGGCCTTTCTTCATCAACTCGTCGATTTCGGGGATCTGCGGGCCTTCACCTTCGGGCGGACGACCATTTTTGCCGCCGCCGCTGCCGTTATTGCCTCTGTTGCCCCCTCCCGAGGATCCACCGCCACCCCAGGGGCCGCCGTTGTTGCCTGCCATAGACGTTTTTTCCCTTCCTCAGCGCATTTCGCGCACCGTGCTTGTTAAATGTACGAAACCTGGCGGAATTCAACCCTTGCGCACCGGGCTCCTCATCGTAACGATTTCTTCGGACATGGTCGGGTGCACCGCCACGGTCCGGTCAAAGTCTTCCTTGGTGGCCCCCATCTTAACCGCGATCCCAGCCAGCTGGATCATCTCTCCCGCCCCCGGCGCGACAATGTGACAGCCCAGAACCTTCCGCGTGTCCTGGCTGACGATCAGCTTCATCAGCACCTTTTGGGCGCGGCCCGCAAAGCTCTGCTGCATGGGTTTAAAGGAGGTTGCGTAAACCTCAATCGGTTCCTGTTCCGCTGCGGCCTCTTCGCTCAAGCCAACGGTACCCATTTCCGGTTGCGTGAAAATCGCGGTTGGGATCAGGTCATGATCCACCGGTGTGGGGTTGCCACGGAATACCGTTTCCACGAAGGCCATGCCTTCGCGGATCGCTACGGGGGTCAGGTTCACCCGGTCGGTGACATCGCCGATGGCATAAACCGACGGCACGGCTGTCTGACTGTAGTCATCCACCACGACCTGTCCACTGCGACCAAGCTCAATGCCCAAGGTCTCCAGCCCCAGACCGTCGGTATTGGGGGCCCGGCCAGTGGCGAACATGACCTTATCAAACACCTGTTCGCTGCCATTCGTTGCCTTGACCCAGACCTTGCCGTCCTCGTCGCGCATTTCCAACACGTTGGTGCCCAGATGCACCTTGATCCCGTTCTGGCACATTTCTTCACAAACAAGCCCGCGCGCTTCGTCGTCAAAGCCGCGCAGGATCTGCTCGCCGCGATAGAACTGTATCACCTCTACGCCCAAGCCATTCATGATCCCGGCGAATTCGCAAGCGATATAGCCACCGCCAACGATCAGCAGGCGTTCGGGCAGCTCATCCAGGTGGAACATGTCATTCGAAGTCAGCGCGAGTTCGGCCCCCGGCAGCTCTGCAACGCTGGGCCGCCCGCCGGTCGCGATCAAGATGTGCTTGGCAGTTCTGCGAGTGCCATCGGCCAGTTCGACGGTGTGCGGGTCCACCAGCACGGCGCGCTGGTCAAACGTGTCGACCCCGGAATTGGCCAGCAGCTTGCGGTAAACGCCTTCGAGCCTGTCCAACTCGGCCTCCAGCTTGGTGCGGAAGGCGGTCCAGTTAAACGGGCCATCGGCGATGTCCCAGCCAAAGGCACGGGCATCTTCGACCATGGGCGCGAATTCGCTGGCAAAGACCATCAGTTTCTTAGGCACACAGCCACGGATCACGCAGGTGCCGCCATAGCGGCTCTCTTCCGCAAGCCCGACCTTGGCACCGGTTTCCCCCGCCGCAACCCGCGCGGCACGCACCCCGCCGGAACCGCCACCGATGACGAAAAGGTCGTAGTCAAAGCTCATCTGGGATCCTTACTCTGCGAGATCGTTGAATAGGTTGTCGCTTTCAACAAAGTCCAGGCGGTCCTGTTCGATCGTACCTTCATTGATATCCCGCAGCTCCACGCGACCGTCCCCAAAGCCGATGACGACGGTGTCGCAGATATCTATGAACAACCCGTTTTCAACCACACCCGGCATCTGGTTCAGCACCAGCGCCAGCTGGCGCGGGTTGCCGATGCGGCTGAGGTGCAGATCCAGAATATGGTTGCCTTCATCGGTCACAAACGGCGCCTCGCCATTAATACGCAGGGTGGAGTTGCGGCCCAGCACGTCCATGGAGATCAGGGTTTCCTCAATCATCGCCTGGGTGGTCTGCCAGCCAAACGGGATGACCTCCACCGGCAAAGGGAACGCGCCAAGCGTTTCGACCTCTTTGCCGATATCAGCGATCACCACCATCTGGTCGGAGGCGGTCGCCACTATCTTTTCCTGTAAGAGCGCGCCGCCGCCGCCTTTGATGAGGTTCAGATCACCATCAAATTCATCCGCGCCGTCGATTGTCAGGTCCAGCCAGCGCGCTTCATCGAGCGAGATCACCTCGATCCCCACATCGCGCGCCAATTCCGCCGTGCGGGTGGAGGTGGGCACGCCTTTGAACCGCAGACCTTCGTCGCGCACCATTTCGCCCAGGCAGCGCACCAGCCATGCGGCAGTGGACCCGGTGCCCAACCCGACCCGCATACCGTCTTCCACGTAATCGGCTGCCCGTTTGGCCGCGACGAACTTGGCCTTGTCGATCGGTGAAAGTTCTCCGGACATCTCACAGTCTCCAACAGTCGTCAGTTGGTGCCTTATAGGTGAGTTGCCCGCCCGGCGCGAGGGCGGAAATGCCACCGTCCATCGCGCCGGTACCGCCCCATGTGTCACGAAGGCGAATTGTGGGCAATTCGCTGGCAACTTATCAGTGGATTGCTTCCAATTCATTGTCGAACTGGCTGGCAGACGCAAAGTTCGTTTCCCATATACAACCCGTCGCAAATCTGACCACGGTGCCAGGGGCACACGCTTATAGAGACTGCATGACCCGGTATCGCCTGCACTACGCCCCCGACAATGCGTCGATCGTCATCCGGCTTGCGCTGGAGGAGCTGGGCGTGGGCTATGACACCTGCCTCGTAGATCGCGGGGCCTCGGCGCAGACAGGCGCATCCTATCTCGCGCTCAATCCCGCAGGACGGATCCCGACCCTCGAAACGCCGGACGGCCCGATCAGCGAAACCGCGGCAATCCTGCTGTGGCTGGCGGACCGGCATGGCGGGCTGGCGCCGCCTGCTGGCGCGGCAGAGCGGGCTGCGTTTCTGAACTGGCTGTTTTACCTGTCGAACACCGTGCATCCCGATCTGCTGGTGGTTTTCTACATCGACCGCTACGGAACAACGGACGCGGTGGATGACATCCGTGCGCGGGCTACCGCACGGCTGCTTCGGGCCTTTGCGGTTCTGCAAACCGAAGCCCGACCACGTCTGGAGGGCTGGTTCTGTAGCCCTGCCCCGTCTGCGCTGGACCTGTATCTGGCGGCCATGCTGCGCTGGGTGCGGCTCTATCCCCGTCACGCCTGCGACTGGATGGATCTGTCGGATTTCCCCGATCTGCATGCCATGTGCACCCGGCTGGAGCAGCGCCAGTCTGTTGCCGCCCTTTGCAAGGCCGAGGGTATGGATCCGCGCCCGTTTACCAATCCCCTGCCCCCGAATCCGCCCGAAGGGACGGCGATCTGAGATGTTCCTGTCTGTGTTTGACATGTTCAAGGTGGGCGTCGGCCCGTCCTCTTCCCATACGATGGGGCCTATGGTGGCCGCGGCCCAATTTCTGGACCAGATGCGCGCCGCGCCGTTCCAGTTTGCTGGCTTGCGCGCATCATTACACGGGTCACTTGCCTTCACCGGGGTGGGTCATGCCACCGACCGGGCCACGATCCTCGGACTCGCAGGGTTTGTACCAGAAAGTTATGACGCAGAGGCCGCAGAAAAGGAGCTGGCAAGGATCATGGCCGAGAAAACCGTGCGGCCGGCTGACCTGCCGGAGTTGGTGTTTGATCCGAAGACCGATCTGATCTTTGACTACGAACAGGTGTTGCCCGGCCATGCCAATGGCATGATCCTGATGGCGACAGACGCGCAGGGCGACGTGACCTTGCGTGAAACCTATTATTCCATCGGCGGCGGGTTCGTAATGACCGAGGCCGAGTTGGAGGCAGGCAAGGCCACCGATGATGGCCCTCCCGTACCCTTCCCCTTCAAATCCGCGCAGGAGATGCTGGCGATGGCTCGCAAGGCGGGCATGTCCGTGGCAGCCATGAAACGGGCCAATGAAGTGTCGCGCATCGGACAGGCAGAGCTGACGAAGGGCAGTACCCGGCTGTGGCAGGTCATGTCCGATTGTATCGACCGAGGATTGACCACGGACGGCATACTGCCCGGTGGACTGGGCGTGAGGCGACGCGCCAAAGGCATTCACGATGCGTTGATGGCTGAACGCGGCATGAACCTGACCGCTCCACATACCATCAATGACTGGATGAGCGTCTATGCCATGGCGGTGAACGAGGAAAACGCGGCAGGCAGTCAGGTCGTGACCGCGCCGACAAATGGCGCGGCGGGCGTGTTGCCTGCGGTGCTGCGCTATTACCTCGACCATTTGCCCGGTGCGTCAACCGCGCATGTGGAAGATTTCCTGCTGACTGCTGCCGCCATCGGCGGGCTGGTGAAATTCAATGCCTCAATCTCCGGTGCCGAAGCAGGGTGTCAGGCCGAAGTGGGCAGTGCCAGCGCCATGGCGGCGGCCGGGTTGTGCGCCGTTCTTGGCGGTACGCCAGAACAAGTTGAAAATGCAGCTGAGATCGCGTTGGAACATCATCTGGGCATGACCTGCGATCCCGTGCGCGGGTTGGTGCAGGTGCCCTGCATCGAACGTAACGGGCTGGGCGCGGTCAAGGCGGTCAGCGCCGCCAGCCTCGCGCTGCGCGGCGACGGGCAGCATTTCGTGCCGCTGGATGCCTGTATCGAAACAATGCGTCAGACCGGGGCGGATATGAGCGATAAATACAAGGAAACGGCGTTGGGCGGGCTGGCCGTGAACGTGCCCAACTGCTGAGCCGGCTTCCGACCGACCCCGTGCTTGCATGATAACACGATCCTGCTAGCGTCGCGCCATGACACAAGACCGCCCCATCCTGGGCATCGCGCTGATGTTTGGCTTCTGCCTCGTTGCGCCGCTGGGCGATGCGCTGACCAAGCTGCTCAGTGCAACTATGCCGCTCGGGTTCCTGCTGCTGATGCGCTTTAGCATTCAGGGCTGGTTGCTGGCACCGCTGGTTCTGATCACGGGACGACCCTGGCGCATGAATCAGCGGGTGTTGCGGCTGACGGCCTTTCGCACTGCACTGCACATTACCGGGATTGGCGGCATGATTATCGCGTTGAAATATCTGCCGCTGGCGGATGCGATTGCGATCGCTTTCGTCATGCCGTTCATCATGCTTTTACTGGGTCATTTTGTTCTTGGAGAAGAGGTGGGGATGCGCCGCATCATAGCCTGTGCGGTCGGGTTTTGCGGCACACTGCTGGTGATCCAGCCGAGCTTTAAAGACGTTGGCTGGCCCGCATTGTTGCCATTATTCGTGGCGATCACCTTTGCGTTCTTCATGCTGGTCACCCGCCAGATCGCCAAGGAAACCGACCCGATCGGGCTGCAATTCGTGTCCGGTTTTATGGCTATGGCGATCCTGATCCCCGCCATGGTGCTGGGTGGGGTGCTGGATATTGACCTGCTGCGACTGCCTAGTCCCACGGGGCGGGAATGGCTGCTGCTAGCGGTTATTGGCGTGCTGGGTACATCCGCACATTTGTTCATGACATGGAGCCTGCGCTACGCGCCTGCGGCCACGCTG
The DNA here is from genome assembly GCA_017643305.1 of Marinibacterium sp. GTDB lineage: Bacteria > Pseudomonadota > Alphaproteobacteria > Rhodobacterales > Rhodobacteraceae > HXMU1420-2. Next base: position 19,000 of record JAEPNQ010000005.1, on the reverse strand, counting down.
GCCCCGATGCAATATCTGGAGATCCCGGTTGCCACAGTCTTTGGCTACCTGATCTTCCGCGACCTGCCCAATGGCCTCGCAGCCTGGGGCATCTGCATCACCATTGTCGCCGGTCTGTATATTATCATGCGGGAGCGGGCCATTGCGCTGGCCAAGTCCGAGGCAGAGCGGCAAGCGCCTGCGTAACCTGCGGCAGGCAGGGTTTCGGCAGCACGACAAGCAGGCCGGGCGTGTCAACCTCCAACGTGATCGGGCCGGTGGATCGGTTTGATGTGCCAATGCGCCCACCAGGCTCCAGCCGCAGACCGTCGATGGGCCAGTGTAGTCCTTGGGACCGGCCCGACACCGGCTGCATCGGGTAGAGCGACACGAGCGCACCCTTGTCCATTGTCAGCTCCAGCCGTGGGGGGGCGTGAAACACCAGCTCCGATGCGCCGATCATCACGCAGGGCCGGTCGGGAAACCGAAGCAGCGTGGAAAACCCGGCCAACTGGTGGTCCAGCCGCCCACCCAGAAAACCCACAGCCAGCACCACCGGCGCCGCGATGTTGCGCAAGGCCTTGTCGAAATCGGTGCTGTCCTGTTCCGCAATCGGGTGCAATACGTCGGGCGGTAGCGCGGCGCGGTCCGTCGTGCTGAGACTGTCAAAATCGCCGATCACGGCGCGCGGCACGTGCCCAGCGCGCAATATGGCCCCCGCCCCACCATCTGCGGCCACAAGGAACGGGGCCAGCGCCAGAGCGGTTTCCAGGTCGGTTGGGGCTATGTCTCCGCCGCCAACCAGCGTCACTGGTGCGGAGGAGTGAACAATCTCGGTCAACATGAGCAAATTAATGCCGATTTTAGAAACAGATCACAATAAAGTCACAAAATGATACGCTGCTCGGCACAGATTCGGGCCGCTTTTGACGCCGATCCCAGAGTAAAGGCTTGTTTAATAAATATGTAAGAGGGTGAGCATCCCATGGTCCATACGAACAAAGTACTCACCGTTTCATACGGGACCTTTTCGTGCACTCTTGAAGGTTTTGAAGATTCATTTGGAACGATGAAGGCGATTGCGGAATACTTCCGCGATCTCGCCTCGGACGATAGATATTTCGGCGCGGAGCCTCCACAACCAGATGCAGACATGCTTGCCCGGATTGCCCAGCGCGAAATTGCCCGCCGGGTGGAGGCGCATTCGGACGGGACAGCAATCGTTCTGCGGGCCCAGGACGAAGTGAGCAAACCGTCGCAGCCCGCGGCCCCTGCCTCCGCCGTGGCGGAGACGGTGGCGGCAGCGACCGCGGCCGCGGCCGCTGCGGCTGTCCAAGAGACGCCGAAACAGCTAGAGCCGGAACTTGAGGATGTCACAGCCGCCATTGCGGAAGAAGCGCCTAAACCGGTTGCTGAAGAACCCTTTGCCGAAGAACCGGTTCTGGAAGATACGGCTTCCTAGGATGATTTAGCCGAAGACGACACCTCCATAGATGACATGATCGACGATGCGGTGGCCGATCTGGCGGAAGATGAGCCGCAGCCGAAGGTTGCCCCCGTAATTGTGCCCGAGATCGCGGAAGACGCAGCGCCGGAGATCGTGGAAGAAGCGGTGGAAGCGCCCGCCGCCGACAGCATTGCCGCCAAATTGCAGCGTATCCGTGAGGTTGTGGCCAGAGATGCCACGCGGGCCCCGACCGACAGCAATTTCGAAGACACGCTGGCCAGCGATGCCGCTCTGCTGGAAACGATCACCGAGGCCGCCACTCAAGAGGACTTTGACGAAGAGTACGACGACGACTTCGTCACCGAAGAAGCGCCAAAGAACACCAAAACGGCTGAAGAAGCCTCCGACCAAAACGAACCCGCACCGTTCAACCTTGCCGCATTCGAAGCCGTAACAACGGCTGCGACCGAAGCAGCTTACGAAGACGAGGACGAGGACGAGGATGTCAGTCTGGTTGGCGAAGACACGCTGTTTTCCGGTATCGACGCGCCCGAAGACACGCTGGACATTTATGATGACGAAGAAGAGAACATGTCCAATATCCTAGCTTCCGACACACCGGAACAGCCCACCGAGCGTCCTGGCCGCAACCGCATGATCAAGGTAAACCGCTCGGATCTGGAAGCCGCCGTTGCACGCGGCAGTCTGGAAGCCATCGACAGCGAGGAAGACGAAGACGGCTCTAGCCTCTCCGCCGAAGAAGAAGCCGACCTGATGCGCGAACTGGCAGAGGTCGAAGCAGAGTTCGGCGACGCGCCCAAAGTGCGTCCGGACGAAGACATGCCACGTTTGCTGGCCGAAGCGGGCCAGAAGATGGAAGAGGAAGAAAGTGCCACCAACCGGGAAACCTATGCGCAGCTGCGCGCCGCTGTGGCTGCGACCAAAGCCGAGGAACAGGTTTCAGGTGATCCCAAGCTGCTGTCAGTGGACAAGGATTATCGTGATGATCTGGCCAGCATCGTCCGACCTGAACGTCCGATGACCCGCCCGCTGACCTGTCCGGTGTCCAAGCCGCTGGATCGCAGTCGCCCGACCGCCGAGATCGCCGCGCCACTGAAGCTCGTGGCCGAACAGCGCGTGGACGGGTCTGATGACGCCGCCCGCCAGCCGGTGCGCCCGCGCCGGGTGACCACGCAGCTGTTGGACGAAAAAATGGTGACCGACGGGACCAGCGAAGAAACCAGCGGCTTTGCCGTATTCGCCGAAAAGGTCGGGGCGACGGGCCTGTCCGAACTGCTGGAAGCAGCGGTGGCCTACATGCACTATGTCGAAGGGCGTGAAAAATTTTCCCGTCCGCAGCTGATGACAAAGGTTCGCCTGGTAGAAAAGGAAGAATTCAACCGCGAAGACGGGCTGCGGTCCTTCGGGCAGCTGCTGCGCGAGGGCAAGATAGAAAAGGCGGGTGGCGGTCGTTTCATGGCCTCCCCCGATATCGGGTTCCGTCCCGATCAGCGCGCTGCCAGCTGATCCCGGTAAGACGGAAACGCGGACGGCAGGCCCTCGGGCCTGCCGTTTGCTTTTGCATATGGGCGATCATCGAATATCCATGTCCAGCTCTGCCATTTGCGCCAGCAGCGCATTGCCATCTTCGTCGATGCTGTTCCGGCTGTCCGCGTTCAGGTTGGTGCGGGCCAGACCCTTGGCCTGAATGCCGTCCAGCGTCACGGTGTGATTGCCATCCTGCGTCGGGTAGCCAATGGTGGAAGCCCCTTCAGGCGCGGCGTGGGTCAGCAACCCGATCCGGTCCACCAGTATGACGTTTTCAGCAGCAAAGCCCAAAGGCACTTCCAAATTGTATTCCATCACCTGATCTTAGTTGATTTCCAATTCCCCCAACCGACGCAGACGTAGAACCTGCAGCAAAACGTTCAGGATCCGATCAGAGTGTAGTAAATGTCGTCTAATCCGCCGAAAAGCACGCCGTGCAGAGCAGGCTCACACCGAGATTTTGGCAATCAAATGGAAATCGGGCCGACCCGGTACCTAGAAATGCGCCTTCGGTTCATCCGGTTTGCCCGCCGCGATGGCCAGCACCCCGGCGGTTGCCGCAAAGGCGATGGGGAACACGGTGAATACACCAAAACCAAAAGCGTAATACATACCCCCTGCTGAAAGAAGCAGCGCAATGCCGCCCCACAGGGCGCGGGACCGGGCCATGGCCCCGCCCGCAATAGCCAGAAGCGGCGCGATCACGCTGGCGAGCCGCACGGTCTGGATGTTGGCGACCTGTTCGAACACGCCGTCAACCTCACCGAAATGTTCGACGGCGGTAGTGTAGCCATAGCTGAAGAATCCCACGACCATGCCGAACAACCCGGCAATAATCCCGAGAACAAGCGCTGCATTTCTCATCGGTGGTCTCCTTGCCTTCGCTAGATAGGCACTGGATCAATCAACGCCAAGAGCCGCCCGGGTGGCGTCCGTCCAGCCCAGATGCAGCGTGCCATTTGCTTCGATCAGTGGTCTTTTCATCAAAGTGGGATGCGCCACTATCAGCTCCAGCGGCGGCTGGGCTCGTTCGGATTCGGTCAAACTGCGCCATGTGGTTGATCGCGTATTGAGTAATTTTTCATCAAACTGCTTAAAAGCTAGCGCAAGCGTTTCGGTGGGTATTCCATCGGCCCGAACATCAATAAATTCAGCATTTGGAAGTGCTTTCAGTGCCTTACGGCAGGTACCGCAGTTTTTTAGCCCAAAAAGACGCATACGGTCGGTTTCCTTTCCTCTGCCTGCGCTCATCGGCGCATAAATTTTGATGCGAATTTCTTGATTTTCGCACATACAGTACGATCTTGTTTGCAAGGTCGGTCGCCCGACTTCAATCCGGTTTGCAATTTCAAGACCGGCCTAGGGGGCGCGCTGGCTATTTAACAACTCTGGCAAATGTCAGGCGAACGGCAATGTTGAAGGAGACACGGGACAATGCCAAGCGGCACCGTGAAATGGTTTAACACCACCAAAGGCTACGGCTTTATCGCACCGGATGAGGGCGGCAAGGACGTATTTGTACATATTTCAGCTGTAGAGCGGTCGGGCCTGACCGGGCTGACCGATAATCAGAAAATCGAATACGATCTGATCGAAGGCCGCGATGGCCGCCAGATGGCTGGAGATCTCAAGCCGCTCTGAGCGATCGCCGGTGGCTGTCCGGCATGCGAGACCGCAAGGATCATGGCCTAGCAGCCTTTCGTTCCGGCGCGGCATTTGGCGGGACCATAACCACCAACTGCTGTCGCGGCCTGCTGGTAGGTCACGATGGTCGTAGGTGTGCCACAAATCACAGTGCCATCAACTGTTACCGGCTGCAGACCAGCCGGGCAGTAGTTGACGATGTTGGCATACGGGTAGACCACCACCGGGTCCGTTCCGGCCGCAAGGACCGGCGTAGCAAGCGCGGCGCACAGGCCGACAAAGACAGAAAAACGCATATTTCCCCCAAAGGATGACATGAATCCAGTTGGGCATCATGATGTGGACCGCGCAGGCGCCTGTCGACCCCCGGGACGAAAAGGAAACGCAGTGTTTCGGGATTGAAAACCTAGGCGGGATCTTGCGCAGGTCTTTGCATCCAGTCCTCGCCCATCACGACGATACAGGAGGTCCCTGCGGCCTAGCTGACCACCAGCGTTCAGTTGCCCCGGCGATCGGTCCAGACCTTCATCGTCTGTTCCGGATCACACAGGCCCCGGGCCGTGTGATAGCCGCCAAACTGTTGTTTCAGCTTGGAATACAGGCGCTAACTGGGTTTGCACGGCACTTCGGCAAAGGGGTTCGCGACCTGGGCGGAGCTGGCACATAACAGGGCAGTCGGGATGAAAGACATGCGGAACATATCAAATTGTTCAGTTATTCGGCGCAACGTATAGGCATGTGATATACATTTCTCACCTTCTTTAGACCATCTAGCGCCATATTTTTGTCGCTTTGGTTACCAATCCCGGAACATCTCTCTGTTGGTATACTTGTTGGAACGCTCATGTCTTTCGCCCCCACCACATCGCTCATCCCCCCGTCTCGTCCGGAACTGGACATACCAGACCGAGGCTGGCTGGCCTTCCAGTCCGGCGGCAGCCTGGAACTGAGCCAGACCGCCAGCGCGCAGGTGCTGGTGCTGTTCTGCTGGCTGCTGTTCCTGACGTCGCTAACCATATGGGTCCGCCGCCGCGCCGCCGCGGGCGACCTACGTCTGTTCGGGAGGTGGCGTTTTTATGAAATCCAACCCGAACCACAAACAGACCGCTTCTGTTCCTGGCAGGTGGGATCGGCGCGCATGGCATCAGGCCAGCAGAAATGGCATTGCGACGTGTGCGGACGTGACGGGTTTTCCAACACCAAGAGCCCGCCGACGGGGTGCAACTGGCAGGGCTGAGGCAGACCGTAAAGGGCGGTGTGTGGGTCCGGTTCAGCGGTTGGCATTTTGCGCGCAGCTGCACATCACATGTATAGGCGGGCGCCTCTTTAGACGCGAATACCACCCATCGTGTCTTGATCCGAGCCAATGCTGCAATCCCGGCAACGGTTAGGCTGGTATGCAAAGCCAGATCAGCCAAACAAGACACGGCAAATAGAAACAGCTCCAGTAGCTTTGATAACTGGGCTCAGAAATGACCCGCGAATTTTAAGGTTCTACACGTACCCATTTTTGACACCGTAGAGGCCGAAGCGACCGGGACAGGCGGGATTGAACGGTTTTCAGGCACCCCACGGGCATTCAGCTTCAAGGACGGAAGATGGCAAGTGTGTCCAAAATGCGTTCGCGGCGTAACGCGGGAAGAAGCAATCTGCACGCGTTATCCGGAACAGCCGAATGTTTGGAAGCAATTGGCTATGACCTGCTCGGCGAAACAGTAGGCCAACAGAAGACCAAGCTGACTTTGCTGCTGCACAAGACGGAGTGGAGTGTTGTCAGCCCCATTCCGTGTTCGCACCGCATCAGCGTCTATGATCAAACCGCTCTGGATTGTTTTGAGTGATGGTACCGCCTCCCTGGCTTGAACAGGGGACCTCTGGATCCACAATCCAGCGCTCTAACCAACTGAGCTAAGGCGGCACTGCCGGATCGTTTAGACCCCGTCCGACCCGATTGCAAGGGGGGTTAGAAGTCAATCACCCACGTCTGTTCGACAAGACCGACGCCAAAGGAGTTGACGGGTTCCGACCGGGTCAGGTTCCAGCCGAACGCGGCATAAAGCACGCAGGCTGCCTTGTGGCTTTCGTGGATCCATAGCACCATATGGTGGTACTTCGTGCGGCAGGCAAAATCCATGCCTGCGGCCAGCCAGCGCTTGACTGCACCCTTGTCGCGCGCTTCGGGCACAGGCGAAGTTTGATGCTATCTGCATCGCGAGTGACGCGGAAGATGCTCCCCAGCCGCCGGCCATCGGCCTCGGCGATCCAACCGTGTTCGCGCGCCGGGTCATGGTCGTATTCGAAATCCTGCAGGATGTTGTCGACCAGCGGGCCGAACGTATCATTAAAGCCTTCGTCGCGGCGATAGAGCATTTGGTACTGGTCCACCAGCCACGCCTTCGGCGGTTTGTAGGGTCGCAAAGTTATGTCGGCCATGATCCAAGGTTGAAATTCAACCGTCTTGGCGATAGCAGGAAATCCCTCAGCACCCAGGAGGCGGACATGACCATCAACACCGAACGCGATATCGAGGCGAACCTGCAAATCGGCCCGACAGATCGCGGTATGGTCCGCCTGTATGTGGAAGCGCCCGGGGTGGAAATCCCGATGGATTTCGACCCTGAAGAGGCGGAAGAAATTGCCGAAGAACTGCGCGCAGCCGCGGTAGCGGCGCGGGGACAGGCCAAGCGCTAGGCGCGTTAGTCGAACGTAGCTTCGGTAAATCCCGGATCGCGGGCGGAATGCCAGCGCCGGGCGGCGTGACGGGCAAATTTCTGAGTCAGTGTTTTGCGACGAGCGCCGGGCAGCTTGTGTTCGGGGGCCATACGCACGATCTCGGCCCCATAGGCATCGGCGATGATCAGCCCGGTACCGTAGGGCAACAGGTCCGCCGGAAATGTATCATCCACGGCCCAGAAGTATCGGTCGCACCAATCCAGGTAGCCCTGCCATTTGCGGTCAGTCTGAAAATCCACACGGCTGGATTTGCATTCGATGACCCAAAGCTCACCTTTGGGACCCAGCCCCATAACGTCCACGCGCAGCCCGCGCGACGGCACGAATTCTTCAACCGACACGAAATTGTGGCTGCGCAGATGGCGGCACACACCGCGCGCAAGGAGTTGTCCGGGTTGCAGATCCAACATAACGTTATAAGTGTGAACAATTCGTGAACAAATTGCAAGCCGTTGCGCGCGATGCCCCCTTGTCGCCGCCCCTTAAGAGGACTATCTGACGGGGGTGGCGGGTTCTGCCCTTCGCGTGTCAGGTTGCATTCCGGTGGCCTTACACAAATCCGAGGGAGCTGGCTCTGCCCGGATCCTGGTCCGGCTACCTGGCGCCCACCTGTATCAACAGGTCCTCGGGAATCATAACCCCACGGTTGACTGGTGGTCCCGCCACGCCTTTACCACCTGTTGTTGTGTGAACGCGCCGTCCTTGGTTATATCGCCATAACCAAGGAGGACCGCGCTGTGGAACAGGTTGGCCGCTTTTTTCAGAAACGTCCGCTTTACCTCATTGTTCTCGTTCTGCTTGGCGTGCTCGCCCTGCCCGTCGCGGTCTGGCGAGACCTTGAAAACATTTCCGACGTAAACCTGGAACGGCAGGCACGTACGCTGAATTCCGTGATCAGCGGGGTTCGGTCCTATTACGCCGAGAACGTGGTGGGCAGGGTGGTGTCAAGCGGGGGCCAGACCCTAACCATGCACAATTATTCCGAGGTAGACGGCGCCATCCCGATACCGGCCACCCTGTCGATCGAGCTCGGGAAAGCAATTGGCACGCGTGAAGGCAATGTCAGCTACCGGTTCGTGTCCGATTTCCCCTTTACCGACCGCCCGCCACACAACCTGACCGAGTTCGAAAAAAGTGCAATCGCCCGCTTTCGCGAGGGTGTGGAGGGAGAACAACTGCTGGTCGAACATACCGGCAGCGTGTGGGATCATTTGCTGACAGTGGCGACGCCCGTGGTTATGTCAGGTGGCTGTGTGGAGTGTCACAACAGCCACGAAGAGAGCCGCAAACACGACTGGAAGGTTGGCGATGTCCGCGGCATCCAGACCATAACGGTGAGCCAACCAATTTCTTTCAATCTGATGACGTTTCGCTGGCTGCTGGTTTATCTATTGGCCGCTGGCAGCATCGGGATTGTTTTTGCCTATCTGCAATTCCGGCTGGCCTCTTCCTATTCGCAGCTGAATGATGAGCTGGAGGCGAACAATGCCTTTCTGGCCGGGATTTCGATGAAGCTGTCGAAATACCTGTCGCCGCAGGTCTACAAATCCATCTTCTCCGGGGAAAAGGACGTGGAGATCTCGACTGACCGCAAAAAGCTGACAGTGTTCTTTTCCGACATCAAGGATTTCACTGCCACAACGGAGCGGCTGCAACCCGAAGAGCTGACCGAACTGTTGAATGAATACTTTACGGAAATGGCGCAAATCGCGGCAACCCATGGCGCGACCATCGACAAGTTCATCGGCGATGCCATCGTCGCGTTTTTCGGGGATCCGGAAACGCGTGGGCCGCAGGGGGACGCACAGGCTTGCGTGCGCATGGCGCTGGACATGCAGGCGCGGCTGTCGGAGCTGGAAACCGAATGGCGCACACGCGGGCTGGAACACCCGTTTCAGGCGCGTATGGGTATCAACACCGGCTATTGCAACGTAGGCAATTTTGGGTCCGCCGACCGGATGGATTACACCATCATCGGGGCCGAAGCGAACCTGGCGGCGCGGATGGAAGGTATCGCAGAGCCCGGCGGCATCGTGATGAGCTATGAGACCTATTCACTGGTGCAGGATCTGGTTGAAGCGGAACCGATGCCCCCTGCCCGTTTCAAGGGGGTCGCACGGGAAATCACGCCCTACAGGGTCACCGGTGCAAAGCAAGCCATCGAGCGGGCCACGATCCAGCAGGCGGCGGATGGGTCTCGGGTGACGGTGGCATTGGATCATCTGGACGAGGCCACGAAGCAACGGGTGCTGGCGGCGTTGCAGGATGCCTTGGCACCACAGCAGCGGCAAGGTGGTTGACACAACACGGGGTGCAGCGGCGTGAGCGGAAACTTTGGTCGTTTTCTGGCTGCTTTCTTTCAAGGTAGTCGGTGACGGTTCAGAATGCCTCGGGTCGAGCCTCGCGCGCCATATGGTCCAGCACGGCATTCACGAACGACGCTTCCTTGCCCTCAGGGTGAAAGGCGCGCGCGAGGTCCACGTATTCCGAGATGACCACTTTGGGCGGTGTATCTGTCTGGCTCAGCTCTGCGCCTGCGGCTCGGAACAGTCCCCGCAAGGTCGGGTCAATGCGTGCAATCGGCCATTTGGCCACCAGCGCCCGGTCGGTCATCTGGTCAACCGGGGCCTGGTAATTCACTGCAAGGTCCACGATCCGGCGGAACAGGCTGATATCACCATCAATCATTTCGGCGCCGTCATAACTGGACCCGAAACGGTGATCGAGGAATTCCACAACCACCTGATCTGCGGTCTGGCCCGAGGTTTCCATCTGGAACAGCGCCTGAACGGCATAAAGCCGGGCCGCGGCTTTCATGCGGCGTTTCTGATTTCCGGACAGTTCCGTCATTCCATTGTCTCGCCGCCATCAGCCACACGGTATTCTTCGCGTGGCAGAAACCCGATGCCCTTGCCCGCGTCGCCCCATTTACGGGTCAGGGCGATCAGGTGCAGCGCGGCGGCGGCCGCCCCTGCCCCTTTGTCGCCGCGAGTCGTGTCAGCCCGCGCCAGCGCCTGATCGGTGTTTTCCACGGTCAGGATGCCGTTGCCGATGCACAGCCCCTGAAGCCCCATCAGCTGCAGCGCACGGCTGGAATCGTTGCAGACGGTTTCATAGTGGGTGGTTTCGCCCCGGATCACACAACCCAGCGCAACATAACCATCAAAGTTCGATCGCCGGTCGGCGATGCCGATTGCAGTGGGGACTTCCAGCGCGCCGGGCACTTCGATCAGATCCCAAGTGCCGCCTGCAGCCTCAATCTCGGCCTTGGCGCCGGCAATCAGCATGTCGGCAATGGCACGATAATAGGGCGCGACCACGATCAGCAGCTTCACCGGCTTGCTAAAGGTCGGGCGCGGCAGGGTGTAATGTTCTTCTGCTTCGGCCATTTCAATTGTCTCCGAACAGCGGGCGGGTTCCAGCGATGGAAATGTCATATGCGTCCAGACCCAGATAGCGGGTATCGGGGCTGTCGGACAGGATGATCAGGTCGTGCAGGCCCATCGTGGACATGATCTGCGCGCCAAGACCTGTGTGCTTGATCGTGCGCGGGCCATCTTCGTCTTCTTCCTGCCACAGCTCGGGCCGAGGCTGTCGGAAAAGGAATACAGCGCCACGGCCTTCTTCGGCGATGATTTCCATCGCGCGGGGCAGCTTGCCCTGCCCGCCACCGATGCCCAGCATGTCCTGCATCGCGTCCAGCGCATGGGCGCGGGACAGCACTGGCTGGCCGTCAAAAATATCGCCCTTGATCAGCACAGCATGTTCCGTGCCGGTCAACATGTCGGAAAACACACGCATTTCCCAATCGCCGCCCCACGCGGAAGTCACGGTTTCCCGCCGCACTTCCCGCACCAGGTTGTCGTGCTTGTGACGATAGGCAATCAGATCAGAGATTGTGCCGATCTTCAGCCCGTGGGTTTCCGCGAAGCCAACCAGATCGGGCAGACGGGCCATGGTGCCATCGTCATTCATGATCTCGCAGATCACGCCCGCCGGTTTTAGCCCGGCCAGGCGCGCGATATCCACCGCCGCCTCGGTATGACCCGCGCGCACTAGCACGCCACCATTGCGCGCCCGCAGCGGGAAGATATGGCCCGGCGTCGCAATCGCCGCCATGGAGTGTTGTTCGTTGATCGCGGTTGCAATGGTCAGCGCCCGATCCTGCGCTGAAATTCCGGTACTCACCCCTTCGCGCGCTTCGATAGATACAGTGAACGCTGTTTCCATACGGCTGGAGTTGTTGACCGCCATCATTGGCAAGCCCAGCTGGTCAATCCGCTGCGACGTCATTGGCAGGCAGATCAGGCCCCGGCCATGAGTGGCCATGAAATTCACCGCTTCGGCATCGGCGAATTCGGCGGCGATCACCAGGTCGCCTTCGTTTTCCCGGTCTTCGTGATCGACAAGGATGAACATCTTGCCGTCGCGCGCGTCGGCGATGATGTCTTCGATCGGGGAAATCGACTGACGTAGGTTGACCTCTACCGGTCCGGGCGTTTCAAAGCTCATGACTGATCCTTTAGGTTTGCGGTGCGATAGCCCGATCCGCCCCCAATGACCAGAGAGACATTGCGGCAGAAACCCGAATTGCGCCCAGCTTGAGCTCTGGTCTAACCTGTTCTCGTCTGCGGAAGGACATCATGAGAAGCACCAGACTGATTACCGCTGTTGAAGTACATGCCGAAGGTGAACCGGGCCGTGTAATTACGGGCGGTTTGCCACATATCCCAGGCGAAACGGTGTTCGAACGAATGCGTTGGATGCAGGACAATCTCGACGATGTCCGCCATATGATGTTGCGCGAACCGCGCGGGTATCCGGCGCTGTGCTGCAACGCGCTAGTGCCACCCTGTGACCCTGCCGCCGATATGGGGCTGATCATTATGGAGCAGTCGGAATACCCTCCGATGTCCGGGTCCAACGCGATCTGCGCGACCACCGTGCTGCTGGAAACCGGGATCCTGCCCATGCTGGAACCGGTCACCGAACTGACGCTGGAAACACCCGCCGGACTGATCCGCGTGCGCGCAGACTGCGAAAACGGCAAGGTCATCCGCGTGACATTTCGCAATGTTCCGGCCTTCGCGGTCCATCTGGACGCCGAAATCGACCTGCCCGATCACGGGACCGCGCGTGTGGATATCGCATGGGGCGGTATGTTCTTCGTAATCGCGGACGCTACCCAATTTGGCCTCGACCCGACAAGTGAGAACGGCGCCGAGATCGTTCACCTGTCCGAACGGATCCGGGCCGCCGCGGCGGAACAGCTGCCCGTGTCACACCCAGACAATGCCGACATCAACGGCCCCACAATTTCCCAGCTCACAGCGCCGCCCATCGATCCGAATACAAACGGCCGCGGCGCTGTCACGCTTTGGACTGGGCGGCCCGGCGGTGGTGTTCTCGACCGATCGCCCTGTGGCACCGGAACCTGCGCAAAAATGGCAGTTCTGCACGCCCGCGGTCTACTGGAACCCGGGCAGGACTATGTCAACGCCGGCCCGCTGGGGACCACGTTCACCGGACGCATTATCGAGGAAACCACCGTCGGCCCCTACAAGGCAATTGTGCCCACCTTGTCAGGCCAGGGCTGGATTTATGGCACCAGCACTTGGATGAGCGATCCGAGCGATCCTTTCTCGACCGGCTACACTATCGGCGATATCTGGGGGTGAAGATCGACGTATCGCTGTCGTCTGTCGCCCGCCAATCATCGATGATCGGCGGAAAACGCATCTACAAGTTTTCTTGCCAGAAATAGAAAACGGCCCGACCGACGGGCCGGGCCGTTTCCCAAATGCCTCACGATCAGTTCAGCGCGGCATCTGTGATCGCGTGGGTCCAGGCTCCTTCAGGCGCCTTGGTGATCACCGGGTCCGACCCGCCAGCCAGCAACGTGGACACCGTGCGCTCGTAGTCTGCCGGGTCCAGCGTGCCGTTCGACCCTGCGGTCAGCTTGGCAATCTCGCCCATCATCCGCTTCTGGTGCTTCTCGGTCTGGGCCCCAGTCTGGTCATTGTCCAGAACGATCATCGCCGCATCGCCTGGGTTTTCTTCGGCCCATTTCCAACCCTTCATCGAAGCCCGCACAAAGCGCACCATCTTGTCAGAGAAGGCCGCATCGGACAGATTTTCTTCCAGCACGTATAGCCCGTCTTCCATCGTCGCGACGCCTTGGTCCTGGTACTTGAAGGTGATCAGCTCATCCGAGCTGACGCCCGCGTCAATCACCTGCCAGTATTCATTGTAGGTCATGGTGGAAATGCAATCCGCCTGCCGCTGCAGCAACGGATCGACGTTGAAGCCCTGTTTCAGCACCTCAACCCCGCTCTCGCCCTTGCCATCGGTGGAAATGCCCAGCTGGCTCATCCAAGACATGAACGGGAATTCATTGCCGAAGAACCAGACACCCAGCGTGCGGTTGGCCAGATCGCCCGGCGCGGCAATGCCGGTATCCTTCCAGCAGGTCAGCATCATGCCCGAGGATTTGAACGGCTGCGCGATGTTCACCATCGGCAGACCCTTTTCCCGAGCCGCCAGCGCAGCGGGCATCCATTCTACGGTCACATCCGCGCCGCCGCCCGCCAGCACCTGCGTGGGCGCAATGTCCGGGCCACCGGGCAGGATGGTCACGTCGAGCCCTTCTTCTTCGTAAAAGCCCTGATCCAGCGCCACGTAATACCCGGCAAACTGCGCCTGGGTCACCCATTTGAGCTGCAGCGTAACTTCGTCTGCCGCAAAGGCCGCCGAAGCAGCCATGGACAGTGCTGTCACCGATCCCGTTAGTAGCTTTTTCATGATTTCACACTCCTTGTTGAATTTGACGTAACCCGTCCTTTGATTATCTCGATTTGGCCCGCTGCGATGGGTGCCAGAAGGTCACCCGCGCCTCGATCCACGCCACAAGCCCATAGAACGCCGTCCCGGCCATTGCGGCAACTGCAATTTCGGCCCAGACCAGATCAATGGCCAGCGCCCCGACACCCGTTGAAATGCGGAACCCCATACCGCGCGTCGGACTGCCGAAATATTCAGCAACAATCGCACCGATCAGAGCCAGCGTCGTGGCAATCTTCAAGCCGTTGAAAACAAAGGGCAGCGCGGCAGGCAGGCGCAGCTTGATCAGCGTTTGCATATACCCGGCTGCATAGGTGCGCATCAGGTCGCGCTGCATAGCATCTGTTTCGCGCAGGCCCTGCACCGTGTTCACGAGGATCGGGAAAAATACCATGACCACCACCACCGCCGCCTTGGACTGCCAGTCAAACCCGAACCAGCTGACCAGGATCGGCGCGATGCCGACAATCGGCAGGGCGGCCACGAAATTGCCCACCGGCAGCAGACCAGCGGTCAGAAAAGCCGACCGGTCAATCAGGATCGCTGTCAAGAACGCCGCAATACATCCGATCACATAGCCCCGCAGTGCGCCTTTGAAGACAGTCTGGCGGAAATCTTGCCACAGCGTATCTGTCGAGGCTGCAAAGGTTTCTGCCACCTGACTGGGTGCGGGCAGGATAACTGCCGATACCCCAAGACCGCGCACCAGCCCTTCCCACAGAACCAGCAGGGTCACGCCAAACAGCAGCGGTACGGCAATGCGTACAGCGCGGGTTTCGCTCCAACGCGAATTGGCCAGCCGGATATTGGCCAGCCAAGCCGCGGCCCAGAAGACGAGTGCGCCGACAAGCCAGCTCATGCCGCCATCCCCATGCGTTTGAGGGTCAGCCGCTGCACGATATCCAGCAGCGTCACCAGCACGCCCGCAAGAATCGCCGCTGCGATCAGAGCAGACCAGATCGCCAGTGGTGTGCCAAACTGGTCCCCGATCAGGATACGCGCGCCGAGCCCGGAAATCGCTCCGGTTGGCAATTCGCCTACGATGGTGCCCACCAGCGCGGCGGCGATGCCCACCTTGAGCGAGGTAAACAGATATGGGATCGACGCTGGCAACCGCAGTTTCACGAAGCTTTGCAGCCCCGACGCGCTGTAGGTGCGCAGCAAATCCAGCTGGTCCCGCCCCGGTGACCGCAGGCCTTTGACCATGCCCACCAGAACCGGAAAGTAGCAGAGATAGGCCGAGATAATGGCCTTGGGCACCACACGCCCGTCAACGCCCAGTTGCGAACTGAGCACGATGATCATAGGCGCCAGCGCCACGATGGGCACAGTTTGGGAGATTATGGCCCAAGGCATCAGGCTGAGGTCGCTGACCCGGCTGTAGACAATCGCCACTGCGCCCAGGATCCCCAGCGTGGTGCCCAGCAGGAAGCCCCAGAAGGTCGATTGCAAGGTGATCCAGCCATGGTAGATCAGCGACCGTTTGGACCAGGCCCGCCCGCGCATCGCCATCTTACCAGTGGTTTTCCACAGCTCCTGCCCCACCTGTTGTGGCGTCGGCAGGCGCGGCCGCTCCAACGTGTACCCTGCACTGATGTGATCGGGGTTACGGACCATCAGAACCCAGGTCGACACGTCCTTGCGCGCCAGTGAGCCTTCGGGCGTGATCGTGGCCCCACCGCGTTCCGCCTGGTCCAGTGCCACCCGGATATTCATCGGTGCGACCGCCAGGTACCAGAGGCCGAGAATGGCGGCCAGAACGGTCAGGATTGGCAACAGCGATCTCATCCGACGGCCTTTCCTGCGGGGAATCGTTTTCCTTGGAAGGAAAAGGGGCCGAAAACCCATGATTTTCCAGACTGGAATTTTTCGAACTGTCCGCCGCGGGCAGAGAGCGCAAGATTTGGCGTCACGCGTCGGTCAGTCATAGGAATGTCCCGCGCGCAGTCCTTCCCGCACCCGGTGTGCGATCTCCAGGAACTCGGGCGTGTCACGGATCTCCAATGGCCGCTCGGCTGGCAACGGGCTGTCGATGACATCCGTGATCCGCCCGGGCCGGGGAGACATGACAACGATTTTGGTGGACAGATACACCGCTTCGGGGATCGAATGCGTGACGAAGCAGATGGTCTTCTCCGTGCGCTTCCACAGCGCCAGAAGCTGTTCGTTCAAATGGTCACGCACGATCTCATCCAGCGCGCCAAAGGGCTCGTCCATCAACAGCAGGTCCGCGTCAAAGGCCAAGGCTCGCGCAATGCTGGCGCGTTGCTGCATGCCCCCCGAAAGCTGCCATGGGTATTTTTCTCCGAACCCCTCCAGATCAACCAGTTGCAGGACCTTCTTCACTCTCGCGTCCTGATCGGATTTGGAATAGCCCATAATCTCCAGCGGCAGCTTTATGTTCTTCGAAATCGTCCGCCACGGGTAAAGCCCCGCCGCCTGAAACACGTAGCCATATGCCCGGTTGCGCCGGGCTTCGTCCGCGCTCATGCCGTTTACGCTCAACGCGCCTCCGGTGGGCTGCTCCAACGCCGCGACGCAGCGCAGGAACGTGGTCTTGCCACACCCCGAGGGGCCGATGAAGCTGACGAAATCGCCTTTGTCCACCGACAGGGTTACGTCCTTGAGAGCCTGAACCGACCCGTCATTTGTCTGGAAGACGAGGTTCAGGTCGCTGGCGGAAATCACAGCTCCGCCAGCTGTCCCACCCGAAGTCATCAGGCATAGTTCCTTGTATTCAATGCGTTATCTCGCAAGCCTAAACCCCCGTCGCCGGAATCCCCGTCCGTTCCACCGGACGCGGCGCGGTCAGCTCTTTCCAGCTAGACAGCGCCTGGTTTACCGGCGTGTTGGCGTCGCGTTTCACAAACTTGCCATGGCCTTCCTGAGTGCGGATTTCCCCGTCATGCACCGCCACATGGCCTCGGGTCAGGGTAAAGCGTGGGAGGCCCTTCACTTCCTTGCCCTCGAACACATTGTAGTCGATGGCGGATTGCTGGCTGCCTGCCAAAATGGTCTTGGATTTCTCCGGATCCCAAACCACCAGATCCGCATCCGCACCCACCAAAACCGCGCCCTTTTTCGGATAGCAGTTCAGGATTTTCGCAATATTGGTGGAGGTTACGGCAACAAATTCATTCATCGTCAGCCGCCCAGTGGCCACGCCATAGGTCCATAGCATCGGCATCCGGTCTTCCAGCCCGCCGGTGCCATTGGGGATCTTGGTGAAATCACCCACACCATAGCGCTTCTGTTCTGTGGTGAACGCGCAATGGTCAGTGGCCACGACCGACAGGGACCCGGCCTGCAAACCGGCCCAAAGGCTGTCCTGATGCTGCTTGTTACGGAACGGAGGCGACATCACGCGGCGCGCGGCATGATCCCAATCCTTGTTGAAATATTCACTTTCATCCAGCGTCAGGTGCTGGATCAGCGGCTCCCCCCAAACGCGCTTGCCCTGCTGACGTGCGCGGCGGATAGCTTCGTGGCTTTCTTCGCAAGAGGTGTGCACGACATAGAGAGGCACCCCAGCCATATCGGCGATCATGATGGCGCGGTTGGTGGCCTCGCCTTCCACCTGCGGCGGACGGGAGTAGGCATGAGCCTCTGGCCCGACATTGCCTTCGGCCAGCAGCTTGGCAGAAAGCTCTGCCACCACGTCGCCGTTTTCGGCATGGACCATGGCAATCCCGCCCAGTTCGGCCAGACGCTGGAACGATGCGTACATCTCATCATCATTGACCATGAGCGCGCCCTTATAGGCCATGAAATGCTTGAACGTGTTGATCCCGCGCTCTTTGACGACGGTCTCCATCTCATTGAACACCTGTTCGCCCCACCAGGTCACGGCCATGTGGAAGGAATAGTCGCAATTGGCGCGGGTGGATTTGTTGTCCCACCGCTTGATCGCGTCCAGCAGGCCTTCGCCCGGGTTGGGCAGCGCAAAATCCACAACCATCGTGGTGCCCCCTGCGAGGCCCGCGCGCGTACCGCTTTCGAAATCATCGCTGGAATAGGTGCCCATGAACGGCATTTCCAAATGGGTATGTGGGTCAATCCCGCCGGGCATGACATAGCAACCCGTGGCATCCAGTTCCTTGTCCCCCTTAATGTCCGGACCGATTTCCGTAATGGTACCGTTTTCGATCAGCACATCGGCCTGGTAAGTCAGGTCATGCGTGACGATGGTACCGTTCTTGATGACTGTGGACATGTCAGTCTCCCCGTTTTTTCTGGTTTCGCAGCCGATAGGTGACCACGGTAAAAATGACGGTGACAATCACGGTGGCCACCAACTTGGGCAAAACGCCCTGTGGTGGGCCAAACCCGAATTGCACCCAATCAAAGACGATCAGCAGGTTGAAAAAAACCAACCCGAAAATCACGGTCTGTCGTTTCTGCTTCTTGTCCATCAGACCGACCCGTAACAATCCACGGCCCGGCCATGCACGCCGATATCGACAGGGCCGAACATGCTGTCGACGCACAGTGTAAAATAGCCCGCGCTGGGCATGTAAAACACACGGTAGGGCCCATTCGGGCGGGTCACGGCCCAGCAGGTCTGGGTGATCCCGCCGCAAAAGTTTACCGTGAGCGGGCGTGGTTCCTGCATGGCAGCCCGGAAATCCTCAAGCAACATGGCGTTTTGCTCAGAGCCTTCCAACTCCTGAGCAATCAAGGCATGGATTTGCTCCAGATCTTCCGCAGCTGCATCCTTCCTCTTGCCCGAAATATCCCGGGGGTTTGGGGGCTGGCCCCCAATTGAACCAGCGTTTGGGGGCTGGCCCCCAACTGAGCCAGCGTTTGGAG
>JAEPNQ010000137.1 GCA_017643305.1 Marinibacterium sp. | reverse complement strand
TTTCTCCAGGCGATCACCAACACGACCGTCGCGAACACGCTCTTCACATTGAGCGCGATTCCCTTTTTCACGGCCATCATGGCTTGGTTGTTCCTTCGCGAGTCACTCCGCGGTTCGACTTTGGCGACGATGGTCTTCGCCGCTATTGGGATCGGCGTGATGATGCTCGACGGCCTCGGCGGAGGATCGCTCTACGGGAACCTGATGGCGTTCCTGACGGCACTTTGCTTCTCAGGCTTCGCAGTCGTTGTGAGGCGCCACCGTGGGGTCGACATGTTGCCAACCCTAATGATCTCAGGGCTCTTGATTATCCCGATTGCCGTCGTGGTGCGTTGGGGGGATCTCGCCATTTCCGTTCACGACGTGATGCTATGCTTTCTACTCGGGGGCGTTCTCTCGGGCATCGGAAACGCGCTGTTCATTGCCGCGTCGCGGTATCTTGCGGCCGCAGAACTCACCCTCTTCATGCTTCTTGAGTTCGCGCTAGGGCCTGTTTGGGTCTGGATCTTCGTCAACGAAGTACCGACAGGAATGACTATCGTTGGTGGAACTGTCGTTATTCTAGCGGTGACCGCGCGAGCGCTTTTCGAGTTGCAAGCGTCGAAAGCAAGGCTACGACGCGGCCGACCAAGCCCAATGTAAAGTCCTCGCAGACAAGTTCTTCTGCACTTGTGGAACAAGGAGAAAAGTCAACCATAGCTCTTAGATTGCCTGTGGCCGATGTCGTAATTGGACAAGACCATCTCGTTCAACTTGAGTGAAATACCCAAGCTGCTCCGGACAATTGTTGCTATAGCGTGTTGCTGAAGTCGATTGTTCGGCGCGCCGAAAAAGGGATTCCAGAGATGCAACGGCGACAAGACAATACCGCGCTTGCGATCGTCATAAGTGTCGTCGCCCTTGTTCTTTTTGACCTGATGGGCTTGCTCATCAAGTACCTGTCGACAAACTATAGTGCCGTAGAGCTATCTGCCTATCGCAACGTTTTTGGTCTTATACCAAGTGTGATCGCGCTTGGGATGACAGCATCCTGGCGTGAGAACGGTCGGAAAATTGCGTTGCGGCAATGGCGGCTGGCCGTGTGGCGCGGTGTTGCCGTCACGTTTGCGCAGTTGTTGTTTTACCTTTCATTGGGTCTCATGGCCTTTGCCACGGCCACGACGATTTCCTACTCCACGGCCCTGTTCACCACCGCTTTGGCCGTTCCAATTCTGGGAGAACGAGTGGGCTTGGTTCGCTGGTCGGCGGTCGCAATCGGCTTCGTCGGAGTGGTCATGATTACTCGACCTGGAGCTGACGCATTCGAGTGGAGCGCCTTGTTGCCCATCGGCGCGGCCGCCTTGTATGCTTTCACAGCCGTGACCGCGCGTCTTGTTGACGAAGATGTGCCAACACCACTCTTCAATCTTTACTCATCGGCGACCGCAGCTGTGGGAGCCATCGTGCTAGCTTTGTTGTTCGGTGGCTTCACGCAGATCGCGAGCTTGCGCGATCTCGGGTTGATCGCGCTCATGGGCGCCTTCGGAGGATCCGCAGTTCTTTGCCTTGTCGTTTCGTTCCGGATGACCGAACCCAGTAACCTGGCGCCTTTCACCTATTTTGGCATCCCCATTGCCTTCGCGTTCGGTTGGCTGTTCTTTTCTGAGGCACCTATTGATGATCTGTTCCCAGGGGCATTGCTGCTTGTCGGCGGCGGTCTTCTCATCATCTATAGAGAACGGTGCGTAAGCCGTGCGGCCAACCGCGCATCAATAAATCCTGGGTATCAGAGCATAGACACCGAATTCTCACATACAGAAGCCGCGCCACAATTTGACAAGAGCCGCAAGGTATGACCCCGTTTGATCCAGGTGGCTTTGCCGGGCTCGGGGCGCTCTGGAGAAGCCAGTCGCCGGTCATGCGCGGCGTATTGATGATGTGCATATCAACGGTCGCCTTCGCGGTCATGCATCTGTCTGTCCGAATTGCGTCGAGCGAGCTTCACCCTTTTCAAATCGCGTTCTTTCGTAACTTGTTTGGGCTGGCCTTTCTCCTTCCCTTGTTGATTGGGCCAGGTTTTGCACAAATGCGTACAAAGCGGCCGGGTCTTCACGCATTGCGCGGCACAGTGAACATCTTGGCGATGCTTTTGTTCTTTTCCGCCCTGACGACTACGCCACTGGCCAAGGTTACCGCGCTCGGTTTTACGGCACCTATTTTTACATCGGTCCTTAGCGTCGTGATCTTGAGGGAGCAGTTTCACCTTAGAAGGTGGGCAGCAATCGGTCTGGGTTTCGCCGGAATGCTAATCATCTTGCGCCCAGGCTTTGTGATCATCGAGACCGGTGCGTTGCTTGTAATCGCCTCGGCGCTTCTTTGGTCTGTCGCATTGATCATCGTCAAGACATTGTCGCGCACCGAGAGCAGCGTCGCGATTGTCGCCTGGATGGGGATATTTCTTTCACTTCTGTCAATTGGCCCGGCACTTTGGGTCTGGCGGGATCCGTCGCTTTGGGCTTGGGGCTGGTTGGTGTTTATCGGCCTTTCTGGATCAGCCGCCCAAGTCTCGTTGAGCCAATCTCTGAAGGAGACTGACCCAACGGCTGTTATGCCCTTCGACTTCCTGAAGTTGGTCTGGGCCACTTTGTTAGCGTTTTGGTACTTTGGAGAGATTCCTGACGAGATGACCTTGATCGGAGCAGCCGTGATTTTCGGCTCTGGCCTCTACGTTGCGCACAGGGAAAGAGTCGCTGCGAAAGCGGATAAGTCAATTGGCAAATAGCGTGAGGATCGTCCCGTTCAGTGTGAATTCATCCAACTAGATCATGCAACTGCAGCCTATGTCGGCAACCTGACTGAAATTGCGACGGAACAAGCGTAGGAACAAAAATCGTCCTGGCGCTATTTCCATGCAGTACCGGATCACAGTCCGGATCATTCACCCTTGGGTCAGAACTTCGGCAGAGCGTTGCCTTGGCGGCACAAATTGATCCGTTAAATTGCCCGCTGAAAGAAGGCTGCTGCGGCTCCGAGCAGCAAGATTCCTGATGCGGCAAGGAGACTAACGCCGATGTTGCCCGCAAGGTCTCCGGCCAACCCCGCTCCGTACGGTCCGGCGGTCTGAGAAATGGCGAAAACGAGCGTAAACAGGCTGATCGAGTGGCCCCAGTTTTGCGGTGGTAGGTTCTGGCGGGTGAAATTGGTCACGGCCCCTGGCGCCATGAAGACTGACTGGACCTGTCACGCTTTCGTGCCGCTCCGCTTGCTCACTTATGCAGCCTTTGCTTCAAAGGCCAAGGGGCTTTTCCAGCCGAGTGCTGAATGTCTGCGTCGCGGATTGTAGAAGCCATTGATGTATTCAAAGATGGCGATCTCAGCGTCGCGACGTGTGCGCCAGGAGCGTTGCCACAGCAACCCAGCCTTGATCGTCTTGAAGAAGGTTTCCACCGCTGCGTTATCGTAGCAGTTGCCCGTTCCGCTCATTGATACCTTGAAGCCATGCTGGCGCAGGATTTTCTGATAGTCGTGGGAACAGTATTGGCTGCCGCGGTCCGTGTGATGGATGCAGCCCTTCGATGGTCGCCGCAACGCAATAGCCATGTTCAACGCGCGGATCGCAAGGTCACGCTTCATGCGATTGCTGACGGCCCAGCCGATCACCCGCCTGGAATGCAGATCGAGGATGACCGCCAGATACAGCCAGCCCTCTTGGGTCCAAACATAGCTGATGTCACCCGCCCACTTCCGGTTCGGGCGGGCTGCCGAGAAGTCCCGGTTCAGCAAGTTCGGTGCGATGTTGAAGCTGTGGTTGCTGTCCGTGGTCGCCTTGAACTTCCTGTTCCTTCTTACCGCAATGCGGTTGTCACGCATCAAGCGTCCGACGCGGCGGTGGCCGACTGGCTGGCCCAACTCTTTCAACTCCTCGGTCATGCGTGGCCGGCCATAGCTGCCGAAAGACAGGGCAAACTGTTCACGAATGTGCGCGAGCAGTACCATGTCCTTTCGCTGGCGCTGGCTCAGCGGACGATTTCGATAGGCGCGATATCCTCGTGGGCTGACATCCATGATCTGACACAGCCGTTCAACAGGAAGCATGTCAGCGTTCTTTGCGATGAAAGCGAACCTCATTTGCTTCGCTCCGCAAAGAACTGGGTGGCCTTTTTTAACACCTCCCTCTCCTCCCGCAGCATACGGTTCTCTTTCCGCAGCTCGGCGATCTCGCGCTCGAGATCGGACTGGGCGGTTGGCTTCTCAGGATTGCGCCGATCTTGCTGGATCCAACGGCTCAGCGTCGAGAAGCCAACGCCAAAATCCGCTGCCACCTGTTTACGCGGTAGCCCGCTGGTCAACGCTACCCGCACTGCCTCTGCGCGGAATTCCCGGGTTGGTTTCAATGCCATGATGTCTCTCCTTTGTGGCAAAATACCAAGTCAAAGGAGCGGAACAAATCCGTGACAGGTCCAAGCCGCTATTTCCAATACGGTAAAAGGATCGAGGGGCTATTCCGCCAGCGCATGCTCGAAAGACTAGAAGACGATTGATCCGCTGGGGCCCAAAAATCCCAACGTTTTGAGGCTGGCGAGCCGGTGCCGCTGTGGATGTGGGTTGCGGCGGTGCAACACTTGCATGGTATACCGCTTGGTATACCGATCTACCACACCCTATATCAAAATACTGATTTTAAATGATTTAATGTAATTTAGTGGCGGAGAGGAAGGGATTCGAACCCTCGAGACGGTTTCCCGCCTACACACTTTCCAGGCGTGCGCCTTCGACCACTCGGCCACCTCTCCGCAGTCGGGTTTATCTAAAAACGAATGGGGTCTGCAAGAGGTGATTGCCACCTTTGCAAAACTTGTTGCGTGTAGGAATAATTGATTTTTAAAGCAGAGGCTTGACTGAACAAGCTGGCCTCTGCTTGGCCAATGTCAGATCAGATGGACATAGACGCGGCGGTTGACCTTGCCCTTCTTTTCGATCTTGCCCAACCGGATTTGCCCAACTTCACCGGTGCGGGCAACGTGTGTTCCACCACATGGCTGCAAATCCACCTGCTCCTCCCCTGCCCCGATCCGCACCAGACGCACCCGGCCTGCGCCGCGTGGCGGGGCGACGGACATGGTTTTCACCAGTCCCGGGTTGGCGTCGAGCTCTGCATCGGTGATCCAGTCTTCTGTCACAGGCAGGTCTTGGTCGATCAAAGCCTGCAATTCCGCCTCCAGCGCAGCCTTGTCTTCGGGTGGTTCGGGCATGGCAAAATCGAGCCGGCCTTTCTCTGCTGTGATCGCACCACCGGACACGGGCAGTGGGATCATCACCGACAGCAGGTGCAGGCAGGTGTGCACGCGCATGTGGCCCAACCGGCGATCCCAGTCCAGCGTTTGCTTGACAGTGGTGCCAACAGGTGGCAGAGCGTTACCTTCAGCAGGCACCAGCACCACCGTACCGTCCGGACCCTTGTTTGCCATTGTCACGGTCATCTCGCCATTTTCCCAGCGCAGCGCGCCACTGTCGCCCGGCTGTCCACCGCCGGTGGGGTAGAACAGCGATTGGTCCAGCACCACGGCGCCTTCTTCTGTCAATGCGGTCACAACACCGGTGGCTTCGGTCTGGTAAGCGTCTTTCAGGAACAAGGTGTCAGTCGTCATCGTGCGTGTTTCCTCCATCACCGATATCCTGCAGTTCGGGCGGCACCGGACGGCCCGCATATTGAGACGTACCCGAGGACCGCGCCGGGCGCAGGGTCTCGGGGTTGCGCAGCCAAAGATCCCACTGCGCAAACGGGATTTCAATGCCTGCTTCGATGAACCGGTCGTTGATCTGATGGTTCATTTCAGAACGCACTGACAGAACCCAGTTCACGTCGCGCAGGATGGCACGGACTTCGAAATTCAGGCTGTCGGCCCCGAATTCCTTGAAAACGATGACTGGTGCGGGATTGGCCAGAACCATGGGATGTGCTTCCGCAATCTCGCGCAAAATACCTTCGACCAGTTTGGTGTCGGTGCCATAGGCCACGCCAACGGGCAGGATCAGCCGCCCGATCGTGTTGCCTCGGGTGTAGTTGGTGACCGTACCACTGACGAGATCCGCGTTGGGCACGATCACGTCGGAGCGGTCGAAAGTTTCGATCCGGGTGGAGCGCACGGAGATATGTCGCACATAGCCCATGTTGCCGCCCACCTCGATCCAGTCGCCTTCGGCCACCGGGCGTTCGATCAGCAGAATGATGCCGCTGACAAAGTTGGATACGATGTTCTGCAGGCCAAAGCCGATGCCGACTGACAGCGCCCCGGCCACAATGGCCAGGGACGACAAATCGATCCCGGCCATAGACACGGCCACGATGGCCGACAGGAAGATGCCAACATAGCCCGTCCCCGACACCACCGCGTTCTGCCTGCCCTGGTCCAGACTGGTGCGCGGCAGAAGGCCGCTTTTCAAAGCGTTCTGGAACATCCGGGTGAGGGTGTAGCCGATGGCGAAAGCCACTGTGAAGGTCAGGAAATCTACTGGGGAAATTGTGGTGCTGCCAACCTCCACCCCTTTCAGGAACCTGTCCCAGATCTCTGTCAGGTCAGCCTCGCGCGCGCCCCATATCAGGGCCAGGAACGGCATCGATCCGATAACCAGCGCAAAACCGATCAAGATCGGAACGATGGAAGCCTCAACCCCTTCAGCCCCCTTGCCGGACAGCCACGCATACAGGTCGCGGAAGAACATCTGCAGCACCAAAAGCGCGCCATAGACACCAACCGTCATGATATATGGCACCAGAATGGCCTCGGCCATCGTACCGTAACCTGCGGCGGCCAGCAGCGGCGAGACCACGGCCACAAGCCCGGCGGACCATCGGAACAGTGGGCCCATCCATGTCAGACCATTGCGACCGGAGCCTTCCTGCGCAGAAGTTCCTTCGTCTCTGTCGTCGCACAACGCCAGCGACCGCATGCGAAACACCACATAAGCACCCCAAAGGATGCCCGGGAAGGCGATGACCGCCCGCGAGTTGTATGACACGTTCTCAATCTGTTCGAGCAGCTCGACCATGTCGAACTGCACCAGCACGAGCCCCATGAACAGGAAATTGCGGCGAGACCACGGCCACAAGCCCGGCGGACCATCGGAACAGTGGGCCCATCCATGTCAGACCATTGCGACCGGAGCC
>JAEPNQ010000014.1 GCA_017643305.1 Marinibacterium sp. | reverse complement strand
CATGGTTCAACCCCTCGCCTGCCGCATGCCCAAAAATCAGGCAGCTTCTAGCTTTGCCTGCATCTTCGGCGGCAAGTTTGCCGCCATCTGGTCTTGGATGTTGCGCGGGCTCTCGCTGCGGGCGATACCACGCAGACCGGTGATGACCATTTCGCGGTAGCGGATTTCGTATGCCGTGAAACCCTCGAGCTTGGTCAGCATGGGCATGAATACCACATTCGCGAGGAATGCGCCGTACATCGTCGTCAACAAGGCGACGGCCATGGCGGGCCCAATGGCCTTGGGATCGGCCATGTTACCTAGCATTAGTACAAGACCAATCAGTGTGCCGATCATGCCCATCGCGGGCGCGATGTCGACCCATGCTTTCACGCATCCCTGATTGGCTTCGTGGCGTGCTTTCATCGCCTTGATTTCTTGGTTGAGCTGGTTGACAAGCTTGTTTTCGTCGGCCCCGTCGACCAGCATTTGCATACCCCTCTCGAAAAATTTGTCGGGAACCTGCTGGCCTTCGAGCGCCATCATCCCGTCCTTACGCGCCACAGCGGCAAGTTCGACCATGCGCTCTATCAACTGGTCCATTTTCTTGATGGGCGGCAAAAACGCCTTGGCCATTGCGCCGAAGCTGCCAAGATAGGTGCCAAGCGGTGCGGTATACATTGCAGCGAAAAAGGTTCCGCCGAACACAATAAGGATTGAGGGAACATCGATAAACGGCCCGATGCCACCACCCGAAAGCATCGCGCCGATGATCATTCCAATTGCCCCTATCAGGCCAATTAGTGAACCGAGTTCCATTCATTTCACCTTCATTTACGGCTTTTTACCACACCTTGCATTCAAGATCCGTACCATCTGGGCGGGATAGTCGAGCATTGGTTTCACATCCCGTGAGGAAGTATGGCTATTCCTTGAACACCGGAAAAGTTTGAACCAGTTCTTAAAAGTCTGCAAGGGCGACGTGCTGGCCTAGACTCACTGGGGTAGTTGCTGGTTGTAGAGCCAGACATAGCGGCGCAACGTGGCCTCCAGCTCCTCGCCTGATCGGAAGTGATGGCTTTGACGCACTTCTTCGATCCGACCGTTGAAACGTTCGTCCAAGCCGTCCGTTTGCAGCGGTCTCGGCGGAGTCAGGCAGTGCTCGATGTCCAAGTCGGCACAGAGCTTATCGACCTCGTGCTCGCCCGGTACAGCACGCTTGCGCCAGTTCCAAACAGTTTGCTCAATCGTCCCGTGGCGCTCTGCAGGAACCCAGACAGGCTAATGGCTAGACTTTATTGCTGCCCGAATCTTCGGCGTCGTGGTTGCCTTACTGTGAAGCTTGACCAGCATGTTGCTCTCCCATCCCGCGCCTAGGTCAGATTCCCACGTGCCAATATAAGCTCCGATCGACCAGGGGCTATGTGATCATCCGGCGTGGAAAACATAGGTTAAGCTTTCTGGTCGAATTCTCTCTCCCCCAGCCACCGGATGGGATCAAAAGGTCAGATTGACCCACCTAGGTGGTTCTGGAACACTCGCAATATGTTTTAAGGGGCGATTCCATCATGAGGCGTATAATCCACCTGATATGGGCAGCACCCATCGCCATAAGCGTGACCACAAGCTATGCTGCTGTACATCTTTATGAGCGCGGCCAATTTGTAAAGGATTTAACGCTTGGGATCGAATGGATGCGCTGCAGTGTCGGGCAACGCTGGGACTCGAAACTAGAAACCTGCTGGGGCGAGGCAGTCAAACTCAACCATAAAGAGATCGCTCTGGTGATCGAGCAGGCGAACAAACAACTGGGCAAAGGCTGGCGCCTTCCAAGCCTAGACGAACTGAAAAGCCTCGTCTGCAAAGAATGCGAGCCGCCCAAGATTGACCCAACTCTCTTCCCCAACACTATGGCCGAACCGTATTGGACTGGGGAGCAAAATTTCTGGTCACGCCGTAATTACTGGACCGTTAGCTTCATGACAGGGCATCGCTACGGTCGTTTTTTTCCTCAGCAACGCATGATGGTGCGTCTTGTTCGCGACACCGCAGCAAAGCGGTAATCGTGATCTTTGAATTATCGGATTGGCATTGTATAGTTTTGGAGAAGGGGCTGGTGTTTTTTCGAAGCAGATTAAAAACGCGTCGAAACCGCAGATTGTAGGGTGGCTAGAAATGTCGGGAAGCAAATCGACCGCATTGGTCGTAGCTCCGCGTGGCGAGGTTACCATCGCACGCAAGGATACCAATACCGCAGATCCGCTGCGGTTGGTCCGAGATGATATACATATGCATGATCGCGAAGAGGTTCGCAAATACCTGCCCGATATTCTTGGGCGGGCCTTGGCGCGAATCTGGATAGACCAAAGCTTCGCAAAATCCTTTGCCACGGACCCCAAGGCCACGCTGGAACAGGCCGGTGTGTTTCTGCCCGACACAATGGCTATAGAATTCGAGAAAGCGTCGAGCGACCGGCCTAAGATCATCGTCTACGAGCGCCAGCCGAAATCTAAATTCCGCATGCGTGTACTTTATCTGCAACTCGTGATGATGGCAGGGAAATGATCAGGCTTTGCGCTGGTCTCGCAGCGCTTGCCACTACGGCGGCGCCTGTTTTGGCGCAAACACCAGCGCAAGACGCGCAATTCGACGCCGCAACCGACGCCGTGCGTGACCGTAATTTCCGCCGGGCCATCGCTCTGTTCGAGCCGCTTGCCGAAGCCGATATCCCGGATGCGCAATTCAACCTTGCCGTCCTTCTGCGGCAAGGGCGAGGACGGCCGCAAAACCACGTAGAAGCTTTATATTGGAGCGCGCTTGCCCTTCTCTCGAACGGGGCATATGCGCAAGACATGGTCGATGAGCTGCTCGACAGCCTACCGCCTGGCGCCCAGCAAGATGTCGTAAACCGCCTGCTGGAACGGTTGATGGCGCAGGCCAGAGATGGGCGGATAGCTGCCCCCCGCAAGCTTGCACGCGTTTATATTGAATTGATGGCCGAACCCGACATCAAGTCGGGCTACATCTGGTTCTCGATCTGTCACGCCCTGGGTGAAAACGACTGCACCGAAGGGCGCGATGATGCCTCCGACCAACTCGAGCCAGAAGACCTGATCGAGATTCAAGCCGAAGCTAGCGAGATTTTCGCGGGACTGCCATTTTCACAGCCCCCGACGCCGGAAGCCGCCCCCAAGGGCGACGCACAATCAATGTCGCCGTGAGATCACAGCGACCCGGTTGGGTCCGTGAAAACGTACAAGTGCCGCCGCATCGGCCGGGTCGAGATCACAGCTGCCCGAGATCGAAGCGGCATCATGGCCCATCCGGGCAAGCTCGATCGCCTTTTCCAACAGGTCTTGCGCGTCTTGCGGCATGGTGGGGCGCGGTGCGGCCATCTGAGCGCGCTGCTCGGCAAGCACTTGAGACAGATCGGCCTGGTAAACTGCGCGGAACGCAGCCAACTCCGCCCGCAGCATTTCGACCACATCTTCGGATTTTGGTGTTGAGGTAGCCGCAACACTCACCGGATTGACGCTACTTAGCACCGGCGCTGTCTTGGTCAACTGGCGTTTGTGCATTTGGTCAGACATTGGACGCCGCAACTTGAAAACGGCTACGGCAACGAGTGCAACAGCAACAAGGCCACCCAAGGGCAGCCATAGGAGGGATGGAATTTGGTCAGGCATTGGACGCGTGTTCCCCTTTCGGTTGGCACCCCTAGCCTTCGACCAGTCCCTTCAAATAGACAGAGAACCCGGCAAGGATGCTCTGACGATTTTGCAAAATCTGTTCCAACTCGGTGATCTGCATCGCTAGGTGGGCCACCTTGGCCTTCGCCTCCGGCTCCGTTCCCCTCTCAGCAAGATCCGACAAGCCCCCTTCCACCAAGGAGGCGAGGTTTTGGATGATCACGCCCAAAGTGGCCGGATCACCGATGTTCTCATGCAGCTGGCCCAAGAGGGCATCAAGCTGTTCGAGACTATCCGGCACCGCCTGCCAATAAGGATTCGCTTCCCCGTCTTGGGTCAGATCAGCCATGAGATTCGAGGAAGCTTTCCATCAGCTTTTCTGCAACCTTGTCGAGGTCGACGGGATAGGCACCGCGCGAAATCGCGTCCTTGATCTTGCCGACCGCCTCGAGATCAATCGGGGGGCTCTTCGCAAGCTCTTCAACGGTTGCTTTGGCGCCGATAACACTGACTTCAGCATTGGCCGTGGTTGGGGCGGGGCCGGCCTGTGTCGGCTTTTCCTGGGACACCGGCGTGCCGCTCTGCGACACTCTGGCGGGCACCTTCGGCGGAACCGAATTATTGATGAAATCGATCATTACAACCTCCTATCGCCGGTATAAACGACGCAAACTCAATTTAGGTTAGGCTTAACATTAATTTTTTTTTCGTCTGTCACCATGCCGGTCACCACTTTGCGCGACTGAACGTTCTGTACCTGAATGAAGTCGCCGGTTTGACCATTTTCAAGGGCGACGCCGGCCATCGAGATCACCAGCCCACCAACGGCGGTTTCAATCACGATAGGATCATCTTCACGCACCGCCCAATCCATTTCAAGGTGACGTTCACGCAGCGGAACACCGGCGCCAAGGTTCTGCGCCATCCGGCGCCCGATCAGGGGTTCGATCCGGAAAAACACGCCCGGCGCGGCCGCATGGGAGACCTTGGTCACTTCGAGCTTTTCTGCGGTGAGGATCTCATCACGCCTGATCGAATGGCGCAGTACGACCACCGCCTGTGTCTCTACCTCGGTGTCAACCATCCCAAACCGATAGCCCAGCGGCACCTCAACCGAGGTGCGCACGATGATGGACCAAGGCACATGTCCCGCACATACCACATCCACGGCATCCCAGCGCCCCTCGCGCCGGGGCATAACGGTCAGATCGACATCGCAGGGGTAATAGCGTCGCTGCTCGGCGAGGATGGGGCTGCCATCCTCTCCGTTGGCTGCAAGGGTGTCCCGCACGATTGCCGCGATATCGCCGCCGGTAAAGGCATCGCTGGTTTCGGCCTGCACCATGCCACCGCCGACAAGCCAGAGGATCATTGCCACCGCCAACCGTTTCATTTCGCCATCTCCATAAAGCGCACGCGCATCCCGGCCAGTTTGCGTGCGCTGCGGTTCTGGTCGATCGGGCGCAGAATGGCGCTGTGATCTTTCAGTTTGTCGATCTCGAAAATGATAAACGGCGTGTCGTTGCCTTCGGAATACGCGAGATGGAGCCGCGTGAGACCATCCTTTGCCCCGAAGGGCAGCGTCAGACGCCCACCAGACAGCAGCAACACACCTTCCAGCGGGCGACAGGCATAAGAATCGATCATCGCCTCTATATGGACATCGATCTGTGCCAAGAGCTTGTCGACGATGGCGGTTCGATCCGGGGAGGCAAGATGGTTCAGCCCCGGAACCGGGATCCCGGCATCAAGGCGGATGGTCTGCTCGAACCGGCTCTCGGCGCGCGGCTTGTTCGAACCCGGATTGACCAGACGGGACAAAAGCACCAGCCCAAGTTTTTTGCGGCCCTGCATCTGCAGGTGCACATCGGCATGATACGCCAAACGGCCCTCGGGCACCGGGACGCCCGTGGTGCCACGGGTGAGCGCCATGTAGTCCATATCCAGCCCTACCTGCACGCTGCGCCCCGGCATGCCGCTGCCGGCCCCGCCCCGCATGAGGCTGACACCGGGCCGCGAGGCGATGGCCGCATCGATGCTGTCATGCAGCTGTGGGCCGAGGCTGTCGACCCAGGCAGGCGTCATCGGATCGACGCGCAGCCGCAGCGGATAGGACAATATGTCAAGCTTTGCCCTGCGTGCGCACTGGTCGGTCACTGGCACCGGCGGATCACCAACGATGGCGCGGATACGGACGCGGTAAAACCCATCCACCACCGTCTCGGAGAGAATACTGTAATCCAGTATCCGCGAGGCAGGCCGCAGGATCAGCCGGTCCGACACGAGGATCCCGTTCGATGCAGCGGCATAACCATTGATATCGGCGCCGCCCTTGATCGCCGCCTCAATCAAAGCGGCCTCCAGAGCGCGAAGGCGGGTCTTGGCACGGCCAAGCCCACTTTCGGCCGACTGCCCCGTCACCTCGACCGTAATGGTCGCAGCGGTCGCCGGCGACAGGCCCGCCCAGAGGAGCACCCAAAGAACTGCAAGACCGGAGAATAGCCAAAACCGCATCACATTTGCCTCATGTCTTGCGACGGGCGACCTTCAACATCTGGTCGATCATGTCGCGATCGACCTCGAGCAGGACCTCGTAGGTATCGCTGCCCCTGGGCTGGATATGAACCGTGCGGGTGGCACGCAACATGCCCACCACGGCGCTACGCATGGTGTCGCTTTGCAAAACGGCCTCGGCGATGGTGGTCGATGCATCGATGCGCACGCCGTGGATCTGTTCGGTCAGGTTCCGCATCGCTTCCATCCGGGCAACACGAATGGCGTTCAGCCGACGATGGTTTACGCTTTTGCCGGGCTGCGCCGAGACAACCGCATACCCCATTGCGCGGATCGTCGGGGCGACAACGGTGACCTGGTCTGCGGCATCCAGCACTTGTTCTACGCGCGAGATCTCTTGCGTGGTGGAGGCTGCATTGCGCGGCGGCACTGGCACGGTCGAGGTCGCGCCCGGCCCGGGAACGACCTTAGTTTCGTCGCACGCCGAAAGCGCAAGGGCGGACATGAGAGTGAACATGAGAGGCATGGATGGCCGGGGGAAGTCAGTCACGAGCTGGGCCTCCTGTCGCGAGGATAGAGATATTGTGCCGGGTGTCTTGCCCAAGCGATGGTATCGGTCGGAGACCTGCACAGATCATGCCATCCTAGCTTCTGGGCGCGCGAAATCTTATTGGCACACATCTTGCTTGTTAGGGATAGACGCTTTGGTAGCAAACGAGATGTGAAACGCATGGTGACGCAAACAGAGCAAGCAAACCTGGGAAAATCCACTAGTCGCGACCTTTTTGGCGCGGCCCTGGGTCGGCATTTTGACGGAGAGACCCTGTCATGGATCTGACATCGACGGCCCGTTTGACGGCAGGTGCGCGCGACACAATCGGGGGCTTGGTCCTGCCGATCGGCATTCTCGTGCTGATCGCAATGATGGTCCTGCCCCTGCCGGTATTCTTACTGGATGGGTTCTTTGTGCTGAACATCCTGCTGTCGCTTTTGATCCTGATGGTCACGCTGCACACCTATCGGCCGCTCGATTTCTCGTCTTTTCCCAACCTGCTCTTGATCGCCACAGTCTTGCGCTTGGCTTTGAACGTAGCCTCGACCCGGATCGTCCTAAGCGAGGGGCACACCGGTCCCGATGCCGCCGGACAGGTTATCAAGGCCTTCGGAGAATTCGTCGTCGGCAACAACTATGCTGTCGGTATCTTCGTCTTCATCATCTTGACGATCATCAACCTCGTGGTGATCACCAAGGGCGCAGGCCGCGTGTCTGAGGTGGCCGCCCGCTTCACGCTCGACGCCATGCCGGGCAAGCAGATGGCCATCGACGCTGATCTGAACGCCGGTATCCTAAGCCCCGAAGAGGCCACGGCCCGGCGCTTGGAAATCGCGGAAGAGGCCGATTTCTACGGCTCGATGGATGGTGCGTCGAAATTCGTCAAAGGGGATGCCATCGCTGGTATCCTGATCCTTGCCATCAACATCATCGGCGGGCTGATCATCGGTATAGCGCAGCACAACATGGCCGTGGGCGATGCGGCGCAGACCTATATACTGTTGTCCATCGGTGACGGCCTCGTCGCCCAGATCCCGTCCCTTCTGCTCTCGATCGCCACCGCGATCATCGTGACGCGCGTGTCCTCCAAGAATGACATGGCGCGGCATATCTCGGAACAGGTGCACCTGTCGCGCGCTTGGATTCCGACGGCAGCGGTCGTGGGCATCCTAGGCCTTGTGCCAGGACTGCCAAACGGCTTGTTCCTGTTGTTCGCCCTTTTTGCAGCGGGGGCAGCCTATTTCGCAATGCGCAACGATACCGACAGCATCGCGCAGGACGGGGATGAAGAACCAGACGCCGCGCCAATTGCTGGTGACATCGTTACGCTGGAAGACGTGACCGATTATTCATCCGTGTCGCTGCAACTAGGCTATGGCCTGATTTCGCTGGTCGATGACGACCAGGCCGGTCCTCTGGTCTCGCGCATCACCTCGATCCGGCGCGAAGTGTCCAAGGCCTTGGGCTTTGTCGTGCCGAGCGTGCGCATCCGCGATGATCTGTCGATGCCACCCAACCATTATCGTATCCGCATCGGCCATACCATCGTGGGCGAAGACACCGTCTATCCCGATCGCAAGCTGGCGCTTCCTGGCGAAGGTTCGACCGTGGATCTGGATGGCATCAAGGTGCGCGAACCGTCTTTCGGGGTGGAAGCGATCTGGATCCGTCCCACCCAGCAAACCCAGGCTGAGACGAATGATTATGTCGTCATCGAGCCAGTTTCAGTCATCGCGACGCATATGAGCCAATTGCTGACCAAGCATGCAGCCGACCTGATCGGGCAAGATGACGTGCAGGCCATGCTGGACAACCTGGGCAAGCGCAACCCGCAGCTCGTGCAATCCGTCGTCCCTAAGCTTGTGCCGCTGCACACCCTTACCGAGGTCTTGCGGCTGTTGCTGGTCGAACACATCCCGATCTCGGATCTGCGCAAGATCCTCGAAGGCCTGTCGGGCATCGCCACCCGCGTCAAAAACCCGGTCGAGATGTCCGAGGCGCTGCGCCCCAGCCTCGCGCCGCTGTTGATCCAGCAACTCGCGGCGCTCGGTCAGACTATGCCGGTCATGACATTGTCGCCTGAATTCGAACAGCTCTTGCTGCGCACCATGCGCCAAGGCGGCGACGAGGGCTTGGTACTGGATGGCGAGTTGGCGAAAACGCTTTTGCAATCGCTGAACGAAATCAGCGAGCGCTTGGTCAATGAAAACAAGCCCAGCATCCTAGTTGTCGCCCCTGCAATCCGCCGTCACCTGGCCGATTTCGTGCGAACGCATGTGCCACAGGTCGTGATCCTAGGTTTCACGGAATTGCCCGAGAACCGCACCGTCGAGGTGGTGGCGACCATCGGTGATCTCAACAGCCTTCCATCGGGTGAACAGCCCGAAAACGAAGAGGTAAATTAACATGCCCACTGTTACCGTTCTTGCGCCTGACAGCGCCCTCGCCATGGATGAGGTAGTCCGTCAGCTCGGCGATAACGCCTATATCCTGTCTACCACCACACGCGATGGCCAAATCGAGATCTTGGCAACGAACGAGCCCAACCAGATCCAGCCTCCGCGCAAGCGCAAGACAAGCGTCAGCTTTTCCGACATGATGTCCGAAAAGGTCAAGCAAGGCGCGGGTCCGACGGCCGATTTCCGATCTCGCCGTGCTGCCCTAGAACGGACAAAAAGCACCGTGCCGCAATCGAAACCGGGCGCACCGCAGATCGCCACCGTCGTCAGCATGGAGAGTGCCCGCTCCCGCTTGAACGAAACTGCGCCCTCGGCCTCTGCAGAGGGAATTGAGGCAGACAGGACCCTAGCGGCGGCAACAGCCCTGTCCTCGTCGCAGGATGGCCTGCCTGAGCCTGCCGTCACTCACCGCCTGAGCCCCGCACCGACCGCCGCGAAAGCACAACCCTTGGCTTGGTCCGCCACCATGAGCAAACACGAGGCCATTGATCCTTTGGGTCCTATCGAACCCAATCCGAACAGCGCCACCGCCCAACAAAAGCAACAGCCCGGCGTTCTGCATGGCGCGGGTGCAGCCGATCTGCACCCGATCCTGCACCAGCTTGGCGCACAGTTGGCCCAGCTCGAGGCGCAGTTTGAACAGTTGGAGCAAAACGGCAACCAGGCCCCAGCCCTGATCGATCCCTTCGTGACAGCCGGGTTTTCCGCCGAGATCGTAGAGCGGCTTGCCCCCGCCCCCGCCGCGTCCGAGCGCATCAGGCCATTCGCTGCGGCCTTGTCGCGCAAACTGGTCTGCGCCGATCCGATGGAAAGCTTGCGTGCGCCGGTGGTCGTGATCGTGGGCCCCAGTGGTGGTGGGAAAACCGTTCTTGCCGGTAAGATCGCCGCTCTAATGGTCGACCTACAACCGGCCCGTGCGGTCAGGCTTGTGTCCTTGTCCGATGCCCCGCGCTTCGACGACACTGCCCTACCAGCTTATGCACGCATGCTCTCCGTGCCGCACCGAAGCTTGCAAAGCGATAAACTTGACGCGGATCAATGGCGCGACACGGCGCAGAGTCATATTATCGACACCAACCTCGACGGGGAAACGATGCAGCGGGTGCTAGGGGATCTGCAGAAGAAATTGATACCTAATGACGTCAGCCTTGTGATCGCCCTGCCCTCGGGCAGCAGCCTTGGCCGGATCAAGTCAGAACTAGAAAAGTATCGAACATTTAACCCGACCATCGCTCTGACCAAGCTCGACGAATACGAGCTGACACCACAAGAAGCCTCGCAGATCGCCGAAACGGGCACAAAGATCGCCTGGCTGTCCGGAACCCGCGCCTTGACGGAAAACATTGCGCCGGCCTCAGAAGAGATGATGAATGAATTCCTGATCGGACTGCTTGCAGTTCGATCCTGAAAGGCTTATGGCGCTGCGTACGCGAAAGGGACCAAATGGCACAATCGATCGCAATCGCTAGTGGCAAAGGGGGCGTCGGAAAGACCAGCATCGCGGTCAATGTCGCCCTCATCCTGCGCCAGCTCGGTGGCCGGGTAACGCTGCTCGACGCTGATTTCGGCACTGCAAACGCCCATATACTGATGGGCGAAAACCTGAGCCCCAAGATTGACAAGGCCATGCTTTCCGATGGCGGACTGTCGGATGCGCTGATAAAGACCAGCCATGGAATTACTCTCTTGTCGGGCGGGTCGGCAGCGCGCGATTTGATCGATCTCAAGAAAACTGACCGGCTGCAGTTGATCCGCAATTTCGACGCAATCAACGACGAGACCGATTACCTGATTGTCGACACCCCGGCCGGGGCCAGCGACGCAACGCTTGCCTTTGTCGCCGCCGCCAATTGTGTCCTGCTGGTTGTTGTGGGCGAGCCGACCAGCTTCATGGACGCCTATACCATCTTGAAGGCGGCAAACCTTGAACATGGCGTGCGCAGCTTCTCGGTGATCATCAACATGGCCCGCGACGGCCAAGAAGCGCGCCGGCACTTCGACCAGTTCCTTGCCATCGCGCTGCGGTTCCTCGATGTGGAACTGACCTATGCAGGGCATTTGCCTATATCCGCACCGCTGCGCCGCTCGGTCGTGATGCGCAAACCTTTGATGGCGAATTCCAATGACGCCATCGGCCCCGAAGGACAAGCACTTCAGTCGATCGTACAAAAGCTCTTGAAAGCGCCCACTAACGAGAGCCATGGCATCCGCTTCTTCCTCGACACGGCAGGGAAAGAAACCTGATGTTGCGCGCCCAATATCCCGAGCAGCGCCCAGCGCCGCATGATCTGATCACCAGCCAGATGGAGCAGGTGCGCAAAATTGCCTATTATTTCCACGGTCGTGTCCGTGGCGCGGCCGAAGTCGAAGACCTAATTCAAGTCGGCTATGTCGGGCTTGTAGATGCCGCACAGAAATACGAACGCAAGGAAGGCGCCAGCTTTGCCGCCTATGCCGGGATCAGGATCCGTGGGGCGATTGCCGACCATCTGCGCCGCGCCTCGAACCTATGCCGAACGACGATTTTGAACCGTCAAATGGTCAACCGTGCCACCGTTGCGCTGGAACGACGGCTGCAGCGCCAGCCAACATCGATCGAAATCGCGGAAGAACTCGGGATGGGCATCAACGAATATGAACAATGGCGCCAAGCCTTCCAAGCAAACACGTTGCAGACCATAGAAGAGGTCTATGACGAGTTTTCGGTCTGGTTCGTCAGCACTGCGGGAAATCCGGAAGAGGAAATCAACAAGGTCGAGTTGCGGGCTGCCTTGCGCAAGGCCTTGGAAAGCCTTAGCCAACGGGAGGCGCTGGTGATCCAGCTGTATTATGTCGAAGAGCTTAACGTTTACGAAATAGCCGAAATCCTCGAGGTCACCAAGGGCCGCGTGTCCCAGATCAAGAAGGCAGCGATCGGCAACTTGCGACAGCAGTTGACCGAATTGACCGGCGAAACCAAAAACTGAAAGGCTTCAATATGGGGCTTGATCCTAGCGCATTGCGTGAACGGCTGCCTTGCCTTCAGATGTTTTTGCAAAGCGCCGAATTACGCTTGATCGGATCGGACGCGCGCGCCGAATTGGAAGTCAATTGCGAGTTATCCAATGTTGCAAGGGGCAACTGCCAGGTACGGCTTATCCCCGTCGACATCATGGGGCGCACGACCATAGGTCATGTCGAAATCCCCAGC
This sequence comes from Marinibacterium sp., assembly GCA_017643305.1. GTDB lineage: Bacteria > Pseudomonadota > Alphaproteobacteria > Rhodobacterales > Rhodobacteraceae > HXMU1420-2. Next base: position 49,151 of record JAEPNQ010000014.1, on the reverse strand, counting down.
AACCGCCCAATAATGAGGGCCGAAATCTCGGTGTCGCGGGCAAGCTTTGAGCTTTTTGTTGCAAACTTACGGCCCGAACCCGCCCGCCCCGTCGCGCTTGTAATCGCGCTTGAGACCGAGATCGAAACCAACGGGCATGGCGAACTCCTTGTGCCCTATCCGTCGCGCGTGGATGTGCTGGACCTTTCTTGGAACTTCCCGCTCAAGTGAAAAAAAGGGGCGTCGAAAGTCACCCTTGATACTTGAAATTCCATGCAAATCAGCGGGTGAGTTTTTCCACCATATCAGAGTTTGTCTGCAACAATTTCGCGGAACCAGAAAACTGTTGCTGGGCGCGCATCATGATGGTCAGCTCGGTTGTCAGATCGACATTAGACGACTCAAGTTTGCCGGAATAGACCGATCCAAAGCCCTGGGTCGAGCCGATGCCAAGCACAGCATTACCGGAATCTATGGTCTGTTCAAAGCGGCTTTGGCTGACATTGCGCAATCCCATTGGATTGGCAAAGGTGGCGATGCTGATCTGACCGAGGTTCTGCATCAAATCCGACCCATAGCTGCCCACGACCATCCCGTTACGGCCAATCGATAAACCCGTCAGCTTGCTGTCTTCAACCCGCGGTGGGATCAGGAGCGGGCTGAGTGCCGCTCGATCCGTTGCGAGACCACCATCGCCGGCAACGCCAAGCAAATAAGACCCATCAGTGCTGCGGATATAGCCCGCGGCATCGAGACTAAATTCCCCAACACGGGTAAAGGCCATGTTATTCCCGACGCCGCCCTGACCATCGGGGCGGGCCACCACGAACATACCGGCCCCCGAAATACCGAGATTCAGTACTCCTTCACGATCCATCAAGTTGCCCTGCGCCTGGCTCCGGCGGGTTGCTTCGACCATGGCCCCAAGGCCCGGCGAATTGCGCGACGAGGATTCAGGCGTACCCGAGCTGAACAAATCGGCAAAGGTCACATCGCTTTTCTGGAAGGCGGTCGAACCCGAGTTCGCAACATTGTTGGATATGACGCTCAATGCATGCATCGCCGTCGTCATCCCCGATAGGATCGTTCCATACATTCTGATCATTCCCTTATCGAATTGTTCAGGAAGATCGCAGCAAGGATCGTGCCAAAATGCGCTCCAGTGTCCGCCTCCACTCAATTTTTCGGCGCGGCTTTCCTTGTGGTACGGGTCGCCTTGGCAGGTGCCGCCTCCGCGCTATCCTCGACGGTTTCGGCAGATTTCGCCTCAATTAGCTTGCGGGCATCCTCCTCGCGCACCTCGATAGTGGTACCCTCGAAAAAGCGCATACCGTTGAGCTCGCTTTCGACAAGGATGCGCAGCTTGGTCCAGCCCCCCGCCTCCTCCTTGAGCTCTTTCGCTTCCGGGGCGTTCGAGGCGGCGGCTGGCCCTACCGACGATGTTTCGTCCGTCGTGGTAAGGCCGTGTTCGGATGACGGCAAGGACGGTTCGTCCTCCGCCACCGAAGGGGTACCATGCAGCACAGTTTGCAGCCTGATAAGCCGCTGACGGATGATCCAGCTTTGCGCGGCCATGTTGCCCAGCCGCACAGCGCCATTTGTTTCACCCTGCAGGTATTCTCGCAAGACGGCAAGCGCTGCCTCGGGATCAAGCTCGGCAACAGAGTTGAGCAACTGCTTTCGAATCTTTGAAAGCGGCGCGGACAGGCGGGGCATGATTCTTGCTGGCGAATTGGACGATGGACGCTGTGCCATTTTTTTGCTCCGAATGATCAACTTGGCATCACACTTGCAATAACCGAGCCAAGGCACGCCTTGCGGCTGACACGTAAATCTGAATGGAAATCGGGAATGCAAGAGATCAGGGCACATCTTGGCGCACATGCAACCTCACTGGCATTGCGTGCCAAGCGCAACGACATCTTGGCGTCGAATATTGCGAATGCGGCCACGCCGAATTTCAAGGCTCGCGACATTGATTTCAAGGCGGAGCTTGATCGGCTCGAAGGGGTGCAGGGCGAGCTTGCAACCACGAATGAACGTCATTTGCCCGCCCTGCAACCGACCGGCCCATCGCGCATGCAGTACCGGGTCCCGCTGAACCCGTCGCTGGATGGCAACACTGTCGAATTGCCAGTGGAACAGATGCAGTTTTCGGAAAACGTCCTGCGTTACCAGACATCGCTGGCGATGATCAATCGCAAAGTTTCGGGTCTGACCTCCGCGATCAAAGGAGAATGATAATGACAGAGATCCGCAACGTCTTTGATATCGCAGGGCGCGCCATGGGGGCGCAGCTGATACGCTTAAACACGGTCGCCTCGAACATCGCGAATGCGCAAACTATTACGTCGACCGAAGACGCTGCCTTTCGCGCGATCAAGCCTGTTTTCGCCACGCAATATGCGTCGAATTTCCGGAATACAGGTATCGCCACCGTTGATGTGGTCGGCTTGTCCGAAGTGGATTACTCCCCACAGAAAGTCTATCAGCCCGATCACCCGAAAGCGAATGAAGATGGCTTCATTTTTGCGGCGGCGGTGAATACGGACGAGGAAATGGTCGAGATGCTCGAAGCGTCGCGGCAATATGAAAACAATCTTGAAGTGGTGTCGACCCTGCGCTCCTTGATGGCGCGCACGGTGAATATGGGCCGCTGATGACGAAACACGGGGATTTCGACCAATGACTGACCGTATAGATGCAAATGCACAGGCCATTTTCGACAAGCTCGGGATTTCGAATCAGGCCAACACCGCCGAGCGCGCCACGAAATCGGAACTGGGGCAACAGGATTTCCTGAAGCTGATGACCGCTCAGCTGCAAAACCAAGACCCATTCTCGCCCATGGAGAACGGCGAATTCATCGCCCAGATGGCGCAGTTCTCGACCGTTTCGGGGATCGAACAACTTAACAGTGGTATCGCCGGGCTTGGCGACCAGATGCGCCAAATGCGCATCGCGACGGCCTCGAACCTCCTAGGTCATTCGGTACTTGTGCCCGGCAACCTAGCGCGACCCGATGCCGAAGATAAAATCCACGGTGTGATCGATCTGCCGCAAGCTGCCTCTTCGACCCGCATCAGCTTCATGGATGCAGAAACCGGCGAGCTGTACCATTCCGAAATCCTTGGCGCCCAGCGCGCCGGGCTGGTCGGCTTTAGCTGGAGCGACCTGCCGCCTTCCGTGATCGCAGGCCGCCGCCAGGTCAAGATAGAGGTAACTGTGGACATGGGCGCCGGCGAGGAAAGCCTCGATCCCTCGGTATATGCCAAGGTGCTGTCCGCCGCCGCCGGCAGCGACACCACAGAAAGGGTGCTGCTCGACGTTCAGGACTACGGCGAGGTCACCGTGACCGACACCACCCGCTTCCGCTGATCTCATATTTCGGCGGTATGGAGCCGCCTCTTCTAAAAGGAACCTGCCATGTCTTTCTATACCGCGCTTACCGGCCTTAACGGCGCTCAGGCCGACATTTCGGCCACCTCAAACAATATCGCGAACGTGGGGACGACGGGCTTCAAACGTTCGCGCGCGGAATTCGGCGACATCTTCGCCACCTCGCCCTTGCAGAACGCCTCATCCTCGATCGGTTCGGGCGCAATTTTGAAAGGCATTAAGCAGCAGTTTACCCAAGGTAACATCGCTTCATCGCTGAACGCGCTTGACCTTGCCATCTCAGGTCAGGGCTTTTTCTCGCTCAAGCCCTCTCTGACCTCGTCGCAGACCGTATATACCCGCAACGGCTCGTTCAATGTCGACAATGACCGCTATGTGGTCGACAGCGCCGGCCAGTATCTGATGACCTACCCGGTTAACGCCGACGGATCGGTCACGGCGAAAGACCTCGATAGTGCGGTTCCGCTGCAGTTGCCGGTCACCTCAGGCGACCCGAACGCGACATCAAACATTCAGCTTGGCGTGAACGTGCCAGCAGACGCGGCCGTGATCCCCAACCTGCCGCAATTCGCGGATGGCTACACCTTTGATCCCGATGATCCCACGACCTACACCAACTCGACCTCAATCACGATCTTCGACGATCTCGGCAACCCTACCATTGCGACGATCTATTTCATCAAGACGCAAAACGCCTCGGCCGAGGATCCGACCAACAAATACGACACACGGCTGGTAATCAACGGCACCGTGATCAACCCCGATCTGGTCAGCGCGGTGGATCAGACCGGCAGGCAGATCTTCGTTGACCGTTTTGGCAACCAGACTACCACCGTGCCCGATGACAACTACTTCCTGGAGGGCAAAGGTTCGCCGCTCTACAAGCTCGACGATCTGAGAACGCAGGTTCCATCGCGGCCCGCCTCGATCCGGGGCGAGCAGAGCAACTTCGACTTCGGTGAAGAGGGCGACAAGCTGGTCGAGATCGTGACCGATCCGCTGCTGTTCCAGGCTACCCGCGATGCGGGGAAAACCGACAGTGACCTGTTCTGGGGTAACGATTTCTTGCTGGTCAATGTCGATGACGGCGACGCCCCCGTGTCAATCGATCTGCGGCCCGGCAAGTACAACGCCACCCAATTGGCCGCCGAAGTCGAGCGCGCCATTAACGCCGCTTATGGCGACGACAAGAAGTTCCAAATTGTCCAGAACGTGGATGATGAATTGACGATCGACCTGTTCAAGATTGGTTCAGACGGTACCCCGGTCGGCCTTGGGGCCTCCAACAGGATCGTCGTCGATCTTCTGCAGGAAACCTCAGTGTCCCAACTGTCCGGCATAGACATCAATGGTGCCTCGCCCGACTTCGCCAAGGATGAGTTCCTTGTCCACACGCAAGAACGTATCAACGCCACGCTGAACGATTATATCTACAATCCTGCGGGCACCGCCCTTGGCACCGGGGCGACCACACTGGGCATCGACGGTCGGATTTTCAGTCGCGCCTCGGGTGAGTCGATCGACGAGTTGCACACACAATCAGCGATCATCGAAATCGACCATTACAAGGGAACCGAAGAAACAGGCGGGACATCGACCCCCAAATACCTTGCATATTCCTATTTCAACGACCGCCCGAGCTTGACCGTCTATGACAACAAGGTTGCGCTAGCCGCACCTGACGAGATGAACAAGCTGTCTTACGACGCGACGCAGAACACGCTTTCGTTCTACATCTCCGCAGACTATGATCTCGACTCAGCTTCGATCCAGCTTCAGGGGGCCAATCTGGACGCAAACCTGGATAGCCGCACTCTTCGGGTTTTGGACGCTGCCGGCACAACCGACGGGAATTTCAAGCTTTTGAAAGTCGACACTTCGGGGCTAAACCTCTCGGAAACTTCGTTTATCGATAATTCCGACATCAGCTTGTTGTTCAACCCATCCTCAGACGTCGAAGCCTTCTTTGAGGGCGCCGAGAGCGGGACCGAAGGCGTATTGACCACCTTTAACAGCAAGAAGATCGTACTGCGCGAAATTGGCGCCGCCGCGACTCGCTCGGTTACCGATAGCTCCTTTGACAACGCCTTCGTGATCGACAGCGAGAAGAACACCAGCGTAGCCACAGCGATAAGAGGGCTTGGACTGAACTCCCTCAACAACCGCGCGGCTTGGGTCGACGAAAAAAACCCGCCGATCAAGATCCGCTATGATGACGTGAACCAGCGCCTGCAATTCACCGTCGACAGGACCGTCCTCGGCACCGGCACGGGCAGTAACTTCAACTCTTTCACCGTTTCGGGCGCGGCAGGCGCTAGCGACACAAACGACCTTGGCATTCCAGATGCAGGCAATACCCGCCAAGTTTTGATCCGCGGCGGCGAGGTCATGTCGGCTGAATCCCTAATCGCCGATGGCGAGGAGATCCAACTTAACGACAAGCGCTTCGGGATCAAGGTCGAATACAACAGCGATACAAAATCCTTTTCCGTCCTGAGCGGCACGACGGGTGAGCAGATAAACACCAACGGCGCCATCGGCGTCGACCAGAACCAAAAAGCCTCGAATATCCAGATCGGGCGACGCGCGATCCTAGCAGGCGGCAATATCGACCCCAGTGAAGCCATAAATCTCGATCAACGGATCATCGGCAGCGGCGAGAACGCCCTGTTCGGCTTCGGTGCGACGCGTACAGATTACGTCTTTGCGGAGGGCCGTGGCCTTGCCTCGAAGCCCGCCATCGCCGCAGGCCGTGCCGCGCAAAGCGACCTGACAGAGGTGTTCCGCCTTACGGCCCTTAACAACGAAAACATCTTCAATGTGTCCGTTAACGGGATCTCGGGTGTGATCGAAATTCCACAGGGCAATTATGTAGGCACCACGCTGGCTGCTGCCCTTGAAGAACGGGTGAACCAGATCGCAGACCCCGAAACTGGTGTGAGCGTGGGCGGTGTCTCTGTGCGCTACTCGGCGGCGAGCAACGCTTTCACCTTCACCACCGGTACAACCGGCGACACATCAACCATCAAGGTTAAGGGCACAGCGCGTCTCGGGCTTGACGATGTGCCCCTGGGCGTGGGCTCGGTCCCCAAGATCTTCAACCTTGTTCAGGCCACGAATGCGGATGGGCTTGCACTTTTTGTCGATGCAGAGGGCAATGTCGTGACATCGCCGCCAGAGAATTTGGTGACCGGTTACTACCCACTCTACATCGATGAAGGCGAGTTGACCTTTGACAAAACCGGTAAGCTGATCAGCCCCAAGAATCTGGTGAGTTACGAGCAGCAGGCCGATGGCTTCTCGATCTCGCTCGACATCGACTACTCGGCTTCGAGCCAGTTTGCACAACCATTCTCGGTTCTCTCGGTGGAGCAAGACGGTTTCACCTCGGGCCGGCTTGACGGAATCGAGATCGACAGCTCGGGCACGATCCGGGCGAACTACACGAATGGTCAAAACAACCCGCTGGGCAAGATCGTTGTGGCAACCTTCAACAACCAGAACGGCCTCAAGCAGATCGGGAACGCGACTTATGTCGAAACCGCTGTCTCGGGCCGGCCACAGGTGGGCGAAGCGGGCTCGGAAGGCTTCGGCACCATCCAATCCGGTTCTCTTGAACGCTCCAACGTCGATATCACCGAGGAACTGGTGAATCTGATCACTGCGCAGCGGAACTACCAGGCATCGGCCAAGGCGATTGAAACCACGACCAGCCTGACCCAAACGATCATCAACATCAGGATGTAACCTAGACCCTTGTACAGGAGCGTAGAGCGCCATGGACCGCATGATTTACAGTGCCTTGAACTCAATGCTCAACTTGGCAGAGTTGCAGAGAGTCAACGCGGAGAACCTGTCAAATATTTCTGTGCCCGGATTTCGCAAGGATCATTGGGGGCAAGTCGGAACCGGGTACCTACAAACAGGCCAACAAGCATCAGCCCGTGCTTTTGCCCTAATATCGGGAGACAACGAATTCTCAAACCAACAAGGGACAATGGACCCAACTGGGGTCGACACAGATATCGCCCTTGTCAACAAGGGTTGGTTCTTCGTTCAGCCGTCCGACGGATCACCCCAGGCACTTAGCCGTAGGGGTGATCTTTCAATAAATGCAGACGGTCTGTTGGTGAACGGCGCGGATGAAATCATTTTGAGCGACGGCCTTACACCAATCGAAATCCAGCCCTTTCGTGAAATTCAGATCACACAGCTTGGCGAAATCCTGATCAATCCGTTGGCTGCTGAAGTTGGCCAATTCGTTTCGGTTGGATTCATCGGAACCACGTCTGCCCAAAATGTCGAACTACGTAAAAGCGAAGACTCCCGCATTCGGGCTAAGGACGACACGATCCCCCCCCCAGATCAATCTGGGCGGATCCAGCAAGGCATGCTCGAAAGCTCGAACGTGAACACGGTCGACGAATTGATCCAAAACATAGAGCTACAGCGGCGCTTTGAGATGAGCGTGAAGTTCATCGAATCCGCCAAGCAGATCGACCAGGCTGCTGCACAAATCATGCGGGTTGCGCAAGAATAACGACCGGCTGGCACAGCTCTTGCAAGACTGCACGGACGAACCTAACGGAGGGAGTTCCAGATGTCTGCAAGCGCTATGCACGTCGCCAAGACCGGTCTAAATGCCCAGCAGACCAAGATGCAAATCATTGCCAACAACCTGGCAAATGTGAACACAACTGGCTTCAAGCGCGACCGCGCGAATTTCGAAAGCCTGTTGTATCAGGTCATGCGCTCGGGCGGGGCACAGACCGCCGATGGTACTGCGCTTACTTCATCCTCGACAGTGGGCACCGGGGTGCGGTTAGTCTCGACCCAAAAACTCTATTCTCAAGGCAGTCTGGTCGCCACCGAGAATTCGCTCGACGTTGCGATCGACGGTATGGGCTTCTTCCAAGTGCTCATGCCCGACGGGCGGATGGGCTATACCCGCAACGGCGCGTTTTCGCGCAATGCCGAAGGCACGCTGACCACGCCGAGCGGGTATGTCCTGCAACCCGAGATCAAGATCCCTAACAATGTGACTGAGATCACCATTGGGCAAAACGGTGTCGTCTCCGTCATGATCGCGGGCCAGAATAGACCCCAGGAAGTCGGCCAAATCACCATTGCGAATTTCACCAATCCGCGCGGACTACAGCCCATCGGAGAGACCTTCGTGGTCGAAACTACCGCCAGCGGCGAGCCAATCGAGGGCGTCCCCTACGAGGGCGGATTTGGCAAGCTGCAACAGGGTTACCTAGAAAGCTCAAATGTGAATGTCGTCCAGCAGCTCGTCGATATGATCGAAACGCAGCGCGCTTATGAGGTCAGCTCGAAAGCGATCAGCGCCACCGACGAGATGATGCGCTATATCTCCAACAACCTCTGATCGGATTCATGCCATGACGCGCCTGTCTTCACTCTCCCTCGCCATCGCCGCCGCAGCGATCCTCGCCGGGTGTTCTACAAAGGTGCAGGAGGCCGCGAGCGCGGATTTCGATCCAGTGTACCCGATGCCCAGCGAGACGGTTCAGTCCGGCTACCCCACCGGCACAATCTATTCGCCACAAAAGGCAGGCCTATTTGCCACCGATCGTCGCGCAAGCCGCGTGGGCGACATTCTGACCGTCGCCTTCAGCGAAAGCTTCCAGGCCACCAAATCTCAGAATGCTGGCAGCGAAAAATCCTCATCCTATCAGATGCAACTACCCACCGCCGAACCCTTTGACGGGTTGGGCCCCGAACTGTCGAACAGCACAACCCAAAGCTTTACCGGAAGCGGCACCGCCGCTCAATCCAATTCGCTTACCGGGCTGGTGTCGGTGCATGTCGTGCGAGTCTTGCCAGGAGACAACCTTGAAATCCTTGGGCAAAAAAAGTTGACGCTTAACAATGGCGATGAATACATCCGGGTGCACGGCATAGTCCGGCCTGAAGACATCGCCTCTGACAATGTCGTCCAGTCCGACCGGATCGCCAATGCGGAAATCACCTATATCGGCGCAGGCGACGTGGCCGATACCGGTCAGCAAGGTTGGCTGTCGCGCATTCTGACAGCTGTTGCCCCGATCTGACACAGGTATTTTCCATGCACAGCCCCTGGCAAATCCTTAGAGTCCTCACGATCCTCGTCTCCTGCGTCATGAGCCTTGCGCCCACTCCCACCAAGGCTGAACGCATCAAGGACACTGCCACCATCGCGGGTGTGCGGTCGAACCAGCTTGTCGGCTACGGGATCGTGGTCGGTCTGGCAGGAACCGGCGATGGCGACACTGGGCTCACCTTGCAATCGCTGCAAGCCATGGTGTCGCGCTTTGGACTTGTGACGGACGTCAGCGGTCTGGACGCAAGCAACGCGGCCGCTGTGATGGTCACGACCGACCTACAGCCCTTCGTCAAACCAGGTCAACGGCTGGACGTGACCGTCTCGACCATTGGCGGCGCCTCGTCGCTGCGCGGTGGCACGCTATTGATGACGCCGCTTCTGGGGGCGGATGGCGAAACCTATGGCATCGCGCAGGGAAATCTGGTCGTGGGAGGCTTGGGCGTCGAAGGCCAGGACAATTCCTCGCTTGTCGTCAACGTGCCTACAGTCGGTCGCATCCCGCGCGGCGCCACGGCGGAGCGGATGGTGGAATCCTCCTTTCTGGAAACCGAGCATCTGATCTTAAACCTAAACCGTGGAGATTTCACCGCCTCGGCCAATATGGCCGAAGCGATCAACGGCATCTTTGGACCCAACATCGCCGTGCCTCTCGATGCTAACTCGGTTCGGGTGCGCGCGCCGCAAGACCCCGCGCAGCGCGTCGCCTTCGTGTCCCTTTTGGAGAATATCGAAGTCGAACCGGTCGTACCGCCCGCGCAGGTAATCATCAACTCACGTACCGGCACAGTGGTCATTGGCGGCAATGTCCGCGTGACACCGGCGGCGGTGACGCATGGATCGCTGACCGTTCGCGTCAATGAGCGCCTGAACGTCGACCAGGGCTCCACGGTGGTCACCAATGACAACCAGACGATCATCACTCCTAACGAGCCGGTAGTGACCCCGGAAAGCACCATTGATGCCACCGAGGAACCCGCCCGCGCCTTCGTCTTCGATGGGGGAGTGTCGCTGTCGTCGCTGGTTGATGCAATTAACGCAGTGGGCGCCTCGGCCTCGGATCTTGTCGCCATTCTCGAGGCGTTGCGCGAAGCAGGCGCACTACGCGCCGAGCTAATCATCATCTGAGGCGCCTAATGACCGATGCATCCTCCGCCCTGCCCCTCACCACTGTAGCCGATCTTTCGATTGGCCGTGCCACGGCGGGCAGTGGCACCGGCTGGGGGCGCCCCAATATACGCACCGATGGGGCCGGCCAAGCCGAACTGCGGCAGGCGGCGGAGGAATTCGAGGCGATGTTTCTCAACCAGTTCCTGCAACAGGCACGCAAAAGCCAATTGGCGGACGGCTTGCTGACCTCTTCGGCAGGCGACACGTTCCGGGAGATGCTGGATCAGGAATATGCGCGCTCGGCGTCAAGCGGCATGTCGCTTGGTATTGCTGATGCGCTCTATGCGCAATTTTCCCGACATGTACCGCAGACGGGTGACTAGGAATGTCCGGTTTGTTCGATATCGCCAGCAGCGGCATTCAGGCCTACCGCAAGGCTCTGTCTGTCACCGGCCAGAACATCGCCAACATCAATACAGAGGGCTATCGCCGACGCGGGGCCGACATGTCCGAGATTTCTGCTGCCCAGAACGATGTCACCACCCTCGCCGATCAAACCGGTCTTGGCGTACGGGTCGAGGGAATAAGCCGAGCATTTGACAGTTTCATCGCCGGGCGCGCCCGCGACGCCAGTTCCAATTTCTCGCAAGCCAAAGCCTACAATGCTGGGCTGGACAGCCTTGAGGGCGCGCTTGTTCCGGCCGATTATGACCTTGGCTATTTCCTGGCCGAGTTTTTCGACGGTCTGAACGGCGTGGCCCAAGCCCCCGCCGATCTGGCAGCCCGCACCGTAGCGCTGACCAATGGCAGCGCGCTGGCCGAGGGGTTCGTGCGCCTGTCACAAGACCTTACCGATCTGCGCGAAACGATCTGGGAGCAGACCTCAAACGAGACCCGCGAACTCAACGCTATGTTGACATCGCTGCAGAGCATACAAAAGCAACTTATCGCCTCGGGCAGCGCAAGCGGTGCATCGAACGCGCTGTTGGATTCCCGCGACCAGATGGTTGCTGAAATCGCCACCCTTGTCGGGGTCTCGGTCGCCACGACTGCCAGCGGAGCCGTGACGGTAACGCTGGGGCCCAGCGGCTCTGGGCCGGTTCTGGGCACGGCCATGCAATCGGGCGGCCTACAGGTGCGCCAAGGCGAAGACCGGCTGGTATTCCTTGCGGGTCAATCACCCGGGCTGACCGAAACCCAACAGGTGTCATCAGGGCGATTGGCAGGCCTATCGGAAGCCTACAGCTTTATCACTGAGGCGATGCGCAGCCTCGATGCCTTGGTCACAAGGCTGTCGCAGGAGTTCAACAGCATTCACGCCAAGGGCATCGATCTGAACGGCAAGATTGGTGGGGCGCTATTCACAGCTGATGGCGTTTCCATCGACCAATCCCCGACCAATCTTGGCCGTTTCTCGGCAACCGCCGCCGCCCCGGACGTGATCGACCAGATCGCGGCGGAAACACGCTTTGTATATTCCTCCAAGGCAGCCGCCTGGCTCAGCTTCGACGCCGAGAACATATCGACCGCCCATGCGCCTGGGCCGATCGATATCGGATCGGTCCGCATAAGCGTGACAGGCACCCCTGCCGATGGCGATGAATTTACCCTGCGCGCCCAGATCGGGTCAGCCGCACAGATGCGGTTCTTGCTGGACAAGCCACAGGATTTCGCTGCTGCCAGCCAATTTCTGAGCGAGGCGGATCTTGGCAATACTAGCCGCACAACCATGGCAACAACCGCCATCGCTGCGCAGACCCCGACCAAGCTGACCAATGTCACACAGGTCTTGCGCGACGATCTCTCGGTGTTGTCTGCTGTCGGCCTTCGCCAAAACGGGGTCGTCGGCGTCATCCCGGCGGGCATGACATCGGTGGATCTGATGTCCCTGGGCCGTCAGGACGGTGTCACCTTTACGCTCACCGAGGCACAGACCAAGGCGGCCACCGACCTAACCATCACGCTGAGAGGCGAAAGCCACAGCTTTGATCTCTCGCTGTTCAAAAGCTATGCTGTCGACCAACCGGGTGCAGATGCGGGCGATCTCGCCGATCTGCTGAACGCGGGCAAGCTAAAGCCTAAAGGCAACTCGCCCCTATCCTTTGCCGAACTGGGCCTATACGCTGCGGGCGCGGACGGAAACCTAACGATCGCCAGCGTCACCACCACGGGCGCGATCGCCGGGGCGACGATCGACGGAGAAGCCGGCGTTGTCACCAGTGGCGTTGCCGATGTCAGCAACCTGCAGGTCTTTACCCGCGACGGTCGCCAGATCGCGGGCACGACGCTCAGCCAATCTGATGTCATGAACCTTCTGACCGAGGCCAACGGGTTTCTGCCCGAGGCGGAATACCGGTCTGAGTTGCTGAATGGGACGGATGGTACTGGCTACCGTGGGTTGGGAGTGGAGCGACGGACAAACGGCGGCGCTGCACTAATGACGGTTTCAGGCACAGGGTTCGGCCCGAACCTGCGCCTCGGCGATGAGGCCAACGTGCCGTCGAACCCGTCGGGGCGCCTTTCGCTGACTACCGGTTCGGACGTGGAAGACATCGACATCCCAGCCAGCCTTTCGGCGGGGCTCCTCGCGGCGCGGATCAACGCGGCAGCGACCGACACGGGCATCCGCGCTGAAGCCGCAACTCGGCTGGCACTATCGGGGTTTCCCGATGGCACGGTCGCCTTCACGCTCGAAGCCCTTAACGAGACCCCGGTCCAAATTTCCGCCATCGTTGCGCAAGGGTCGCTGACCAATCTGCTCGACGCGATAAACGCTCGCAGCGTCGTCACCGGTGTGACGGCCAGCCAGGGCAGCGATCCGGGCCTGATCGTGCTGGTATCGGAGACCGGCGACGACCTGGTACTGAGCGCGATCAGCACCGAGAATCCAGGCTTTACCGCTACGGCTGTTACCGCCAGTGCTGCCCCGAACGGCGCCGCGGTCACGCTAGGGGGCAGCGCGGGCGCCACCGCCCTGCGCCTCGGCGGCGACATCACCTTGCGCGGTAGTCAGCCTTTCGCTCTGAACTGGCAAGGCGCAAGCGGCAGCAGCAGCCCAGATCCCTTCACCAACGGGTTGATCACACGGCAGATCGATCCGGCAGGGCGATGGCAGGACATCGCCTTCCACCTGACAGAGGGGCTCGATACAGCCGAAGCTGCCCCCGATGGGCTTGGCGCCATTGCCGCCGCGACCCGGCTGTCGCTTACGCTTTCGGGCGTGAACCAAACCGCGCCGCTGACCGCAGAGATCGATAGCGCGACCCTGCCCGGTGTCGGTTCTAGCACCACAGCAAAGACCATGGCGGAAAAGCTGCGCGACTTAGGCATGGTACCGACACTGGAGGGCCAAGCTGTCGCGTCACTGCCCGCAGAGGGCGCCACGATCCAAGTCACGCTGGGTGCGCAAAGCTACGCATTGACAATGCGTGGCGGGGACATCGTGATCACAGGTCCCGAGGCTGAACGGATCACTGCATTTTTCGACGGCGGGAACATATTGCGCGTGGCCGCCACCGGCGGTAGCCTAAGTGGCCAGATCCTACGCCTGTCGACAGAAACCCCCGATTCCGACGCCGCGGCCTTCGGTCTTGGAGTGGCAGGTGCCAGTGCGGCGATGAACGGACGCGCGGTAGCCCTGCCGCAGGGTCAGACCGACTTCACTCTGAATGCCGTAATCGATGGGGTCGACACGGCATTGGATGTCAAATGGACCAATCAAAACCTACCGGCACAATTCAATTTTGACCCGCCCAAAGGGATCAGCCTTGACTTCGCGGCCCACGGCTATGGGATGGTCGCGCAACTGGTCATCGCCAATGACAGCGGGATCACAGATTTCCGCCTGCGCCCCTCGGCCGATGCCCACGCCCTTGGGCTAGTGAGCGCCGATGCCGAGATCACCCTTAGCGCGGACGGGCTGCGCATTGCGTCGATAGGCCCGACGCCAGTGCAGATTTCGGCCAACGCCAATAGTCTTGTGGCCGAAAGGCTGAGTCTGAGCGGACTGCCCAATGAGGAGCTGATCGTAATTGCCACGGGCAGCGGCGCAAGACGTATCGCGGCCCGTTTCGATGACAGTCAGGCGCAGCCCGCCACCCCAACCGATTTCGAGATCAAGGTGATGGACGGCCCATCGCGCCGCGTCGAGATCCTCGACCGCGCAACTGGTCATTCGCTGGCCACGCGCACGGTGGCTGATGACGGTCAATTCACAGCCTACGGGATGCTTTTCGAACTGGTCGGAACGCTAGAGTCGGGCGACAGATTCTACGTGAAATCCAACAAGGATGGCAGTGGCGATGCCCGCAACGCGTTAGCGCTGTTCGCCTTGGACGACCACAACGACCGAACGGGGCTGGGCGGCTTCGGCGCTGAATTCGCCCGTCTTGTGACCACCACCGGCGCAGAGGGCCGAGCCGCCGATATCGCTGAAAGCGCCGCCGAGGCACGGCACGACGCCGCGGTTGAATTTGAAGCCGAATATTCCGGTGTGAACCTCGACGACGAAGCCGCTCGGCTTTTGGAGCAGCAACAGGCCTACCAGGCCCTCGCGCGGGTTCTGCGCACTGCGGGAGACCTTCTCGACACATTGCTCAACGCGATTTCATAACAGGAGGCTGCAATGCCGATCAGCACCAAGATCTTCAATGAACAGGCCATTCGCGGCATTGCCCGGCTGACGGAACAGAGCAATGCTTACCAAGAACAGATCGCCACAGGCAAAAAAGATCTGCGCCCCTCGCAAGACCCGGTCGCGGCGGCACGCCTGTCCTCAGTCAAGGATATCGAGGCAGATCTGCGGCGCTTCACCGACAACATCGGTGCAGCGAAAACTCGCCTTGGGCTTGCCGACAAAGTGCTTGAAAGCGCGCAAAACATCATGATCCGGGCCAATGAATTAGCCATTCAGGCAGCCAATGATACGAATTCGCAGGTGGACCGCCTTGCGATCCGGGCCGAGGTGGACCGGCTGCGCGACTCGATGGTCGCGCTTGCCAACACGGCCGATGATCGCGGCCACGCACTGTTTGGCGGCTATGTCATGCGCGGCAGCCCCTTTGTCAATACAGAGATGGGAGCGGTCGAATATGGTGGGGATACTGGGCAGACCACCGTTTTGGCCTCGGACCAGTTGATTCTGCCAACGGGGATTAGCGGCGCCGAAGTCTTCATGCGGATAGACACGGATGAGGGTCCAATCTCGGTGTTTGATATCTTCGCGGGTCTTTCCGCAGCCCTTGAAACGGCCGCCAACACCACCACAGAGCTAACCGTGCCGGGCGGGCGGGTGCAGATCGACGTCGATACCTCCCGTGCGCCGCAACTCCACGAAATCACGATCACCGGGCCACGCGGGTCGGCGCGCATCGCGGCCGAGATCGTGGGGGGTGCGCCCGACGCCCTTGTGGTCGCGATCAATGCGGTCAGGGAAACAACCGGCCTGACCGCTGTGGCCGAGATCAATGGCGGTAGTGTCTTCCTGTCGGCCCAGGACGACGGCCCGATCGGCCTTTCCGAGTACAAGATCGCGGGCCTGCCTGTGGCAGATGTCCCACTCCGCGCCAGCATGACTGTGACCCCGTTAAATGACCGGGGCGCTCCGGCGGGCGCGGCCATCGTGCTAGCGGATGCGGATCAATCCATCGACAACTCCATTTCGCAGCTACAGACTGGGCTCGAACATGTCGGCTTGCAACGGGCAAAGGTGGGTGCCTTTTTCAACGCCGCAGACATCCAATCCGAAGCGCTAGCACGCAAGGAAAGGCTGATCGCAGAAACCCGGAGCGGCATCGAAGATACCGATATGGCCGAGGTGATCAGCAAGCTGCAGGCCCTGCTTGTCAACCGCGATGCGGCACAGCAAGCGTTTGCAAAACTTTCGCAGCAAAGCCTGTTCGATTACCTGCGCTAGTTCCCTATTGTCAAGGTTGAGTTTGGAACATGTCGCGAAAGGCCTCGACGCGGTCCCAGTGCTTGCGCAACACCGGCGAGCGGCTTGTTCTGGCCAGCTCGGCCTGAGCCGGAGCAAAGGCAAGATCCGACCCGTCACGATCAGCCAGCAGATCCAACAGGGCAGCATAGGCGCGTTCGGTCGCTCCCGCAGTGGCGGCAACCGGGACTGTTGCAATACTGGCCCCATAGGGCACGACGCCACTTTGCCGCACTGGAAGAGCCTGACCGAACAAGCCTCCCGCCAAAAGCGCCGCTGCTCCGGTTGCAGCTGGCTCGCCCGTAACTGTCATCAGGTCGCCACGCCCTGCAGCGGTTGGGTCAATGGCAGCCCGCGCCGTTTCAAAGGCCCGGTGATAGCGCGCACCGCGATCAGGATCGGGGGAATGATAGTTCTTCACAGCAGCCTTCCAGGACCCTGTCCTCGCATGGAGCTCTTTCAGGAAACGCACGGCGTAGCGAATATTTGTTTCAGGATCGAGCATCGCCTCGACCGAGGAAAAGTTCTCACCATGCCAGTAGTGATTGACCTGCATGCAGCCGACATCGATATTTCGCGGTCCCTCGGCGACCGTTTGGCGCAGATATGCTAGGGTGTCTTCACGTGTCTCGAAATATAGCCCTTTGCCCGCATGATTGAGCGTCCAAGGCCAGGCTCGCACCGTCTGCCCGAAGCTGCGGCCGCTCTCAATTCGCGAGATGGCCGGCAGCAACCCCGGCGGCAACCCTTCAGCGGCACCGATCCGCGTGGCCATCGCCTCGCAATCGGGCGTAACCCCGGCGCCAGCTGGGACCGCGCCGAACGAGACAAAGACTAGAATGGACGCGCGCAAAACGGGCCGCGCCCAATTTGCAAGATGTGAAATTCGGGACCAATACGTCATGCCCGAACGTTGCAAGAAGCACGCCAGCCCGCCCGCAGTGTCAATAGTTTGTCGCCAGGCCAATCCCGGCTCACTTTTTGAAGGAAGTACTTTTAGGATCAAGTTATCTGGACGGAGTGGACGGTGCTCAAAAAGCTAGGAAATGGGCTACTTTATGTCGGGCCGGGGGTGGTGATCCTTGGCGTCTTCGCGGCTGGCCATATGACGATCACCCCCGAAAGCGACAGGTTACAAAGTTATCGCATAGAGAACGGGCTGATCCCGCCGCCCGAACCCGAAGCCGAACCCGATCAGGAAAAACTGTCCCCGGCAGAGGCCGAAGCCGAGGGTGTCGAGCGCGATGAGGAAGGCCGGATAGTTCCCCCCGCCTGGCGCTACTTCAGCTTCACCATGCCCTTCTCAGCCAATTTGGGAACGACCGACCGCCTATACAGCATCGAGGTGTCGCTCTCAGTCTTTGGCAATCCCTTCGTGGGAGATGTGGTCATGCTGCGCTTACCCGAGATTGAGACACAACTGCGCCCGGTGGTGCTGGATCAAATGCAAGGTATGACTGAGGACGAGGTGCGCGACCCCGCTACCCGCAATGCCCTGGCTAGTCGCATCCGCGACGCACTGAATGCGGCCTTAATCGAGATGGACGAGAATATCGAAATCGAAGCGGCGATGATCACCTCGGTACTTTTAACATAAACTCAGATGGCATGGGATGTGCATGACAATATCCAAGATTTGCAGAGGATGCACCATGATAGTTATGCCCAAACAGACAGAACAGTTGGAACTTGTCCTGCCCGACCTCGCGCATGTCGCGATTGAGATCGGCCTTTTCGACGATGCAGAGCATGAAGCCGACCACCGCATTGTCCCGCTGATCCGCTATCTGCAAGAGTTGACCCCCAAACCTAAAAACGCCACTGAGCTCTGTATCAGGCCGCATCACAGTGACGAGAAAAAAGCAAAAAGAGGCGCGGAGCCTCCAACCTATACGGTAAATGTAGAAAAATAATACGCTTACCGATATCGCAAGCACGGCACGTCGGAAGGCACCCTCCACAAACGGAAGGCCAAGTTCGGCGGCATGACGGTGTCAGAAGCAGAGCCGCTGAAGGCCCTCAAGGATAAGAGTGCTAAGGTGAAAACGCTGCTGGCCCAGCTGATGCTGGACCTAGTGACGATAAAGAAACTGGTTTCTAAAAGGTCGTAAAAGGCCAGCAGCGTTTTAGAGGTTTCGTGACTATTTTACGAAATACAGAAAAAGTTCCACGTGTAGAAAACCCTAGGTAGCAACTGGAAAAAATTTTGCCGGGTGAGTTGCTATAATTGCGGCGCGGTTTAAGCTTCAGTACATGCGTGCAAGGAGAAGCAGGAGATTTTGCAAAGCGCAATGGTTATACGAGGTAATTTGAAGGCAACAATCCGCTCGATGATGAATTACTTGTGAAGCCGCAATGACGCGCTGAGGCAGTCTATGCTTTCATGGAATGCGCATGCATCGTGCCGCTACAAGGCAATTCGCTTGTGTGACTGACGCTTTGATAGATAATCAACCTGTATTCGAAACATCTAATGTACGCCCACCTAACATTAGCATTTCAAGTGTAAAACAACGCAGCAAGTCGGATGACGATCTGGTAACAACTCAATTATATTAACATTCAGAAAACATATAAGTACCGATTTAGCCGTCACGAAAAATGATTAACCTTGAAAAATTTAAAAACACAGGTAGTCTTTATTTAAAGTGACGTGCTTAACTCACATTGATGAGAGCTCTACCCTAATTTACCATCACATATATAAATAAATTTACCTGGTTTGGAGTACGAGCAACTGATTTAAAGCTGTCCGTCCGTAAAATTTATCATACCAATAAAGCTGCATCTCAGATTGATTAAATTGTGAATACCTAATAGTTTCTTCTGTTAGCTTCATCCAAATAGAACATCGCCAAACAATTATAATTTACATCTCGATCATGCATTATCAGTTGGGTTAAAGTCTTTTTTGTATTTTATCAATTTCACAAAGGTTTGCGACACGATTTTATCTGCAAGTGTCTCGGTCAGTGCAACCAGCTCTGCTGGTCTAACATTAAAGGTATCAGCCCATAGCGTGATACCATCATTGCGGGTTAGAGTAGCAATTATTTGAATATATCCATTAACGAATCTACTCCTAAGTTTTAATACATAATCTTTTGGACCTTCATAGTCAGTTTTGATTACTTTCAACCAATCTTTCGACACTAAGCCTTGATATGTCTGCTCCAAGACTTCTTCAAAGTTGTTTGAAAGGTTTGATAACTCTGTCGAGATCTCGAATGTTTTTAGTGCTAAACGGGAAAAGTCTACTTTATCATCGGCAATCATTGCACCCGATGTATGGTTGACTTCAGCAGTTGACCAGACTCCTATTGGAGCTGAAATGTTTTTTAGGGTGATGTCACCTTGGTCCAAGAAAATATCTTTGTGCTCCGAGTCCAAACTTAAATAAACCGAATTTGAAACTGTAATAGCATTCACTCCCGATATCGATTCAAGCCGAGCAGCGATGTTTACTGTATCACCGTATAAATCAGTGCCATCACTTTGTACATCTCCCATATGTATACCATATCGCAATTTCAGTTCTTCTTGAACAAGTCGTGATTTCAAGCTTTTAGCAAAATTAATAGCGTTGAAGCATGATGAAAAACTTAGCATCCAACCATCACCCATTGCTTTAACTGCTTTACCATTGTTTTCGTTGAGCACGGGGTTTAGATGGTGTGTTACGAAGTCCTTAATTAGAAGCAGGGTTTTGCCCTCATTCGCGCTCATCAGCTTCGAATAACCGACTATATCAATGAATACTATTACAGACAGTAACCGCTTCATGCCTAAATTATCAGAGGACATATGCATTACTTTCCTTATGTTTTGCTGCTGATTGTATGTCTGCGACCCAGGAATTTACCTCTAAAGTCCCAACAGAACGAATGGCGCACAGATTTGTATCTACCAGGTCGCGGCGTGATTTATCTGGTATCGTAAGGAAGGCACCCTTCTACAAACATACCACTGTTTAAGAGCGGCCATTATTATCCACAGTATCCAACTTTCCTCCCGCCTTTCAGAAATTTAGCATCGTTGCTTCTTCTCCGGCCAGAGCTGCCATGTACCGGCATTCCCCAAATCGCCCTCAGTTTGGTCCAATATTGTCTGGCAGCGCAAGCTGAGCAAGCATTTTCCACCCCGAGCGGCATCTGTAGTTCCGCAAACGCCCAGAACTTAGCGGTTCGGTTCGAGAGGCCGCAACATCCTGGACCGGCGGCGATAAACTACACAAACGCAGTTTGAGCCTCGACGAGAGTGTGTTCCGCTTTCATCTTGAGCGTGTTTTCGACACGATGAGCATGAACAGCATCACTCCATCAAGTTGAACCGCCTTAAATAAATAAAACTTGCTCAAGGGCTGTTGCGCGGCCTCTCCGAGGCTGCACGCGAAGCCCAGATCTATGGCCTCACCGGAGTCCCGCTGCGTGCCCGACGAGTGCGCAACGAAGCATGACGCTGGCACAAGCGCTACGCTCAGCGCGCCAGCAGAGCCTTGAGCGGGCCTAGCGGCAGATGGTACGCGTCAGCTTTATAAGCACCGTCTACCCACAGCTGCCCGCGTTTAAAGTGTCAGGTCAAACTCAAGTGCGATCAGTGGTGCACCAAAGAAAAGAGACAAGATCTGGGTAACAAAAGGAGTCACAGCAGCAGTGGGATCGATCTGTTTTCTGCCGCACAAGGATCATCCGCATAGTTGTGAAGACCGCTGCGTTAGGCAAAATCATTTCTGATTGGGAAACCGCAGTTTTTTCTATGTACTTTAGAAAAAGATTTAAGTTCCTCAACAAAAAAGGCCCCTATCACAGGGGCCTTTTCTTTGGCGCTTAAGGGTCGCTTTAACCCTGGAGTAGCTGCAGCACACCCTGCTTCGAAGCGTTAGCCTGGGCCAGCATTGCCATCGAAGCCTGCTGCAAAATCTGTGCTTTGGCCAGGTTGGTGCTTTCTGCCGCGAAGTCAGCGTCTTGGATGCGGGATTGTGAAGATTGCACGTTGGTCGTGATGTTCGTCAAGTTCGCGATTGTGTTATCAAGACGGTTTGAGATGGCGCCGAGGTCAGCACGAGCTGTGTTGACTTTGTTAAGTGCACCGTCGATTGCGCGGATAGCATTGGCAGCGCCAGCAGTGGTCGCGATGTTAACAGCAGAAACAGCAGACAAAGAAGCCGTACCGCCAGCCGTCGTGCCGTTAAGCGTATGGAAGAAACCATCCTCAGCGGTAGCATCGTCACCAGTCACGGTGAATGACTTAATGGAAGAAACGGTCATGGTACCAACCACTGTTCCGGTAGCGCTACCCCCATTTTCAACAATGGTCGCCGTATCGGGAGTACTCAAATCAGCGCCCACTCTATCCAGCGCTTCAAGCGTGATGGTTGTTGAGTTAGTGGTTGTGTCAAAGCCAGATACCGCAATATCTTCGCCGCCGAGATGCGTTAGAACAATCTCAGAGGTATCGTCGCCAAATGCGGCGGTGATACCGGTCACGCCAGACTTAGCGTTGATAGCGTCTTTGATGTCTCCAAGGTGGGAGGTCGATGCGACGGTGACGCTTATCGTTGCCGCAGCATCTCCAGTTAAGGTAAATGCAACGCTCTCGGCAGCCGAGAGAGCGGAGAGCTTAGCCTTTGTGATTGCTGTTGCGGACACTCCAGTTGATGCTGTGTTTGCATTGATAGTTGCGACAACATCTTTTGCGGAGGCCGCAGCTGCAACCGCGATTGTTGCAGAACCAAGATGACCATTAATTGTCAAATCGTCGCCATCGATTGTATTTGCGGCTACAGCGTGAGCGTCGGAAAGAAGCTGATAGTCGCCAATATCAGAGGAACGGGCACTATCTACTGAAAAACTCAGCACTTGTGACTGATCTGCGCCAATTTGAAGCTGCTTAGAAGTGAACGTGCCATCAAGAATTTTAACACCATTCCAGGTGCTTTGGTTCGCGATGCGATCAATCTCTGCAACTAGTTGCGCAACTTCGGACTGCAAGTTCGAGCGATCACCTGAGACGTTCGTGTCGTTCGCCGACTGCACGGCCAGTTCACGCATCCGCTGAAGAATGTTTGTAATTTCTAAGTGGGCGCCTTCTGTCGTATCCACAAGCGCCTGGCCATCGGCTGCATTGCGAATTGCCTGGTTCAAACCGCGAATTTGTGCGTCCATACGTGATGCAATCGCCACGCCAGCCGCGTCGTCGGAGGCGGTGTTAATCCGCAAACCACTCGAAAGCCGCTCCATCGAAGTTTCCATCGTTTTGTTAACTGATGAAGCAGCCGCAGCAGCGCCCAAGGCGCTTGTGTTGGTATTGATATTAAGAGCCATGTCGTCTCTCCTTGTCTAAATCCGAGCTCACCTGCGTCGCGATTGCCACTTAGGGGTCCGCCAGGTCTTACTGAAGGTCCCATAACTGGCATCTTCAACTCCGCACCCATCTCGCAGCGCTCAGGTTCCTAAACGACGCATTTCAAGATTGTTTAATCAGGCAAAGGCACAGTCGTGTGGTGTTTGGGCAGTTCGGGGTTGCAACGAAATTTTGACGCCACCGAAGGCGCGTGATCTAAGCTTTGGAATTCTCGAAACTTAACAAATGGTTAACGTGTCAATTTTTCGTCCAGCGGACGTCAAATAAACAGTCTTTAAAAACAACCCAAAACACTCAAAATCGACGGGTAATCTCGTGAAGGTGATCTAAATGCAGTTCTTTCCTACACCACAGCTGCAGCGCAAGCAATCGCTTGTCATCACGACGCAGCTGCAACAAGCGATCCGCCTGTTGACGATGTCCAACATCGAATTGCGTGGATTTCTGGACCAGCAAACTGAGGAAAACCCTTTTCTCGAGGTTGTCGGCGGCACCCCCGAGGAAGCGCCGGAGACACCCCAGGCCGACAGCGCACCCGAGGGGGCGGTGTTGGACTTCGCCGATGGCAAGATGCAAAGCGATGGCCCGATATCAGATGCTGCGCTCAATAACCAATTTGAAACCGGCCAAATTGATCTCGGGCGCAACGGCGCATCGGCCCCTGCCAACGATAGCGGTTTCGACGCGGTGTCGCTGATCGCCGCCGATGAGGAGCGGTCGCTCTATGCCCATGTCTGCGATGAGGCCGAGCGCCTCTTCGCCGATCCGACCGACAAGATGATCGCGCTGGCGCTGATCGACGCGCTGGAGCCTTCTGGCTGGCTGGGGCAAAGCCTGGCCGATATCGCAGACTTTGCCCTTGTGCCCGTCGACCGGGTCGAGCAGGTGTTGTCACAATTGCAACAGATCGAACCGGCAGGGCTATTTGCCCGCGACCTGAGCGATTGCCTGCGCCTGCAAGCGCGCGAACGCGACATATTGAGTACGGATTTCGAAATCCTGCTGGACAATCTTGTTATGTTGGGCGCAGCCAATGTCAAAGGGTTGGCGCGGCTGTGCAAGGCCACGCCGGAGCGAATGGCTGAAATGATGCAGCTGTTGCGTAGCCTTGACCCCAAGCCTGGCGCACGGTTCAATGGTAAGGCTGAGCCGATCTTGCCCCCCGACCTCATCGTGCGCCGCCTGCCTGACGGCTGGTCGGTGGAGTTGAATCGCTCCACCCTGCCCGCCGTTAAG
The DNA here is from genome assembly GCA_017643305.1 of Marinibacterium sp. GTDB lineage: Bacteria > Pseudomonadota > Alphaproteobacteria > Rhodobacterales > Rhodobacteraceae > HXMU1420-2. The sequence continues at coordinate 25,029 of JAEPNQ010000014.1, read as the reverse complement.
GTGCACCAGACTTACGCCAAGCAGATCGTAGCAGGAAAAAAGGATGAAAGCCTGCGCAGCTTTGTCTCGGAACGGGTGTCTGAGGCGCGCTGGCTCGACCGAGCGATCGCGCAGCGCAACGAGACCTCCCTCAAGGTCGGCACGGAAATCCTGCGCCAGCAGATCGGCTTCTTTGAGAAGGGCCCCGTCGCACTAAAGCCTTTAGTGTTGCGCGACATCGCCGAAGCCATCGGGATGCATGAAAGCACGATCAGCCGCGTCACCAACAGCCTGATGATGGCGACCCCGCGCGGGACGTTCCGGCTAAAAGCGTTTTTTAGTTCCAGTATTACCAGTGACGCCGACAGCGATGGCGAGGCGGCTTCGGCCATCCGTTTCAAGCTGCGCAAGCTGGTGGCGTCCGAGGTCCCGACACAGCCGCTTAGCGATGATGCCATCGTTCAGATCCTAGCCAAGGACGGCATACGGCTGGCCCGGCGGACGGTTGCGAAATACCGCAAAATGGAAGGTATCGCCTCGTCCTTTCAACGCAAACGCACGGCGGTTCTGGCCGGTCGGATCTAGCTGCATACTAGGCCGCAAGCGCGCGCAACAGCCGTTGGTGGCCATCAGGCGCCGCCTCGATCATCTGCAAGATCAGCCGGGTGTCAAAAACTCTTAGAACCGTCGGCCCATGAGCCAACCCGATCCCCTGCCAAAGCCCCCCGGCCAGCATGTCGCGCAAGCCGATGATTCGGAGTGGCCCAAGGGCCGACAGGGTCCGGTTGCCCGAAGGCGCGAGTGTTACCACGCCCCCGGTTTCGACCAGATAGACAGCATCGACGCGCTCTTGGGGCATGAAGACGACCTCACCATGTAAGAGCTGCAAATGCTGATGGCGCAATATCCCACGCAAGCGCGGTGGCGCCGACATCAGGCCAGCTCCTTGGCGGCGGCCAACGCTTCAATGGCGATAGCACAGGCAAGATTCCACAACATCGAGCCTTGGGCGTCAAAACAGGCGCGCACGGCGGGACGCGGCACGATGGCGACCTGCCCTGCCCCGCGTCCGTAGAGCGTACCGGAATACCGGCTTGCTCCGAAGAACTCGACCGGCCGGGCAACATCCCCGGGCCCAAGAGTCCGGCCCACCCCAGCGTCCGACAGCCGACCTTCCAGCACTATCAGCAGCCGGTCGGTCATGGTCTCGCCGGCTAAGACGACCTCCCCGGCGCCAAAGCTTTGGCGTGGGTAAAGACCAACATCCAATCCGATAAACAATTCCCTGCGCATGCATCTCTCCGATCTGGGTCTAATAACGACTCATTTGCAAAGAGTTTTATCCGCGCGGGTGAGTTTACCCCGCGGCCAGTCTGGATTTTTGCGGCTTGACGCGCAGCCGGCCTGTATCCCGGGTCTTGGGCTTGGCCTTGGGGCGTCTTTCGAATTGAAACCGAAGATCGGGCAGGAAACGACGACAGGTCTCGCGCGCTTCGGCTTCGTCAGCTTCGGCGAGAACCATCCAGAAGAACTTGTCCTCGAACAGCTTGTAGGACCGCAAAAGGTCGATCTGTGCCCGCTTGGTATACACCGACACAAGGACGTAGCTGATCAAAAATATCACCCAATGAGTCACGAAAGTGATGCCATAGACAATCGCCACCGCAACCATCGGGTAGAACAAACGATGCTTCAGCATCCACAGGATCGGCACATAGGTGGCAATTTCCTCCAGGTCTGTGGAGTGCATTGCCGCGTTCTTGCGGATATCCCGGAACACTTCGAAATTCTGGTAGCTTTCCAGAGGTTCGAAGTCGAGTTGCCGCGCCGCCCCCAGGATATCGATGGTTTCTTCAGGGCCAGTGGCCTCGAAACTTGCCTTGAGCCGGGTCTCGAAAATCACGTGGAAAAAATAGCCGTCGCGCCGAAACGTCAACAAATGCGCCGTGACATCATCTTCGATGGCATCGACTTCGGGGTTGTCCTCGTTATCCTCGGCTTGGCGTCCCATCCGAACCGCCAGCATTTCCGCATCGCCTACAAAGATTTCGCCATCGATGGCCACCAAAACATCACCTGCCTTCAGCTTCTTCGCCCGCGCAGCGATGCCCAAGCCGCGCGACTCGAGCTTGAGGAACGGCCTGAGCGGCTCGTCGCTGGCAGCCGCGTCATCGGACAGGCCCATCTCGGTCATATCATCGACCATCACGGGAATTTGATGATGTCGCTGCTGTTGGGCGCAACCCGTGGAGCGGGTCGCGCAGGTGCTGCCGTGCGGGCGGGCGGGCGCGCCGGCGTGCCGGCCAAGGTGATCTTGGCCGAGATTTCCCGTTGCAACAGCATCATGGTCTCGAGCATCTCTTTGATTTCATCGAAGGCTGACGGTGTTGCCGCCTGGGCCTCCTCGGCCGTCCCGTCCTCGGTCGGCGGCTCAGGGTGCAGGGTCTCGATTTGCGCGGCCAGCTTGGCTTGTTCGGCGACGATGGTATCGCTGATTTCCCGCACAATTGCCGACATCACTTGATCGACGAGATTGGTGATCTCGGTTTGCATGTCCGCCAACTCGTCCGCCGTGGTTTCGCCTTGGCCATCCAGCGCCATGTGAAGGGCGTCCATTTGGGTCTGGATCGTAGAAATGGCGGTCACAAGCCCCTCGATCCGTTCGACTTGGCCGTTCGCTTCGGTAGTTGCGGCAGCCAGACGATCGACGTTTTCGGCAAAGATCACTAAAGCCTCTAGTGAGGTGGCGTTGGTCGTCTGCATCTCGCTCATCGTGCGGAAATAGATTAGGCCGGCAGCCGCAACCGCGAGAACCGATGCCACCAGCGAGGATACGAAAACAATCAAAATCTGCCTATTGACCGCCTTAACCTCAGCCCGGGTCTTGGCATAATCGGTGCCGACCTTGTCGAATTCTCGGGTGACGGTGATCGCCATGTCGGCGGCATCGAGCGCGGTCTTGATGCTGTCTTCGACCGTCGGTTTGGCGGCTTTGGTACTCATGCGGAGTTCCTGACGTTTCGACTAGCCCGGAGGGCTTTCACAGAGGGCTTTTCCTGAAACCGAGCACAATTCGTGCCAGTTGAGGCGAAAACCAGCAAATTCGGTAATTGTGCCGCACAAAATCCAAAGGCGCGGCATCCCCAGGGCTTTGACGGGTCATGCGTCACAAAGAAATGACAACAAGCGCCACATATGGGGCGGGCGGAAACTTTCATCGCTCATCGCTCCCGCTGATCTGCCGCCAGAGCCGTGCGATGGCAAAGCGAAACGCACCCAGCAAGCTGAAAAACGAGGTCAGGAATAGCCCGGCCACCTGCCAGCGCGGAGCCTGACCCATAAGACTGAGTGCCTCGAGCAAAAGCCAACCGGACATCCCGACATAGACTAGCGTCGAAATCGTCTCGCCCAAGGTGCGTGGGTTGCGGTAATGGGGGGGGCGCGCGCGTTTTGCCATCAGGATGCCGCATCGGTGTCGGGACGACCATTTTGATCGAAATGTAGCTCTTGCGGGATCTCCACCTCGGGGAAGTCCGGATCTTCACCCCGATCGATGCGGTAGATATAGGCCAAAACGGCGGCGACCGGGGTAAACAACAGATCCGAGATTTCCTGACCGATTTCACCGGTGAAGAACAAGGCACGCGCCAAGAGCGGGCTTTGGAACACGGTGATCCGGCCCTTGGTGCCGCGTCTGATGATTTCCTCGGCGATGCGACCGCGCCCCATAGCGACAATCGTGGGCGCGTTTTGTTCTCCCGGCACATAGCGTAGCGCCACGGCAAAATGTGTGGGGTTGGTGATGATCGCGGTGGCATCACCCACATCGTCAAGCGCACGGGCCTGTTGTGAGGCACGGCGGCTGGCCTCGAATTGCAGGCGCCGGATGCGGGCCTTGACCTCGGGCGAGCCGTCGGTTTGTTTACTTTCTTCTTTCATGTCCTGTCGGCTCATGCGCAGTTTTTTCAGATGCTGATGGCTTGACCAGGCATAATCGAGTGCCCCGATGCCCGCCAGGATCGCGCAGGAGGAGCCCATCAAGATCATAAGCGCGAAAAAGGCGATCTCGAGCGCGCGCTCAAAGCTCATGGATGCCAAGGTCAGCGTAGTGGGCAGGTAGGCGATGATCACGAAATAGGCGGCGGCTCCGATCACTCCGACCTTAAGCACCGATTTGCCCAGCTCCACAAGGGCGTTCATCGAGAACATGCGCTTGAATCCGTTGATTGGGTTGATCCTGTTTCCCTTGAACGCCATCGCACTAGCGGCGAAATTGATCCCCTGGCTCACCAAGGCTTGCGTGCCGATCACCACAACCAGGATCGGCAGCCCGACGATGATGGACAGGATCACGAAATCCATGAAGGCCGTCGACAGGCGGACCGGCAGAAGATCGGCCAAGGCCTCGCCACGCTCGAACCGGAAAAAACTGCCCCAATGCCCGATCCACTGGGTCAGCACCACCCCGATGGCCAGCAAGATTAACATGCCCGCCGTGGTGGTCGAGAACACGAACATCTCCTTGGAGGTCAGAACCTGACCATCTTCGCGCGCTTTCTCGAGGCGCCGCGGTGTCGGCTCTTCTGTCTTTTCCTGGGTATCTTCGTTTTCACTGGCCAAGGGCAGCTCCCCTCATCAGATCGCCAAGATCCACAAGTGCTGCCGCGACCAGGTCCTGGAAGGCAAAGCCAAGCGGCACGGCAGACAAGAACAAAAGCATGAAGACCGCGAACAGGGTGATCGGAAAACCGAAGGAGAACAAATTGAGGGTCGGCGCCGAGCGGGTTATGACGCCGATGGCGATGTTCACCAAGAACAGTACCGTCACGATGGGCAACATCAGCTGCGCGGCGGTGGCGAACATGGTGCTGCCCGCGACCTCTCCGACGGTGAACAGCGCGGCATAGTTGACCCCTGCACCGATGGGCGCGAAGGAATAGCTTTCGATAAGGATCGCGAAAACGGCTAAATGGCCATTCAGCGACAAGAAGACAATCGTCAGGAACAATGTGAAGATCTGGCTGATAAGCGGCATCTGCCCGCCGCTGTTAGGGTCGATCTGGAACGCAAAGGATAACCCCGAGGTGGCAGCGATTTTTTCGCCCGCCAAAGCGACCGCCGCGAACAAGATCGTCAACAAAAGACCCGCCGACAGCCCCAGGGCCAGCTCTTGCGCGATTATTGGCAAGACGAGCAGCGAGGTCAGATCCTCGATGGGCGGCACCGAAACCCGCCCGATCAGGAAGGCAGCAAGCGATGCAGAAAACACGACGCGCACCGGCAGGGGGATCATTCGCGACCCGAAAAAGGGCGCCGACAACAAGAAGGCCCCGAAGCGCAGCAACAAGATCAGAAAAATCAACGCTTGATCCATGATGTCCTGGATCGCAAGGCCAGGCAAAGCGCCATATCCCATTACCGTGCCCTGCCCCTATCGGATCGCGGCGATCTCGCCAAAGATATAGGCGAAATAGTCGGTCATCTGGGTTAGAATGAAACCCGACATCAAGGCCATCGCCATCAATACGATGACCAGTTTCGGGACGAAGGACAGCGTCATCTCGTTGATCGAAGTGGCTGCTTGGATCAAGCCGATGAACAGGCCTACCGCCAGTGCCACCCCCAGCACTGGCCCCGCCGTCAGCACGATATGCCAAAACGCAAGCCGCAAATATCCAACATTGGCGTCGAAATCCATCCTAGCCTCCCGTTCCCAAGGCAAATGTCGCTGCCAGCGATCCCACGGTCATTGACCAACCGTCCACCAGCACGAACAATAACAGTTTGAAGGGTAGCGAGATCAGCATGGGCGACAGCATCATCATGCCCAAGGACATCAAGATTGAGGCGATCGCCATGTCGATCACAAGAAATGGCAAGAAAATCAGGAAGCCGATCTGAAACGCGGTTTTCAGCTCCGAGGTGATGAAGGCCGGCAGGATCACCGACAGCGGAATATCCGCAACTGCGGTATAATTGCCCTCCTCGGCCATGTCGGAAAACATCAACAGCGTGTCTTCATGGGTGTTGGCGACCATGAAATCCTTGAGCAGCGTGGTGCTCTGCACCAAGGCATCATCGGCGCTCAATTCCTCGGCAAGATAGGGTGTGATTGCGCTGTCGTAGATCTTGGACAGGATCGGCGTCATAATCGCAAAGCTCAGAAAAAGCGCGATGGCGATAAGTACCTGGTTGGGCGGTGTCTGCTGCGTGCCCAAGGCCTGTCTCAGAATCGACAGAACGATGATGATCCGGGTGAATGAGGTCATCCCCAAAACGATCGAGGGCAAGACCGTCAGCGCCGTCATCAGCGCTAGGATCTGCAAGGATAGCGAATAGGTCGTCGTGCCGGTATCGTCCTGGTCGACACGCACAGCGGTCATCGACAGCGGGTCTTGTGCCAAGGCCGCTTGCGCGACCAGCATCGCCCCGGCAATAATCCCCAAGAGTTTGAGAAGATGGATGCTCATGGAGCCTCCGCCGCGTGGGACTGCCTGGACGTGCCCAAAACCATGAAGGCTCCGGCCCCATGTCGCCCGGTCAGGACCAGGATGCGCTGGCCATCGGCCTCGACAAGGCTGAGGCGGTCATTGGGCCCAAGCGCCGTTACCTCAACCACCTGGATCTCGCGTCCACGGCCCAGCCGCTTGCCGATGCCGCGCGCATTGCGCTGCAACACGATCTGAACGGCGATCAGAGCCGCGAGAAATCCCACGACCACTAAGATCTGTGTCAAGCTTACCTGTGCCATCTGGCTTCCTCATTGGCCCATACACAGGCAAGGCAAACTTTGTGCCAGACTCGCAATCCGCCAAAAAGAAGCGGCCTAAACAATGATTTAAATAAGATTTTTTACTGGCCGCCGGATGGCCGTCCATGGCCCGTCAAGATTCCGACGCGGTCAGATCCCTTGCATCCGCTTTTCCAGATCGACGATTTCGCCAAAGCGCACGCCAAAGCGTTCGCCGACCATCACCACCTCGCCGCGCGCGATCATGGTGCCGTTGATCAGGATATCCAGCGGGTCGCCCGCCAAACGATCAAGTTCGACCACCGACCCCTCGCTTAGGCGCAACAGATCGCGGATGGTGATCTCTGTGCGCCCGACCTCCACGGTCATGCGCACTTCAATGTTTTCAAGAACCCGCAGGTTTTCGATGCTCGCGCGTTCGCCCTTGCCTTCGGGTTGCGGCGCCTTGGTGTCTTCGCTCTCGTCCACGATCTGGTCTCCTTCGGCCTCAATCGTCCGTTTCTCTGATGCGGCTTGTAAGGTGCAAGGCTGCTTGCGGCCCGACCTGGCCCAGTTCGCCCATGAACATGGGCCGCCCTTCGACCAACACTTGCACACCCTCATGGAGTTGCATCGGGAAGGTATCGCCCGATTGAAGCTGGATCAGCTTGTGCAGCGCGGTTGTGGGCTCGGCGAGCCGCCCGGTCAGCGACAACGGGATGTTCAAGATCGCGCGTTCAAGCCGTTGGCGCCACGACAGGTCGTTGTCGACATAATCCGACTGCACCCGCGAGCGCAGTTGCGAGGCGATTGGCTTGAGCGTTTGCAGCGGGTAAATGATGTCGAAGGTTGCGGGCTCGGTCGTGGGCAACTGCACGACGAAGGAACAGATGATGACTGTCTCGCTACCATCGACGAACGAGGCGAACTGCATGTTTTCTTCGCGGCCCTGAATTGAGAAACTCACGGGCGTCAGATCGCGCCATGCCAACTGAAGAGCATTGTTGAGCCCCTCGGTCACGATCTCGATGACGCGCTGCTCGGTAGCGGTGAATTCACCCTGAACCCGCTTGAGCGGGCGCACCGCGGTCCCGCCATAATAGGAATTTGTCAGAAGTGAGATGAAATTAGGCGGCACGACCAAAAGCTGGCTGCCCCGCAATTCCTCCATGCGACTGTTGGTAAGGCTTACGAATGTTTCCGAACCAGTGCTATAATCATCGAATGTCTTGACCTCGGGGGGGAAGGACGAGATACGCGGCTGTACCCGCAGCATCGGTAAGAACACTGAGCGCGCAAGGCGGCTGAAGCGTTCGTTGATCATCCTGAGCGCGTGGTAATCGCCCAGAAGCGACAGATCGTCCGAGCCGAAGGTGAAGGGCCTGACGCTCGAGTTGTTCCCATCGGGGAACACCCCATCTGTTTCGCTCGAAGAAGTACGCAACCCTTCGATCAACGCCTCGACTTCCTCGTTGCTGAGCTTGCGCGACGACACCATGTCTTTTCCCATGCTCCCTATTGAAGCACGAATGAGGTGAAATGGACGCCCCCAATGCCACCGAAGCCTTCGAGCTCCTCGAGCTTGACATTGATCGCATCGCGCATCCGTGCGGCGATTGCATCACGGCCTTCCTTGCCCTGAACCGCTTCTTCGGTGAACTCGCTGATCACGCCCAGCACCTCGGACCTAAGGGCGAGTTGATGGGTTTCTACATTCTGGATCACCGTCTCATCATATTGCGTCGATACGCCGATGGCGACCTGAAGGAATTTGCGTGAGTCTAGCAGGTTGGTGGTGAAATTGCCGGGGAACTCGTAATAGCTGGTAATAAAAGTGCCCGTTGCCTCAACGGGCTTGGCCATCCGCGTCGGGCCGGTTTCGTCGGTCTCTTCTTCCTCCGGGGGCGGCAGCTGGCCGGCCTCCTGTAGTTTGCGCTCGATGATCATGTCGATCTCGTTGGAGGGAGTGACATTGTTGCCGAACAGGAAAAATCCCGCTCCAAGGCCAACACCGACAAGGACAAGGCCACCGACGACAAAGAGAAGGATCTGTAGGATCCTGCCTTTTTTAGGTTTGCCTTCCGGCGCGCTCGTATCCGACATCTTTCAGATCCTCGATTAAGCAAGCATGTTGATACCGATGGCCTGGCCCCGGTCGACGCTAATGGGCCCCGCCGCGCTGGCATCCTTGGGCTCTTCGCGCAGGGTGGTGTCCATGGTGGGACGGTTGTGGCGAGGCGCATGTTGCCCATGTTGGCCACCATTCTGCCCTCGTTCGCCGCCAGTGCCCTGATCCTGCGCCGAAAAGCCCGACAATCGATACCCTGATTGGTCCAGCATCTGCGCCAGACGGTCTTCGGCACCACCCAGCAACCGTGCGACAGCGGCCGTCTCGGTCGCGATATGAACATGAGTGTGGTCTCCGCGCAAATCGAGCGAGACCTGAATTTCCCCAAGGTTCTTAGGGCGAAGCGAAATCTCAATATGCTTCGAGCCGGCAGCGGTCATGCGCTCAATCTGGGCGACAAAGCTCTTGTGCCAATCTGCCTCGCGCATGTTCAAGATGCTGGTCATCGGCAGTGGGTTCGGCGCGACGGGTGCAGGTGTCGAGGTCATAAGCGGGGCGCGCAACGCGCTGCTACCGGCAGAATGCGGCTCTCCCTGGCCCGGGATCGCCTGCGCGGGATCGAACCGCTGTGCATCGTTGCGTGCCGCCCAATCCTTACCCGCGCCGGAAGATACCTGCCCCGATGCCTGGCCATTCTGAATGGCCGCGTTTGCCATCCGGGCCGCCATCTGGGACGCTAGGGCAGCGCTGCGGGGCGTGGGGCCGGCGGCTTTCGTGGTGTTCGTCGTTTCTGTCGGGGACGCGCCCGAGGTCATGGACGCGACATCGGGACCATCTCTGGACAACGCAGGTTGGGTATCCTGCGCGGCGGCCTTTGCCAACTGCGCCGCGATGGGCGAGACCGAAACGGTCGTGTCTTGGGCCGCTTCCTCGGTTAGGATTACGGGTGCGGGTGCCAAAGGCCCATTGCCTGCTTCCACCCGCCTCGTCACGGGCAGCACAGGCTGTTTTTCAAAGAGCGAGCGGTTCGCACCTTCTTCAGCTAGATCGGTCAGTACGGAAGCGGGGGCCGGAGCCAGCTGCGCCTCCTTCATGGCGAATGGCTGCTGCGGACCATCTGGGGCCATGGCCGGTATGGGAAGTGTCACGCTAGGATCGGTCTGCGGCTGCGCAGTCGCGAGCAGCAGAGGCAGCGACGCTGAAGCCCTGCCCCCACCCGGTACTAGGTTGGTTTGCACCGTGACGGACTGCGCCGCGTCACGATCCGCGCCGACAAGCACCGCTTGTTCCGCCTCCAGAGGGTTTGATGCAACAGCCGTCTTGGCATCGGTACTCGCACCGGGGACATGAATATGCATAGCGACCAGCTCTTCCAAAGGGATCGCCGCTGAAAAGGAGGGGTCCACGGACTGCACATCGATAGCGTCAATCAGGGAATCATCCGGCTTGACCGCCACTACCCCTGCCGGCGGCAGCTCGGCCTGCTCCGCTAATAGATCGTCGAATTGGGCCATTACAGCCTCAAGCCCAAGGGGTGATTGTCGCGTCTCGGGGTGTAGCTGCCCTAGCTCAGGCAGCACCTGCCCGTCCTCGTCAAAGGGGGCTGGCAGACCCACATCCACCGTTATGGAACCTTCGGAGACCACGCCATCGGACCCCGAGAACAGCTGTTCGAAGCCGAATCCCGTCACCGGCCTGACCTCACGCGGGAATATACCAAGCTCTATGCCCATTGGCTCCATCAAATTGGAGATCACTTTCATGGTCAGGATTACCCTTGCTGATCAAGAACGTTGAAACAAACGCACATCAGGAGGCGTCAATGCAAGAAAAATGCCAAGCGACTTGGGCTTGGCTCTACTTATTTTGTTTTGCGCCGTGCGGTGGCAACTGGCCTTCCGCGCGGCTTTCGCGACTTTCGACTTCATCCTTCCGTGCCAAGAGACTGCGTTCTTCAAGGATTTTTTCCCGTTTCTTGTGATACATCAATGCCTTACGGGCCTGGACCAATTCGGTCGTCAAAAAGGCGCTACGGTTTTCCAGAACTTCCAACTGCTCTTGCATCTGTCGCGTATACCAAGCCCGCGATCGCAATTCTGAAGGCGCCATCGGCTCATGAAGTTGCGTATTAACCTGGATCAGGCTTATCAACTTTTCCTGTACCCCCGTGGCGCGCTCGATTTCGCCAAACAATTCACCGACGGCCCGGGCCTCGCGCCTGGCCCGCAAGACTTCGCGCAGCTTCATCAAGCTAATCAAACGCTCTGAACGCGACATGCTCCTATCACCCTTCCATCATCGCGATCAGGTCCTTTTGGCTTTCGGCAAAACTGGCGGGTTCGTTCGGGGCCTGCTTAATGAAGCCCGTCAGCTTGGGCCACAGCGATACGGCAAGGTCCAAATCGGGGTCCTGGCCGGACTGGTAGCCCCCCATCAGCATAAGGTCGCGATTTTCAAGATAAAGTGACACAAGCCTGCGAAAGCGCGTCGCCGCAGCTTGTTGGCGGGGCGGTGTTATATCGGACATCACCCGGCTTACAGAGGCTGTAATGTCGACCGCCGGGTAGATGCCAAGCTGAGTCTGGTGTCGCGACAGAAGGATATGACCGTCCAAAATAGCGCGCGCGGTGTCTACCACCGGATCATTGGTGGTGTCATCGCCATCGGCCAGAACGGTGTAGAACGATGTGATCGCGCCCTCACCCTCACTCCCGGTGCCAGAGCGCTCGACCAAGGCAGGGATTAGCGACACGACCGAAGGCGGGTAGCCCTTGACAGTCGGCTGCTCGCCCAAAGCAAGGCCAACCTCGCGTCGTGCATGGGCGACGCGCGTCAGGCTGTCCATGATCAGCAAAACCTCTTTGCCCTGGGCGCGGAAATATTCTGCGATGGCGGTGGCGCGATGCGCGCCACGGATGCGCAGCAGCGCCGAACGGTCAGCGGGTACGGCAACGACGACGACTTTGCGCCGCGCATCGCCCCCCATCACCTGTTCAACCATGGCGCCCACTTCGCGCCCACGCTCGCCGATCAGGGCCACGACGATTACTTCGGCCTCGGAAAAGCGAGTCATCATCGACAAGAGCACCGATTTGCCCACCCCGGAGCCCGCGATGATCCCAAGCCGCTGGCCGCGTCCCACCGACAAGAGCGCATTGACCACGCGCACCCCGACATCGAGAGGTTGGGCTACGGGCTTGCGCGCCAAGGGGTTCAAGGGGCGGCCCATAAGGGGCCAACTTTTACTGGGCAAAAGCGGCCCCAGCTTATCGAGCGGGTTGCCCTGCGCATCTATCACCCGGCCCAGCAATTCGGGGCCGACCTTGATCCGGTTGTCCGCCTCGATCGCGGTGACGCGGCCCCCGATTTCGACACGGGCATCCAGATCATAGAGGAACAACAGGTTTCGCCCGTCGCGCAGACCGATAACTTCGGCCAAGGCCGGTTCATGGTCATTGGTTTCGACCTTGCAAACCGCCCCTACCAGGACGGGAAAACCGTCGCATTCAAGGATCTGGCCATCGAAGCGGGTGACGCGGCCTGAGGCGACAAGGCGGCGCTGATCGGGCAGCGCGGCAAGATCGGTGCGCAGGGTATCGAGAATGGCGTTCATTTTTCCTCAGGCCTCGGCTCTGCGGTCTGCTTAGGATTGACTCGGGCGGTCTTACGCGGGGCCGTTTGACCAAGAATGCGATCCGACAGGCGCAAACCACCCACCGTCAGTTCGACATCGCCACGCGATAGATCCTGCGCTGTGACAATGTGCATGGAGGCAAGGGTTTCGGAGCCCTCGATCAAGGTGTCGATCGCCGCCAAATCATCGGAATTTAGCCGCAAGACCGGCTGGCTTGACTGAGCATGGATACGGTCGGCCAGGGCCTCAATTCGCTCAACGAAGGCGTTGGGCAAGGTGTCAATCTCCAGCCCCGCGCGTTCGGATGAGAGGCGCAATACTGCCTCGGCCATATCGGCGCGCAACTGGGCCATGGTGCTGGCAGGCGGCTGTGCAAAGGCTTGGGCGGCGGCTTGAAGGGCAACGGTTGCGGCGCTCAGGCTGTCGCGCAATTCGGCCTCGGCCTCGGCGCGGCCTGCGGCGAACGCCTCGGCCCGGATGCGTTCTTCCGTGTCGGGATCAAGTAGCTCTGTGACGTCGGTCGGCATCGCCACCAGGGCCGGAGAAGGCGACTCAACCTCGGGCATTGTCGCGCCAACCGCGTCTGCATCAGCCACGGACATCTCGGCACCAGATGCGTCATCTGGCGCATCAACCGCCTCAAGCGGTTCAGGCGGGGGCATGTTGCACGCATCCTCGGAGAGTGGCGCGGCCTGTTGGTCGGCTGCACCATCCCCGGCTTCGGGCAAGGAGGCATGATCCACTTTGGAGGTTTCATCCTCGGCTGGCGCGTCTTGCACCTCTTGAGACTTGGCTACCTCGCGCCGTTGCTTAGCCAGTTCCAGCAGGCTCTTGGGCCGAAAGGCATCGGTTTTGCCCTGCGGCACCATCTGCGATGGCCGATAGGCTTCGTTACGGGCCGCTGCGATCAACCGCGTGATCTCGCGTTCGTCTAGCGGCGCGGTATCGGGATCGACAGCCTCCAGGCTGCTTTCAGTCGGTTGCATGGCTTAGACCATCTCGTCACCGCCACGCCCGGCCAGAACGATGGTGCCATCGTCCGACATCTTGCGCGCGATATCAATGATTTGCTTTTGCGCCTCTTGCACCTCAGTCAGACGGATCGGGCCAAGCGCCTCCATCTCGTCCTTGATATTGGCGGCGGCGCGGGTGGACATACAGCCAAAGAGCTTTTCGCGGAGCACCGCGTCGGCGCCCTTGAGGGCCAGCACCAGAACATCGGTATCGATGGAGCGCAGCAGATTCTGCAGCGAACGCTCGTCGGACATGACGAGATTGTCGAAGACGAACATATTATCCTGAATGGCGGTCATCAGGTCCTTATCAGCCTTTTTGATGTCCTTCATGATTCTCTGTTCCATCGCGGTTTTTGTGAAATTCATAATCTTCGCCGCCGCCTTGACGCCGCCGATCTGCGAGGCCCGCAGGGTGGTGTTGGCCTTGAACTTGAGCTGCATCACACGCTCGAGCTCGCGCACGGCATCGGGCTGCACTGTTTCCAGCGTGGCGATCCGAGAGACCACTTCGGGCTGAAGGTCATGCGGCAAAAGCCCTAGCACATCGGCAGCCAAGCCGTAGTCGAGATAGGAGACGATCAGTGCGACGATCTGGGGGTGTTCATCCATGATCAGCTCCGCGATCGCACGGGCATCCATCCAGTCTAGTATATCGATCGGCCGCTCCGAGGAGGCCGGGGTGATCCGGCTGAGAACCGATTGCGCCTTGTCCCCGCCCAGTGCTTTAGTCAACACGTTGCGTATGTAGTTGCCCGCCCCAAGTCCGATGCTGGTCTGTTGCTTGATGATGGTCAAGAACTCGTCGAGGACGAAATTGACGGTTTCCTGATCGACGCCCTGAACCGAATACATCGCAGCGCCAAGGTGCTGCACCTCGCGCGGGCTCAGGTTCTTGAGGATCTCGGCAGCTTCGTCTTCGCCCAAAAGCATCATCAAGATCGCCGATTTCTGCGTACCCGTCAGGGTATCGAACAGACTTTCCTCCTGTTCGGCGGGTGTGGCTGCTTCGGGCATTTGGTTCGTTCCCCTGCTGTAGATGGATCGGCATAGCAGCCCTAACTTGGGCAATCAGGCCTTTTGATCCATCTCCTTTTTCATCATCTGCTTGAACACATTCGACACACGGCCTGCCTCGTCGCCTACAATCATACGAATAATAGCGACCTTGTCATCGTAGGTATTCGCGGTATCGAGCATCTCCAAAGAGATGTTCGACTTCTTCGGTTTGAGCTTGGCCTTAATGTTCTCAAGGGTTTCGCCGTCACCGACCTCGACGGATTCCAGTGCCTCCGCCTCATCCTCGGACAACCCGCCATGCTGCATCGCGCCGCCGCCAGAGGGCACAAGCACACGGTTGAGAAGTGGGCGGATCACTCCAAGCGTGACGACCGCAAGAAGAAGAATCGTCACGAATTGTTTGGCGATCTGCTGAATCCAGTCGGTCTGGAACCAGGACACCGACACCCCTTCGAGGGTCGAAACAAAAGGCTTTGCAGTGACGGTCAGTGTATCACCGCGCGCGGGGTTCAGTCCGATGGCGCTACTAACCAGCCGTTCGATGTCGGCAATGGCTTCGGGCGACATGGTTTCCGGCCGCTCAAGCCCAGTTTCGGGGTCGACTATCATCTGGGTGCGCAAGAGCAAAGCCGCGTCGATCTTGATGATGCGGTTGGAGGGCGCCATCGTGGTCGATACCCGTCGGCTGACCTCGTAATTGCGTAATTCGCTGCTGGAGCGGTTCTCGCCCTGGCTGGTACCGCCACCTCCGGCAAGATCGTCGGCGATATCAGTCTCGGTCGGTGCAGTATTCGTGGCGGCACCGGGCACACCGCGCGCCTCGGCATTGGCTGCAACATCCAAGGTGTTTTGCTCGCTCCGCAGCGCCGTGCCCTCGGGATCGACACGTTCTTCGGTGACTTCGCTGCGGGTGAAATCGATCTCGATATTGACCTGTGCATTCACATTGCCGGGCCCGACGATGGGCGTAACAAGCGATTCAACGCGCGAGCGATAGATGCCTTCCAGCCGCATCCGGTGTTGCAGTTGTGTATCCGTCAGGATCGAGGCGGGATCATCAAGTGATTTCGACAACATGCGACCCGCCTGGTCGATAACTGTCACGTTTTCCCGCGCCATGCCCGCCACGGAGGTGGAGACAAGGTTCACGATGGCTTCGACTTGCCCCTCGTCCAGTCGCCGCCCCGATGCCAGCTGCACAAAAACCGAAGCGGTCGGCGGTTCCTGTCGGCGCACAAAAGCTGAGCGTTCGGGTATCGCCAGATGCACCCGCGCCACCTGAACCGCTGAAATTTCGTTGATCGAGCGAGCCAATTCGATTTCCTGCGCATGTTTCAGGCGCACCATCTCGACCGAGCGCGAGATGCCCATGGGGATGTCACTGAGCGCGGCATAGCCTTCGGGCGCGGAACTGGGCAGGCCCTGAGCGGCAAGGCTCATCCGCGAGCGGTGATAGTCGCCGACGGGAACGAGTACATCGCCGGTCGCCGGGTCAAGCGACACGGCAATGCCCGCATTGGTCAGCGCATCCACAACATTTGCCTTGTCGGCTTCCGACAGAGACGCGTACAGCGTCGTGCGCGCGGGTTCGCGCATGTAGAGATAGGCGGCCAGCCCCAGCACCACCGCAAGCGCCGCGATGATCATGGGCATGGCGCGTTGAAAGCCCGGTTGCGCCGTGACTGATTTCAAACTCGCCAGCATATTGCCGCCGGACGGCACCAAGGCCGAGCCGCGCATTGCGGTCTCCTCGGTCATCTGGGGGTGCTGTGTCGTTTCTACCATGATCACTACCGTTCCTTTTGGTTGCCTGTGCCGCTATGCGTCAAACGGGCATGTTCATGATGTCTTTGTAGGCACTAAGCGCCTTATTGCGGACGTTGAGGGTCAGCTGAAAGCCAAGCGAGGACACCTGTTGCGCAATCATGACCTTGGCTAGGTTCTGCTCGGTGCCTACCTCAAAGGCCGTGGCCAGTGCTGCCGCCTCGTTTTGCGCCGAGGCCAAAGATTTCAGCCCATCGACCAGCCGCTGAGAGAATTCGGGACTATCAGTCCTTGGTTCCAGCGCCTCTTGCGATTTTGCGAGAGACCGCAGGTGGGTCTGGTCGACCTGGTATTTTAGACCGCTGATATTGGTCATGCCACACGCTCCTTGCCTTTGGTCGACAGAGAATGGCCATCAAGCCAATCAGGGCGCATCTGCAACGATCTGCCGGTATCGAGGATGATGTCCGCCGGGGTGATGCAGCGGTTCGCATGCAAAACCAAGGCGCGCTGCACGACGTTTTCCAATTCCCGCACATTGCCCGGCCAGGCATGGCGTTCTAGCACATCCACGGCTTCCGGGGTCATCCACGGGATCATCGCCGGGCTTTCGGCGTGGCGGCGCAACAGCCCTACTGCTAGGGGCAGGATGTCACAAGGGCGATCGCACAGCGGCAGGGTTTCCAGTGGAAAGACGTTCAGCCGGTAAAAAAGATCTTCGCGAAAATTATTCATCCGAACCTCTGCCGGCATGTCGCGGTTCGTCGTCGCGATCACCCGCACGTCAACTGCGACCTCTTTTTGTGCGCCAAGCGGCGTTACGCAGCGTTCTTGCAGCACGCGTAATAGCTTGGATTGCAGACCAATCGGCATTTCCGAGATTTCGTCGAGCAAGAGCGTTCCGCCATTAGCAGCGCGGAACAGGCCCTTGTTGGCGACTGAAGCCCCGGTAAAAGAGCCCTTCTCATGACCGAACATCATCGCCTCGAGCATGTTTTCAGGGATCGCCGCGCAATTGATTGCGACGAACGGGTTGTCTGCGCGCGGGGAATGGGCGTGGATGAACCGCGCAATGACCTCTTTGCCGGTGCCGGTCGGCCCGTTGATCAAGACCGTTACATCCGCCTGCGCCACCCGCTGCGCCACCGCCATGAGCTGCATGCTGGCCGGATCGGCCGCGATCATCGACGACAAACCGGAACACAGCAGCTCTGCAAACACTGCCTGCGCATAGGCGCTCTGAGCCTTGTCCGCCGGCAGGGCGAGGCGTTGCAACTTGCCTTCCAGCTCTGTGCGGATCGAAAACCGGTCAGCGGCCTCGTCGACCACTACAAGTCGCAGGGGTCGCAAAGCGCGCGCTCTTTCAAGCATCTTCTGCGTCCCGCCGAGACGGGCCTCGGCAGCGCCGGACAGGACAAGGATGGACGACTTTTCGACGGGTTCCGAGGGCCAACCATCACCGAACTCCACCACGAGGCCACGCTTGCAGATCAGATCGGCAAGCGAGTGCGCACCTGCAAAATCTGTTTGGTCTAAGAAAATTTTGGTCACCCCAGCTCCCCTTCTGACTGCACAAGTGCGCGTTTGAAAAAACAAGGCAAGAAGCGGACCAAGCAGCCAAAAAAGGCTGGAAGAACAATAAAAAAATAACTTAATATATTGATTTATAAAAAAATTAAATAAAGAATAACAAGGCACGTTCCAAAGGCATGCCACACGATCACCGGCGGGCGTGTCGAAAAATTGGCACCTGCTTACGGTCTACTTGACTTATCCAGTTACCAAACCCGCTAGGTCGCTGCAGACTGGCCCTGCTCGGCACGCGGCTTGCATAGAAGATGCCAACAAGCCAAAGGAGAGGTGCATGAAACCCAATGTGATCGGTGCAATCATCCTTGTCATGATATTGGCCGCTGCGGGGGGGATCACAACATGGATGGGGCTGTTTGATCGAAGCGGGGAAGCCCGCCTGATTGATGTGACCATCACAATTAGCAATTCCTGCCCGGTCGACGATGTGTATTTCGTCGCCTACGCGCCCGAAAGCGCGCGGACGGCGCGGTTCAGCAATGGAGTAGCGAAAATGCGTCTGAAGCGGGGGGAAGCCATCCGCCTGGCCCTTGACCCCGCCTATTCCGCCGTCCGCTTTGTCGCCTATGACGAAAAAGCCGCGCGGGAGGTTTCGCTGTTCGCCGACTGCACCTCTAGCGACCGCCAGAATATGATCACTCGTACCCTCCGGCAACAATTTGGCAACTAAACATACGAGAAAACATTCCGTTTAGCTTACTGAACACATCAGACTAGGATGTCCAAGACTATGAACCTTATGCTCGCCCGATTAACGTATATGCAGGACCATAAGGTTCAGGTAAATGACATTGCAGATCCGCACACAACCATCTTGCTTGTAATGAAGGAGTTAAACAAGAATTTGCACAAAATAGCCGATCACGGCGTAAGTCATGCGGCGCTTAGCAAGCAATTCACAAATGCCTTCACCGCAATATACATCCTGCAAACCAGCCTCGACTTCACTAGTGGCGGGGAGATCGCCGAGAACCTTTTCCGGCTTTATGAATACGTGCGCCAAGAGCTGCTGAAAGCCTTTGCCCGCGATTCCGATCACAGCCTTGCAAATGCCATCGTCTTGCTTGACGAAATCATTGAAGCATGGGAGGTAGTTGGCACAAAGGTCGGTGGGCAACCCACCTGAGCCTGGCGCAACATGGGTGATCGTATGTCAAAATATTGCCCGGAATGGCTGGTGTCGGCGACTGTGGCCATTGTCGCGGATCGCTATCTTGTTTCGCCCTTCAGCCTTGACATATTTGCAAAAAAATACGCGCAAACCCTGTCGGAGCGATATATTGCAATCGCACCCGATCTGATCGAACAAAGCGCCGAGAGTTTCTTGCGGGTTCTGGCCGAGGCCGAAGCGGATGATGCTGACGTGGTTCTGAGGTCTTACGCCTATCATCGCATCACTCGTGCGGAAAACGATGAACCACGCCGGATCAAAGGGATGTTTTCCAACGCACTGGATGGCACCCGAACCGAGGAATATAACGTCGACCTGATCGTCAAAGTGTTCCGGCCATTCTTTTTCCAGCTTCGCTCGAAACCCAGCATGGTCGTGCCTGCAACCTGGACCTGGAAGCAGATCGAGAACGGGGAATGGATCACCGACCTTCCCGATTTGGAAATAAGCCTGTTGGACAGTTTTGACGATTAAGCCGACGGATCAATGCGGGGCGCCGTTGGATCAGGCCCAAACGTCGACAGCCCCCCCAAAGTGTGGCATCACTCGATTGGGCATAGTCGACACCCGCGCCATGCGCGTCGCCGCGCTGTCATGTATATAAGTCGGCGACAAAAGGGCACGCGCCATCAAGAAGTTTTCGGTAATCTCGGTCGAGGGACCCAGCGCCGGATGAAAAATCGTGGCATAGGCGCGCTGTCCCAATCGCTTGCCCTGGTCGGATGCGCTCGTTGGAATGACGCCCTCAAGCGTCTGGCGTAAATCCGGCATGGTCTTTGCATGGCTTGCTTGTGAAGCGGCCTGCACCGCGCCCAACTCCACTCGGTTAGGACGAAAAGCGGCAACGGGCAAGGACAGGTTCGGTTCCAGCACTGGGTCGGGCCTAAAAACAGGATATTGTCAAATGATACCATAACACCTGATAAGTGTCCAATCCAAGGGCCGCAGAGCGAAGTCGACATTTGCAGCCGGCAATATCCGGCAAAATTCTTATCCCCACCTTTAACAATCTTTACTCACGATCGAACGTTGAATTGCACAGTCTTTACCCCTGTCCTCCTTTGCCAGAGCGACAACGCAGTTCGCAGGCCAAACTTCAACTAAGATCTGCTATCCTATGCTGGTGACGTTGGAGCAAATTGCAAAAAGAAAAAACATGCAATGACGGGATCGCACGCATGACCGACGCTGTTCAACACCTGCGCAAACTAAATCGCCGCATTCGTGCCGCAGCTACATCCGGCAATGTCGAGGGAATGCTCATTCTTGGCGAAACGCGCCGTCAATTTCTCGACAGTCTCCCCCCGCCCAATGGGACACAGGGCGCCGATCTTATCGCCGCGCTAAAAGAAGCGGCCTATGATAACATGGCCTTCATCCGCACCTTAGAAACCGCGATGGACCAATCGCGCGCACGTGGGAAAACCACATCACAGGCCCGCCGACGCTATAACAAGACCCAAACCACCAGGTAATGACACCAGAGACACGATGTTTTTCCGACGCTCCGGCCCCAAAACGCAAACCGCATCCTGCCGAACCTGTTCAAGGATCCGCGCCTTTCTAGCGATTGCCGGGCTGTTAATCATTTCATTACCGATCTTTGGCGAAAAGGCGGGCGCGCTTTCTTTACTCACTCCAATGAAAATCGCCCTTGGCCTTATTGGCATCGGAATTATCGCTTTCACCTTTCGTTGGTTGGCCTGGCGGCGCGAGATCAAAGAAGGTCACTTACCCGTGGATCATTCGACCGACGACAATGGGTAACCTGATCTGACGGGTCTGGTTTGATTGTTATTGAATAGCTGGCCTGAGAGGTGTCAGATTAAATCGGCTTGAGACGATTGGGGCTGGGAAGTAGCTTCGAGATATGCTTATGAAATCCCCGTTTCGCTACTTCAACACGACCCCTAAGATCGTCCGCCTGGCGGTGATGCTGTATGTTCGGTTTCCGTTCTTTCTTCGAATCCTGGAAGATCTTCTTCATGAACGCGGCATCGATGTCAGCCATGAAAGAATCCGGTTCTGGTGGAACAGGTTTGGCCCGATGTTCGCCAAAGAAATCCGCCAAAATAGAATCCAGAAGCTTCGTGCTTATTCGAATTGGAAGTGGCATTTGGATGAGGTTTTCGTGAAGATCAATGGAGTGCAACACTAGCTGTAGCGCGCCGTGGACCATTAAGGAGAGGTGCTGGAAAGCTATGTCACGCAGCGCCGGGATCGCGATGCGGCCCTTTTTTACTGAAGAAAGCGATGAAGCGGTACGGTCAGCCAGAGGCCATCGTAACGGACAGGCTACGTTCTTACTAAGCGGTGATGCGGGAGATCGGCAACGCTTCAAAACGTGAAACAGGGCGCTGGCTAAACAACCGAGTTGAAAACTCACACTTACTGTTTCGACGATGAGAATGGGCCATTTCTCGCTGCCGCCGAATGCGAAGTTTACAGAAATTCGCCGCTGTTCACTCTTCCGTTTTCAACCACTTCAACCAAGATCGCAGCCTCTCCAAACGAAGCCACTTCAAACTAAATCGAACCGCTGCTCTCACTGGGTGGCGCTGTCTATGAGCGGCATAAGGGACAGCTTTGCTGGCCTAGCTGAGCCTAGTTGGAATTGGTGTGACTGCAACCTCATGTTCAATGGTACGCCCGCCGGCTCAGGCCAGCGACGCAGGAAGCCCCCGGCTTTAGACGTGGGATGCAGTCACTCGACTTTTTCATCAAAAGTGTCAGGCGATAACCGTCCTTTTCTACCCGTTCAGACGGCCCATAATGCCGTGCCGTGATGCCAAACTCGCCTGACGCGTTCGTGATGGGAATACGATTTGATGCTCTCTTGTCGCAGCCCAGGCTGACGGTGACACATTGTCTGCCGCAACAAAGACCTGATTATTTCCGGTAGCTATCTGTCACAAATCCCTGACGACGAACAACGAAACCAATTCCACGGTTTGGAACCCATTTTTCACAAGCCTATTTTGAGGCTTGTGCTGTGTCCGGAGTAAAGCGACCCATGCTTTTTTCAGCCTCCCAATTCGCTGAGGCGAATGCACATTTCGTACTATCATTGTTGCCTCAAGCCCGCCTGTATCTGAAGAACCTTGTTGAAAATATCGCCTTCGCTGAGGGCATCCACGAGTTTACCATTATCAATCACTGGAATGCTCTCACCAACAAAAGTACTGGCCTTGGTCATAGCCGTGGACAGATTATCGTCCACGGCCAATGTTGTTGGATTATCATCCATGACCTGTTCTAGAGAGCTGGCGTGGGTCAGGCTGTGGATGTTGATTTTGCCAAGCAACTGTCCGTGGTCATCGCACACGTAGGCTTCAGTGGCTTGGGCGTCGATCAACGCCTGCCGGGCCTCAGCCACAGAGGTTTGCTGGCTGAGCCGTACAAACTCTCCACCTTGTATTTCCTGCACCGGTGTTAGCGACAATTCAATATGCTCCTGCCCTAGGCTTAGGTCGATGCCCCGATCCAGCAACTGCCGGTCGAAATAGGACAAGCCAAAGAAACGCATGGTCAATATTGAGCACAGAATGACGCAGAGCATAGCGCTAAGGCCATAGGCATAACTGCCGGTCAGTTCGATGACGATCATGATCACTGTAAGCGGTGCGCCGATAACTGCCCCCCCCACGGCGGCGATTGCTGCCACAGGCAGTACAAAGCTAAGGTGCGGATCCAAGCCTGTGGCGATGGCCAGATAGGCAGCAATTGCCCCGGTGCTGGCGCCCACAAACAGGGCCGGGCCAAAAACGCCGCCGAAGAAGCCGGCATTTAAGCAGTAAGCGGTGACAAAGATTTTCGCGAATAACAATATCAGCAGCATGCCCAGGTTGAATTCGGCGCCAATCATCTGATTCACCTGAACAAGTCCCAACCCAGTAACATCGGGCAAAAACACTCCGACTGTGCCAACGACCAGCACACAACTGCACATAAGCTGGGTCATAGACCAGCCAGACTGGCCTGCGAGATCGCGGCCCTTGCGGATAGCGACCATGTACGCGATGGCGCTACCGGTGCTCAAGATTGCGGTCATAATTAAATAAGGGATTAACGGTCGCAGCTCTATGGACATGTCTGGCACCGAAAAGGTTGGTTCGATGACAAAAAAAGCTTGATTGGCCGCGTAAGCAACGATTGACGTCACAGCAGTGGGGGCAATCGCCCCAATAGAGAGGCGGCGCAACAGAGCTTCGTGGGCAAAAAGCACCCCGGCGATCGGCGCATTAAAACCAGCTGATATAGCGCCGGCGACGCCACAGGCGATAAAGACCCGGCGATTAATGTTGATGCGAATGTACTTGAGTAAGATCTCGATCATGGTGGCGCCAAAGTGCACTAGGGGGCCGTATTGACCGACTGAACCGCCGCCGCTGGCGACGACAAAGGCAGCGATAGTTGAGCCCATGCCGACTCGAACATCCAGAGGTTCACGGCTTTGCTGCACGGCATAGATACTGTCTGCAGGACCGGACCAGACGGTAATGCCTAGCATACGCCGCACCAAGAAAATCAAGACCGCGGCAATACCCAGGGTGATATAGATATCCAGTTTGAATACATGGTCGCCAAGCTGGATGGCGATAAAGCTGTCGATCCGGCTGGTGTTTAAGAACCAGCGCGCGCCCTCCACAAAACTATTGGCCACTACGGCCATAACGAGGCCAACTACCACAGCAAGTAAAAATTGGATGACAATGTCGATGAGAACATCGGCAGGTTTTTTTCCCGTGTCCTGCTCAAACTGTTGCTCTTTCATCCTGGGCCCCCTAGACGTGCCCCCACAGGGTGTTCCAGTTTGATTGTTAGTGGATCGTGGGCCTCTGGTCCATTGGCACGATGATTTCCGGCGCAGGCGGACGATATCCCAATGGGTTATGCGGCCTGACCGTTTTGTAGTGAATGTGCCATTGCTCGATCAGGATTTGGGCCTCCCGCAGGGTACAGAAGATTTCGCCGTCAAGCAGCTTGCCCTAAAACCTAGCATTGAAACTTTCGCCGTAGCCGTTTTCCGGGGTAAGCGTGGTTGGACGTAAGCGGTGTTGAGACCGATCCGGTCGTAGATAACGTCACAGTATCCCGTTCCGCAATGGCGCTATCATTTAGCAACAGATGACTGATGTAGCTGATCGCTACCCGAGAGATTTTCCGGCTGGGTGTGGAGTTCAAAACCAGTACCTATTTGATTTGACCCAGTTTAGGTATTTACCGTGGCAGTCTTACTGCCGCAGTGTCCGTCGTCAGGGTTTTTCGGAGAGCTGAGGCTGTATCGTAACGGAGGCTCTGGTTCGGTTTCTGTTTGAGTTTAGGCGGCAGCGGCTTGGTGCTGCAACCGGCGTTTTCTGATTGTCTGTTTCATGATCTCCTCTCTCATCTTCAGGATCTTCGCGCCGCGGCCGTGATAGACGTCGGCGGGGGTCAGGTTGTCCAGGCTCTGGTGGTAGCGATGGTTGTTGTAGTGATCGACGAACGCCCCGATCTGGCGTTCCAGGTCGCTGGGCAGGAAGTAATTTTCCAAGAGGACACGGTTCTTCATGGTTTGGTGCCAGCGTTCGATCTTGCCTTGGGTTTGTGGATTAATGCAAGCCGCTCTAGATACCGCGCTGTCCTATTCCAAGAACCGTAAGATGTTCGGAAGCAAGAACCTCGGTCTTGACGGAATCCAGTGGATGCTGGGCGAAGTGGCGACAGACCTTGAAGCCTCCAAGCTGCTTTACCGCAAAGCTGCCGACGCGTTGGGTACGCCAGAGGGTCCTTTGATGGCCGCTCATGCCAAACGTTTTGTCCCCGACGCGGCTGTGAAGGCTTTGTGGATGCCGGTGCGCGTGGTGCGCTGCTGGCGGCAATCCTGACCGCCGTTGTGCGTCCAGTCCTGCCAACCGCACCCGCTTTTGCCTTCGACGCGGCGTTGTTGCAAAAGTCTGACGACCAAGGATTCACTTCGTGAATCCATGGCGTTAGATGCGGTGCATGAGCAAGCCATCTCCCGCCGCTATCGCACGACGAACTGGTCCAGCTACAACGCGTCGCTCAGGAAGCGGGGGT
>JAEPNQ010000115.1 GCA_017643305.1 Marinibacterium sp. | reverse complement strand
GACAGTGATACCTGTAAATGCCCGGCTACTGACTGCCGTGCTATTTGTCGACAACTCGCAGGCAATTCATTCATGAATTGCCCTACTTCTTATCCGGATCCGTCTGACCGATCCCACGAAAGACCATCTTGAACGGCAGCGCCCAGATCACGCCCAGCGCAATGTAGATTAGCAATTCCAACCATAAGGGTGGCCGATCCAGCCAGTTCATGATCGTGACCGCGCTGACGATGTATACTGGCAAACCCACCAGCAGTATCACCAGCGACCAGCGGCGGCGGGCTTTGTAAGACAAGGCCATCAGTCTGCAAACGGGTCTGTGACGAGGATCGTGTCCTCACGTTCCGGAGAGGTGGAAAGCATTGCCACCGGGCACTGGATCAGTTCCTCGATCCGCCGCACATATTTGATCGCGTTCGCCGGCAACTCAGCCCAACTGCGCGCGCCTTCGGTCGATTCTGACCAGCCTGGCATTTCTTCGTAGATCGGTGTGCACCGTGCCTGTTGGTCTGCCGCTGTCGGAAGGTAATCCAACTGCGTGCCATCTAGCTCATACCCGGTGCAGATCCGCAGCATCTCGAAACCGTCCAACACATCGAGTTTGGTCAGCGAAATGCCGTTCACACCGGACGTCGCACATGTCTGGCGCACCAGCACCGCATCAAACCAGCCGCATCGCCGTTTGCGCCCAGTGGTCGTGCCGAACTCATGCCCCCGCTCGCCCAGTTTTTGCCCGTCCGCGTCGTCCAATTCAGTCGGGAAAGGGCCTTCACCCACACGCGTGGTGTAGGACTTCACAATACCCAGAACGAAATCGATCGACCCTGGCCCAATCCCCACGCCCGTGGCCGCCTGACCAGCAATCACATTGGACGACGTCACAAACGGATAAGTTCCGAAATCGATATCCAGCAACGCCCCCTGCGCGCCTTCAAACAGGATGCGCTTGCCCGCGCGGCGTTTTTCGTTCAGCGCCTTCCAGACCGGTGCCGCGTATTCCAAAACCTTCGGCGCGATCTCATTTAGCTCGGCAATCAGCGCGTCCCGGTCTACCGGGTCCAAACCCAGACCCCGACGCAGCGCGTCGTGATGCCCCAAGGCGCGATCCACCCGCGCCTCCAGCGTCGCTTTATCCGCAAGATCGGCAACGCGGACGGAACGGCGGCCCACCTTGTCCTCATAAGCCGGGCCGATCCCGCGACCGGTGGTGCCGATCTTGGCAACCGATTTTTGCGATTCCCTTGCCCGGTCCAATTCGCCGTGGATGGGCAGGATCAGCGGTGTATTCTCGGCCACCATCAGCGTCTCGGGCGAAATCGTCACGCCCTGTGCCCGCACCGTTTCAATTTCGTCGATCAGGTGCCAGGGATCCAGCACAACACCGTTGCCGATGACGCTCAGCTTGCCGCCCCGCACCACACCCGACGGCAGCGCATGCAGCTTGTAGACTTCCCCATCGACCACCAGCGTGTGACCGGCATTATGACCGCCCTGGAACCGCGCGATCACATCTGCGCGTTCGCTCAGCCAATCGACGATCTTGCCCTTTCCCTCGTCGCCCCACTGGGCGCCGACCACGACAACATTTGCCAAGTTCTGTCCTTCCGGTGTTGAGAACAAGCGCCGGTATAACGAGCACTATGCAACAGGGAAACGGGAAAATCCGGTTGCGATGCCGCAGGGCTGGACAGCGCGCTTTGTTTCCGCGATCCTCTGCGCAGTAATCGGGGCTTTGGGTTATGGGCGTGTTCCTGCGCTGGGTTTTCGCCTTTGTGTTGTTAGCGGTGACCTACAATCCGACGGACTGGAACTATGTCCGCTGGACTCTTGCCAACTATGAAAACCACCTGTCATTGGCCGTGCTGCTGGGGCTGATCCTGCTGATCGTATACATCGTCTATGCCCGCGCCACGATCCGGTCGATCGGCGGCTTCGGCATGCTCCTGGTCGTTGCCGTTGTAGGTGCGCTTTTGTGGGTGCTCTACGATTTCGGCCTTCTGTCGCTTGAAAATGACGACATAAACGTTTGGCTAGGCATCCTTGCCCTGAGCATTGTTCTGGGCGTTGGGCTGAGTTGGAGCCACATGCGCCGCGCACTGAGCGGTCAATCCCACATGGATTATGTGGACGACTGACGAAGCGTCACAGGTGCGTTTCGCGGTGCAATAGATAAGTAGCTGGTATGACACAGGACTCACTTGCGCAAACTCTTGCTACCCTGTTGCCTACGGAAAGCGGTCTTCAGGCCACCGTCACGGAAAACTGGAAACAGGGGCGCACAACTTTTGGCGGGCTGACAGCCGCGCTGTTGCTGGAAACTGCCCTGCGGACACTGCCGGACCTGCCGCCACTGCGATCCGCGCTGGTGGATTTCACCGGTCCGGTCACCGAACCTGCCACTTTCCGGGCCACGGTGCTGCGGCAGGGCCGTAACATCACAACCGTAGAGGCCCGCGCGACAATCGATGGTCAGGTGGTCGCCACCGGGAATTTCAGCTTTGGCGTCAGCCGGGACAGTAGCATCCATGTCGAAAACAGGGCACCCGACGCTCCGAACCCGTCGGATACCCCTCACATGATCCCCAAGCCTGCCCAATCGATGGCACCAAGTTTCCAGCACAATTTTGACCTTCGACTGATCGAAGGGGCCCTGCCCGGAATGGGAGCAACACGGGGCTATCTGCGCGGCTGGGCCCGGCACAAGGATCCGGCGTCGCGGGATGGGATCGTCCCGCTGCTTTGCATCGGCGATATCCTGCCCCCGGCTGTGTTTCCCCTGTTTCCCCGGCTGGGACCGAACAGTTCCGTGAAATGGATGTTCAATCTGACCGATACCGACCTGACGACCGAAGATGGATGGTGGCACGTGGAATCCGAGGTTATCGCCGCCGCGAACGGGTATTCCAGCCAGGTGATGCGGATTTGGTCCAGCGATGGGCGCCTGATCGCAGACGGCATGCAAAGCGTAATTGTGTTCGTTTGACGGGACGGACAAGAAGTTCAGTGGGTTTCCCTGGTTGCAGATCATTCAAGGAATAATCTGCGCGCCTTCATGATCTGAGCTGTACAGGTTCACCATGCGGCGTTTCGAGATACGCCCGCTCCCACGCGCCCCGCATCTCCAAAGCTTCCTCGGGTGACGCTGCACCTTCTTCGGCCAGAACGCCCTCCAACGTCTCCAGCCAGGCCGCGAAATAATCCTCACCGCCATTCAGCTCCTTCGCAACCCCGTGCTTCTTCAACGTAGCGCCGAACCGCGCCGCCCAATCCGACCAGTCCAGCCGTCCGCTTTCATTCAGATGCACGGTCAGCGCGAAAACCTGTGCATGCCAGGGCTGATCAAATACCGGTTCGGGTTTCATGCCGGGTGCAGGTAGCTCTGCCAAAGGTCCAGCACCACCTCGTCACCCGGATGCTCCGGATCAGTCCACAGCTCAGCAGCCGGAAATGCCACGGCATAAAGCGGCTCAGGCGCCTCTCCCAATCGGTGCGCGGAACTGTCGGGTAGCACGTGGCTGCCATGCAACCGCACGATCCGACCCGTAGCCCCCGCGGCATAGGCCGGCAGGCGTGTGTGGCCGCCATCCACCAGCCGGTTTCCGGCCGGACGCGCCGTGCGCACCGCCTGCCCCGGTTCAAAAAGCGGCGCGATGTTGCTGTCGCGGTCCGCTGGGCCACCGTTGACCAGCGTCTGTTTCACTGCCTCAGGCTTCATCGCGCGGTCGGCAAGCGGATGCGGCCCGTCGGGTCCCTCACCCGCCAGATCTTCCTGTGTCAGGACGCCTGTTTCGACCAGAAGATCGGCCAGACCGGCAATCCATTTCTCATAGTAAGAAAACCGCGTGTAATCCTGCGGGCTCAGTTGTTCGCGTGCGTGGCGCGAGATGTCGATGTTCCACTGTCCCAGCGATCCACAGGCGAGCGTCACCGCCAGTGCACGCCCGTGCCAATCCTTGGGAAACACCGGGCCGTTTTCATCCTCGGGCACTACCGCACCATCGCCATAGCGCCCGCCCATATCATGCACGCGGGTCATGGCGCCACCGCCAGACCAGTGCCGATCATGCTGTCACGGGTAACCAGCCCGGCCAGAGCGTCTTCATCTAGCCCGTCAGTACCGTCAGGGCGCATCGGAATGACCAGATACCGCACCTCCGCCGTCGAATCCCAGACGCGCACAGCCGTGTTGTCGCCCAAGCCGACACCAAAATCGGCCAGCACCTTGCGCGGCTCCCTCACAGCGCGGGCGCGGTAGGCATCGGATTTGTACCAGCCGGGTGGAATGCCCAGCAGTGGCCAAGGGTAACAGGAACACAAGGTACAGACGACCATGTTGTGCACATCTGGCGTGTTTTCCACGATCACCATGTGCTCACCCTGGCGGCCATAAAACCCCATATCCTTGACCACGGCCGTGGCGTCTGCGCGCAACGCCTCCAGAAACTCCGGGTCACTCCAGGCCCGCGCGACGACCCGCGCACCGTTCTTTGGACCAATCTTGTTTTCATAGGTGTCGATAATCTCATCCAGCGCTGCAGGGTCGATCAGACCCTTTCGCGTCAAGATTGTTTCTAGAGCCTTGACCCGCAGCGCGGGGTCTGGCGGCAACAAGGTATGCGGGTGGTCGTGATCGTCATGTGGCATGCAAACAAGATGCGTTCTTGCCCCCCCGCCTGTCCAGCCCCAACTGTCCGGTCAACACAGTTCACTTCGCGCCTTGCCCCCCGGATCAATTGCCCCTACATAGCGCCCGGAACATCAAGCGCTGGGGTCCCATGGAAAACGTCGTCCTCATCATCCACCTGTTTCTGGCCCTCGGCCTGATCGCGATCGTGCTTATGCAGCGCTCCGAAGGCGGCGGCCTGGGCATGGGATCCGGTGGCGGCGGGGCCGTTTCGGGCCGCGCGGCGGCCACGGCCTTGGGCAAACTGACGTGGATCTTGGCGATTGCGTTTATCTGCACCTCGATCGCGCTGACTATCATCGCAGCAAAGAATTCCGCTGGCGGCTCGGTGCTCGACCGCGTCACGCCCAGCGGACCGTCGCAAACATCCGACGAACCGGCAACGCTGCCGGGTCTGTCGGGCGAAGACTTGCTGCCGCCCAGCGCCGATGGCGAGGCCCCGCTTCCGAGGGCTGACTGACACCACTACACCTTGATCTGTGCGCAATTGACGCAACATCATGTTGCGGTCCCCTTGCCTCGCGATCAGCAATGCATTACTGATGGAGTCCCGTGGTGTAGGTGAATCTGAACTGATTCCCACACGTCAGGACTGACATTCACGGGGAGTTGCCTGCGGCATGGCACGTTTCATTTTCATAACCGGCGGCGTTGTCTCTTCACTTGGTAAAGGACTGGCTTCGGCGGCCCTTGGCGCGCTCCTTCAATCACGCGGGTTTTCCGTGCGTCTGCGCAAACTAGACCCTTATCTAAACGTCGATCCGGGCACGATGTCACCATTTGAACACGGCGAAGTGTTCGTGACCGACGATGGCGCGGAAACCGACTTGGACCTGGGCCACTACGAACGCTTTACCGGTGTGGCAGCCCGCAATACCGACAGCGTGAGTTCAGGACGGATCTATTCCACGGTTCTGGAAAAGGAACGTCGAGGCGATTACCTC
Organism: Marinibacterium sp.; assembly: GCA_017643305.1. Lineage (GTDB taxonomy): Bacteria > Pseudomonadota > Alphaproteobacteria > Rhodobacterales > Rhodobacteraceae > HXMU1420-2. The sequence continues at coordinate 5,947 of JAEPNQ010000115.1, read as the reverse complement.
GGCAAAACCATTCAGGTGATCCCGCACGTCACGAATGAGATCAAGGATTTCATTTCCATCGGCGAAGATGAGGTCGATTTCATGCTGTGCGAAATCGGCGGTACGGTCGGCGATATCGAAGGCCTGCCATTCTTTGAAGCCATTCGCCAGTTCAGCCAGGACAAACCGCGCGGCCAATGTCTCTTCATGCACCTGACGCTGCTGCCCTTCATCAAGGCCAGTGGCGAGCTGAAGACAAAACCCACCCAGCATTCGGTCAAGGAACTACGCTCCATCGGGCTGGCACCGGATATCCTCGTTTGCCGTTCCGAAGGCCCCATCCCCACGAAGGAACGGGAAAAACTGGCGCTGTTCTGCAACGTGCGTCCGGATTCGGTGATTGCCGCGCAGGACCTTAAATCCATATACGAAGCCCCGCTCGCCTATCACCGGGAAGGGTTGGATCAGGCGGTGCTGGACGCGTTCCAGATCTCGCCCGCGCCGCGCCCGGACCTATCCAAATGGGAAGACGTGGCAGACCGGATCTACAACCCGGAAGGCGAAGTCAAGGTTGCCATTGTCGGCAAATACACCCAGCTCGAAGATGCCTATAAATCCATTGCTGAGGCACTGACCCACGGCGGCATGCACAACCGGGTCAAGGTGCGCGCCGAATGGATCGATGCAGAAATCTTTGAACGCGAGGATGCCGCCCCGCATCTGGAAGGCTACCACGCCATCCTGATCCCCGGCGGTTTTGGCGAACGCGGCACCGAGGGCAAGATCAAGGCCGCCCAGTTTGCCCGCGAACGCAAGGTGCCCTATCTGGGCATCTGCCTGGGTATGCAGATGGCAGTGATCGAAGCCGCCCGCAACCTGGCGGGCATGTCCAAGGCGGGGTCCGAAGAATTTGACCACGAAGCCGGGCAGAAACGGTTCGAACCGGTGGTCTACCACCTTAAAGAGTGGGTGCAGGGCAATTATACAGTCCGGCGCTCTGCCACCGACGATAAGGGCGGCACGATGCGGTTGGGGGCCTATGACGCGGTGCTGACCGAAGGCTGCAGAGTGGCGCAGGTCTACGGTGGTACGGCCATCGAGGAGCGCCACCGCCACCGCTATGAAGTGGACATCAAATACCGCGATCAACTGGAAAAGGTCGGCCTGAAATTCACTGGCATGTCCCCCGATGGCCGCTTGCCAGAGATCGTCGAGTGTGCAGACCACCCTTGGTATATCGGCGTGCAATTTCACCCCGAACTGAAATCCAAACCCTTCGATCCGCACCCGCTGTTTGCCGATTTCGTGCGGGCAGCCAAAGAAACTTCGCGCCTGGTCTGACCCGCAGGACCGGGGGTGTCACCCCCGGACCCCCGAGGATATTTCAGCAAGAGGAAGCCAAGAAGCGCATCTTCCTCTTGCTCCAAATATCCCTGCCGGAGGCCACCGAGGACAACCGCCGAAGGCTCTTGGACGAGACGTTAAGCGCGCCGAAGGCGCACAATTGGAATTTTCGGTGCATGTGTTATCGTGGTACCATAAACATACGAGGAGTGCAGTATGGCCAAAGGGTACTGGATTGCACATGTGGACGTGGACGATCCCAAGGTTTACGAAAAATACAAGGAAGCCAACGCCATCGCGTTTGCCGAGTATGGCGCGCGATTCATGGTACGGGGCGGCAAGCAGGAAATCCGCGAAGGCCAGATGCGCGCTCGCACAGTGGTGATCGAATTTCCCAGCTACGAAGCTGCCGTTGAGTGTTACGAAAGCGACGCCTACCAGCACGCCATTTCCATCCGCGCTCCGGTCTCCACCGGTGACCTAGCGATCATCGAAGGGTATGATGGCTAACCTTCAACCCCAGCGACAGGGTTTCCAGCATGCTCAGTAAACTCTTTCACGCGTTCCGGGCACAGAACCCGGAACCCGACTTGCCTGATCCGGACGCGGAACTGGCGCTAGGCGCGTTGCTGGTCCGGGTGGCGAAATCGGACCGGGACTATCAATTGGAGGAAATCAGCCTGATCGACCGGATCCTCGCCAGGCAGTTTCAGCACAGCCCGATTGAGGCCGCCAAAATCCGCGCCACCTGTGAAAAACTGCATGCAGCGGCCCCAGAAACCGACACGTTTGCCAGTTTGATCCGTTCCACGACCGGGATCGAAATGCGGCTCGCCACGCTGGACGCGTTGTGGGAGGTCGTACTGGCTGACGGACGTCAGCAGGAAAACGAACTCCGCATCGTGGAAGAGGCGCGGCTGGCCATGGGACTGACCCGCGCGCAGGCCGACACCGCCCGCGAACGCGCTCGCGCCCGGCTGGAAAAGGAGTAATTGCATGTTCGGTGACCTTCTGCGCCGCCTGACCGCGCCTGACCCGGCCCCCCTGCCCGACCCGGACGCCCGGCTGGCGTTGACCGCGCTGCTGGTGCGCATCGCGCGGTCCGATGGGGAATATGCCGCTGCCGAGGTCGACCAGATCGACCGCATCGCCGCGCGCCGCTACGGGCTGGGTCCGTTCGAGGCCACAGCTTTGCGGCGCGATGCCGAAACACTGGAAGCCGAGGCCCCCGATACGGTCCGTTTCACACGGGCAATCAAGGATGCGGTGGCCTATGAAGACCGGCGTGCCGTGGTACAGGCCGCTTGGTCCGTGGTTGTGGCCGATGGCGCACGCGCAGAAGAAGAAAACGCGCTGATGCGGCTGATCTCCAGCCTGCTGGGCGTCTCCGACGTAGACAGCGCCCTCGCACGTCAGGCCGCTGGAGGATGATCACCGCGCTCGGCATGTACGATCCGCCCGCTTTGCGCGCGGCAAATGATAGGTACTGGCAGGCAATCCGCGATCATCTTGGCCACGGCCCCAACGCCCTGACCCGCGATCGAGATATGTGGCATATCTGGATGTCTCCCGACCTGCTTCTGTCACAGACCTGCGGCTACCCCTATCGCGCGCATCTGCATGGCAAGGTGCAGTTGGTCGGCACGCCGGATTTTGGGCTGTCTGATACGCCGCCGGGCCACTATTATTCGGTCTTTCTCGCCCGCACTGACCACCCCGCCAAAACGCTCGAAGATTTCGCGGGCAGCGTTTTCGCCTTCAATGAGCCCCTGTCACAATCCGGCTGGGCCGCGCCCATGATACATGCCACCGGCCGCGTGACATTCAGCAGGTATCTGCAGACCGGTGCGCATGCCGCCTCTGCCGCCGCCGTGTCCGAGGGACACGCCGACCTAACCGCCATCGACGCGGTGACATGGAACATCCTCTTGGCGCACGACCCGATTGCGCAGAACCTGCAAGTGGTGGAGCAGACGGCCCCCACACCCGGCCTGCCCTATATAACCGCACCCGGCCGCGATGCCGCCGCATTGGCCCAGGCCACACGCGCTGCCATTGCCGGACTGAGCGACGGCGAACGCTCCCTTTTGCATCTGCGCGATCTGATCAGCATCCCAGCAGAAGATTACCTAAGCGTGCCCACACCGCCCGCCCCTCAGGCAACAGCCGCCTGACTGCACCTGTCTCGGGCCACGTTCCTTTGGGTCAATTTTACCAACTGGTTCAAATTCGACATTGCCAAACCGCAAAAACTGCGCCCTATTTGAACGCTAACAGCCCTAAAGGACATGGCCCGGACTTGACTGACGACATCGCTGTCATCCAGATCGACAATCTCCACAAGAGCTTTGGGCAGCTTGAAGTGCTGCGCGGGGTGTCCATTTCGGCGCGGCGCGGTGATGTCGTTTCGCTGATCGGGTCGTCAGGATCGGGCAAATCCACCCTTTTGCGCTGTGCCAACTTGTTGGAAGACAGCCAGCAGGGAGACATCCGCTTCAAGGGCGAGCCGGTGGCATGGGCCGGCAAGGGCCCCGCCCGGCACCCAGCCGATCCCCGCCAGATCCTGCGCATCCGCACAAATCTGAGCATGGTATTCCAGCAGTTCAACCTGTGGTCCCACATGACCGTGCTGCAAAATGTGATGGAGGCCCCCGTTACCGTCTTAAAACGCGACCGGGACGAAGTTGAGGAAAAAGCACGCGAATACCTGGCCAAGGTTGGTATCGGTGACAAGTGCGATGTCTGGCCTGCACAACTGTCTGGTGGCCAACAACAACGCGCCGCCATCGCCCGCGCGCTGTGCATGGAGCCCGAGGCGCTGCTGTTTGATGAACCGACCTCGGCGCTCGACCCTGAACTGGAGCAGGAGGTGGTCAAGGTGATCAAGGATCTCGCCACCGAAGGCCGGACCATGCTGATCGTCACCCATGACATGAAGCTCGCCGCAGATGTATCTGATCATGTTGTGTTTTTGCATCAAGGTCTGATCGAAGAAGAAGGCCCGCCCGATATGTTTTTCGGCGCACCAAAATCAAAACGGCTGCAAGGATTTCTCAGTTCCACCCGCGCGGCCTGACCGTAAACAAGAACCAAACCAAGGGAGTGAAACAAATGAAAAAACTCATCCTAACCACCGCTGCGCTGGCGCTTGCCGCTGGCATGGCCACCGCTGCAGACACGGTGCGCATGGGCACCGAAGGCGCCTACCCTCCGTGGAACTTCATCAACGACAACGGCGAAGTTGATGGCTTCGAACGCGAGCTGGGCGATGAGCTGTGCAAGCGCGCCTCGCTGACCTGCGAATGGGTCACCAATGACTGGGACTCGATCATTCCGAACCTGGTGTCCGGCAACTATGACACCATCATCGCGGGCATGTCGATCACCGACGAACGCGACGAAGTGATTGATTTCACCCAGGCCTACACCCCGCCTGATCCGTCCTCCTACCTGGCCAGCTCGGCCGATCTGGACGTGACCGGCGGCGTAATTGCAGCCCAGTCCGCCACCATTCAGGCCGCGTTCATCGCGGAAAAGGGCTGGACCCTGGTGGAATTCCCGACGCCTGAAGAAACCGTAGCCGCCGTGCGCAATGGCGAAGCGGATGCAGTTCTGGCGGATCAGGCCTATCTGGCACCCTTCGCCGAAGAAGAAGGCCTGGTCATCCTGGAGCGCCAAGAAATGATCGGCGGTGGCGTCGGTCTGGGCGTGCGCGAATCCGATGGGGAACTGAAAGCCAAGTTTGACGCGGCGATCCAGTCCATGAAGGACGATGGCAGCCTGAACGCGCTGATCAACAAATGGGAAGTTGCCAGCAACTGGTAAGACCTTTCGGCCCTCGCGCACCGCGCGGGGGCCTCTGCCCGAGGCCCGATGTTCAGCTTCTGCACCGATCCCGACACGCTTGGCACCTTTCAATGGTTTGCATGCTACCTGACCACGGGCAAGCATATGAGCCTGTATTGGTCAGTGCTGACGGTGCTGACACTGTTGGCCATCACTGCGCCCGTCGCGCTGGGGTTCGGGTTCCTTGGGGCCATGTCGGCCCGCAGCCACATTCCCCCCATCCGCTGGATCGGCCAGGGCTATATCGCCATTGTCCGGGGCGTGCCGGACATTGCGTTTTTCCTGTTTTTCGTGATCGCGCTGGATCAGGCGTTTGAGTGGACCCGTCACAAGATCCTCTGTCCCGACTGGACCGACCCGATCCGTCAGGGCAATGATTTCATCGTTTGTGCAGCGGCCAAGCTGCCCTTGTCGACCTCCCCACAATGGGTTCATGAGGTGTATGGATTCGCTCTAGCTGTTCTGACATTTGCCATTGTTTTCGGGGCCTTCGCGGCCAATGTTCTGTTTGGCGCCATGCGCGCAGTACCACACGGGCAACTGGAAACCGCCGAAGCCTATGGCATGACCCGCCGCCAGACATTCTGGCGCATCCTCGTGCCACAAATGTGGCTCTACGCCCTGCCCGGCCTTGGAAACCTGTGGATGATCCTGATCAAGGCCACGCCGCTGCTGTTCCTGCTGGGCATCGAAGATATCGTGTATTGGGCCCGCGAACTCGGTAGCACGATCAACCAGCGCTTTACCGACTATCCGCATGGTGATTGGCGCATCTGGT
>JAEPNQ010000018.1 GCA_017643305.1 Marinibacterium sp. | reverse complement strand
CTGTTGGCAAAAATTGGGGGAGCAGCAACCATGCGCAAGATCGACCTTATCCGAAAGCGGCTTGAAGCCACATTCGATCCACAAGAGTTGGAGGTGGTGGACGACAGCGAAAGCCATCGGGGCCATGCAGGATACCAGGAAGGCGGAGAAAGCCACTACAACGTGCGTATCCGGGCAGCGGCATTTGACGGCCAGTCGCGGATCCAACGCCACCGCGCCGTGCATGCAGCACTGGGCGCGGACCTTCTGGCAGAAATTCATGCTTTGGCGCTCGACATCGGGACACCGGGTTAAGGCACACCGGGCTCCTCACAATCACCCTGCAAACCCTTCGGTCCTTGCGTCGGTCTGACGTCGGGGCGGAGTCATCCTTGAAAGGTGGGTGAAGATGCCGCGTAGCAGCATGGTGCGCACGCTGTGGCGTAGTTGTCACAGTTCACTTTTTCGGGCAATTGTTTCAGGAATTTGAATACATTATTGGGCTTTTTAGGGGTTGCCGGTCTTTTTGTCACAGGCAGTATCTAGTCAATGTTCAAGCAGCGATAACTGGACGAGTGAATATGGAAAAGACGGACATATCCGACCCATCTTACTTTCATAAGGTTGTGGACTGCCAATGGGCCTGTCCCGCGCATACCCCGGTTCCCGCATACATCCGTCTCATTGCCCATGGCCGCTATACCGAAGCGTTCATGATCAACTGGGAATCGAATGTGTTTCCGGGGATCCTGGGCCGCACCTGTGACCGCCCCTGTGAACCGGCCTGCCGACGGGGCCGGATTGAAGAAAAGCCGGTCGCCATCTGTCGTCTGAAACGTGTGGCCGCCGACAATCGCGGCCCGGTGGATCACCTGATGCCTGCCATCCCGACCGTCAAGAACGGCAAACGCGTTGCGCTGATCGGGGCCGGTCCGGCCTCGCTCACCGTGGCGCGGGACCTGATGCCGCTAGGCTATGACGTCACGCTGATCGAACGCGACCCGCAGGGTGGTGGGCTGATGCGCAAGAACATCCCGTCCTTCCGCCTGCCCGTTGCGGTTCTGGACGAAGAGGTAGGGCGCGTTCTGGACATGGGCCTGACCACCCGGTTCGGCGCCGAAGTGACCTCCATGAAATCTGTCCTCGACGAAGGCTTCGATGCCGTGTTCGTCGGCACCGGCGCCCCGCGCGGCAAGGATCTGCGCGCACCGGGCCGGGACGAGGCTGCCGCAAACATCCATATTGGCACTGACTTCCTTAGCTCTGTCGCGTTCAAGCATATCGAAACCATCGGCAAACGCGTTGTGGTCATCGGCGGCGGTAACACCGCGATGGATTGCTGCCGTACCGCCCTGCGCCTTGGCGCCGAGAGCGTTACCGTCACCGTCCGGTCCCCGTGCGAAGACATGAAAGCATCTGATTGGGAAATCGAAGATGCCGAACGCGAAGGCATCCCGATCCTCGACAACCACTCGCCCAAGGAATTCGTCGTTGAGGATGGTAAGCTCACCGCCGTGGTGTTCGAACGTATGCGCGCTGAATATACCGACGGACGGCGCAAGCTGATTCCAACTGGCGAACCGGATGTGGTCGTGGAGTGTGACGACGTGCTGATGGCCGTTGGCCAGGAAAATGCATTCCCCTGGATCGAACGCGACATTGGTATCGAGTTCAATGAATGGGAACAGCCGCAGGTGGACAAGGACACGTTCCAGTCCACCCGGCCCGGCGTTTTCTTTGGCGGCGATGCGGCCTGGGGACCGGAAAACATCATCTGGGCTGTGGCCCACGGTCACCAGGCGGCCATTTCGATCGACCTGCATTGCCAGGGCGAAGACCTGATGCGCCGTCCGGCCCCGCATGTGAATCTTGCCAGCCAGAAAATGGGCATCCACGAATGGGCATATGACAACGATATCTCCAACGACAAGCGCCGTATTGTCCCACATGTGGACCCGGCCCTGTCACTGCGGGACCTGTCGATGGAGGTTGAACTGGGCTTTGACGCGCAGCAGGCCGTCGACGAAGCCATGCGCTGCCTCAACTGTGATATCCAGACCGTGTTCTCCGACAACCTGTGCATCGAATGTGATGCCTGCATGGATATTTGTCCGGTCGATTGCATCAACTTCACCCAGAACGCCGACGAACCCGACCTGCGAGAAGATCTGCGGGTTCCGGCCATGAACCACGAACAGGCGCTCTATGTCTCCGGCGATCTCAACACCGGGCGTGTGATGGTCAAGGACGAAGATGTCTGCCTGCATTGTGGCCTCTGTGCCGAACGTTGCCCGACCGGCGCGTGGGACATGCAGAAGTTCCTGTTTGTCGATGCCAAAGCCCTGCCAATCCCCCCACAGGAGCAATCAGATGCAGCCTGAGCCGACCTATAATGAATTCGTGCTGAAATTTGGCACCGTCAACGGTTCCGGCTCTGCCAGCGCCAACCTGCTCTGCGCCAAGACGTTGTTCCGCATGGGCATCCCCGTCAGCGCAAAAAACATCTTTCCATCCAACATCCAGGGCCTGCCCACGTGGTACGAAATCCGCGTGTCCGAGGCTGGTCACACCGCCCGCCGCGACGGAGTGGACGTGATGGTGGCGATGAACCCGCAAAGTTACAAACGCGACGCGGCTGAGGTCGTGCCGGGTGGCTTGCTGATCTATGACAGCACCTTTGAACGTGATTTCGGGCGTGACGACATCCATGTTGTCGGCGTGCCGATCGCGCGCATATGTGCCGAACACTGGACCGACACACGCCAGCGGCAACTGTTCAAGAACCTGCTTTACGTAGGTGCGCTGATCGAACTGATCGGGCTCGACAACGAAGTGGTCGAAGCGGGCATCGCCGCCCAGTTCCGCACCAAGCCCAAGCTGGTGGAACCGAACGTCAAGGCTCTGCACCTGGGCCGCGATTACGTGCGCGACCATATCGACGTGTCTGCCGCCGTGCGCGCCCGCAAGGCCAACGGCACCGACGGCAAGATCATGATGACCGGCAACGAAGCCGCCGGTCTGGGCGCCGTCTATGCCGGGGCCACCGTGGCCACCTGGTATCCGATCACGCCTTCCACGTCGCTGGTCGAAGGGTTCGAAAATCACGCTGAAAAACTGCGCCGCAACGAAGACGGTACGCTAAACGCCGCCATCATCCAGGCCGAGGACGAACTGGCCGCCGTTGGCATGGCCATCGGGGCAAGCTGGAATGGCTCCCGCGCGTTTACTGCCACGTCCGGCCCTGGTATTTCGCTGATGGCTGAATTCATTGGCTTGGCCTATTTCGCTGAAATCCCGCTGGTGCTGTTCAACGTGCAACGCGGTGGGCCGTCCACGGGCATGCCCACCCGCACCCAGCAATCCGATATTCTGACCTGCGCCTATGCCAGCCACGGCGACACCGGCCACATCATGTTGCTGCCGGGCGATCCGGGCGAATGTTTCACAATGTCCGTTGATGCGTTTGACGCCGCCGACCGCTACCAGACGCCTGTCTTTGTGATGAGCGATCTGGATATCGGAATGAACGACTGGGCCATCGACGCGCTGGAATGGGACGATGCGCGCCAGCCTGACCGAGGCAAGGTGCTCGACGCCGCGGCTCTGGACGAGATCGAAGAATTCGCCCGTTACCGCGATGTGGACGGTGATGGCATCCCGTATCGCACCTATCCGGGCACGCATCCGGAAAAGGGGTCGTATTTCACGCGCGGTACGTCCCACACAGACACTGGCGGATACACAGAAGACGGTCGCATACACGCAGAATCGTTAGAACGAATCAAACGAAAAGTGGACGGCTCGGCCGAACATCTTCCGCAGCCTGTCATCACCACCCGCTCGGACCTGTCCCGCATCGCAATCGTCAATTTTGGCTCCACCGACCTGGCTGTGCGCGAAGGATTGGAACAGCTGGAAGCCGAGGGCCACGTGTTGAACCACATGCGTCTACGCGCCTTCCCGTTCAGCAAAGCAGTCAAGGACTTCGCCGACAAACATGACTACCTCCTTGTTGTCGAACAGAACCGCGACAGCCAGATGCGGCACCTGCTGCTGGCCGAGGCTGACATTGCCTCGACCAAGCTCATCGCCGTGCCCAACATGGATGGCATGCCGCTGACCGCCTCCTTCGTGCGTGACGCGGTGCTGAACGCCATGCAAGACCTGCCCGAATACAAGGATGCGCTGACTTCGCGCATCTCCGCTGAATAAGCCGGAGCGCCGCAATGACCCATATTCTCAAGCCCCAGTTCCGCCACCCCAATCTGCGGACCAACTCTGTTGGCCTGACCCGCCGCGACTACGAAGGTGTGATCTCCACCCTCTGCGCAGGCTGCGGCCATGACAGTGTGACCGCCGCTATTGTTGAGGCATGTTTCGAAATGGAAATCCCTGCCCACCGCGTCGCCAAGATGTCGGGCATCGGGTGTTCGTCAAAAACCACGAACTATTTCCTGAACCGCAGCCATGGCTTCAACTCGGTCCACGGGCGCATGCCCTCGGTCGCCACAGGTGCCAACCTCGCCAATCGCGATCTGGTGTATCTGGGCGTGTCCGGTGATGGCGACACTGCCTCCATCGGCATGGGACAGTTCTGCCACGCGGTGCGCCGCCGGGTAAACATGCTCTATATCTGCGAAAACAACGGCACCTACGGGCTGACCAAAGGCCAATTTTCCGCCACCAACGATCGCGCTTCGCGCAACCGAAAAGGCATGGAAACACCGTTCGATTCAATCGACCTATGCAACATGGCCATCGAACTGGGTGCCGGATTCGTGGCCCGCGCCTTTTCCGGCGACAAGGCGCAGCTGGTCCCTCTAATAAAGGCAGGTCTGCACTATCGCGGCTTTGCCCTGATCGATGTGATTTCCCCCTGCGTGACCTTCAACAACCACGCCACCTCGACCAAAAGCTACGATTATGTCCGCCACCACAACCAGATGGTCGGGCGGTTGGATCTCGTGCCGGAGCAGGAAGAGATTACCGCCGAATACGCCCCAGGCACCAGCACGGACGTGACCCTGCATGACGGCGCGCAAATGCGGCTCTCCAAGCTCGACATCAGCTATGACCCAACCGATGCCGAAACTGCCCTGCCCGTGCTGGAACGCTACAAGCGCAAAGGCGAGATAGCGACAGGCATTCTTTATCTCGACGACCGGGAACAGGACCTGCACGACCTGATAGGCACCACGACCAAGCCGCTGAACGAAGTCGATGCTGACACGCTCTGCCCCGGCTCCGATGCGCTGGCGGCAATCAACGACGCGCATCGCTGAATGTGAGCGCACCCTTCCGGTGACAAAAGGGTAGGCTGGCTTACCGCGGCTCTTCTTCGCCGTTATCGCTGTCTTCGTCGCTATGCGCGGCCAGCGGCACAACGGTTTCATCCGCCACGTCCTCTGCTGCCATCAGGGGCGGGTCCTCGACCTCCACTGTTTCGGCCACCACCGGCGGCAATACCGGCACCGGATCCACTGGCAAAGACGCATCCACCAACCTGGCATGTAGCGTTTCTGTCTCGGTGTCCTGACTGCGCCGGAACACCAGCACCGTGCGCCACTTGGTTTGCGCTGCCTTCAGCCCGCTGCGTTCCTCATGCGGCAACAGCTCGGCCCGCAGGTACTCCCAACCCTCTTCCCCCATGCGGTTCAACGCGCCTTCGATCGTATGCGCAAACCGGTCCTCAGACGTCTTCACGCCCTTGGCCTTCTCCGCCTTCGTCGGCGCTGGGATCACTTTGTATTCATAATGCGGCATGGCACCCTCCGGTCGGTCGAGATGTAGCAGGCCGGACTGCCCCGGCCAAGCCTCACCGCCGCCGGATCCCGATGGACCGGCCTACGCGCTCCGGACGGGGCAGGGCGCTGTGCTGGTCAAACACCGCCCGCATATTGGCCAGGATGTCATCCGGCATCGGCGCCACCTTCGGCCCCGACATGTCGATATGCAGCCCCAGGCCCTCGGCAGTTGCCGCCAGCCAGCCATCTTCGTGATGGATCTCCTGATAGGAATGGAACCGCTTGTCATCCACGTCGATCAACTGGAACGACACACGCACCTTGTCATGCACATGTAGTTCGCGCACGTAACAGACATGAAACTCCGCCGTATAGGTCGTCATGCCCCGGCGCTCGATATAGTCCGGACCAAAGCCGAACTGCTCGTACATCTCGTCCACGCCCTGATCGAACAGCACGTTGTAGTAGGCCATATTCAGATGGCCATTATAGTCAATCCATTCTGGCCTGACCTCCATCGGGGAGGACAGGAAGGGCGTGTTGGTCATGAAGCTCTCCGTGTTTGCCGCACAGTGAGCGCCCCCGCCCGCGGAATCAAGACTGTAGGGAGGGTGAAACTCACCACACCCCACCATGTGTTTCGAGTTTGTGATGCGCGGATGACGGACCAATTCCATCGTGCTTTTTGCCAGACCGGCCCGGAAAACCTGACCCGTTTTTGCAAATTACAATCCCAGCTTGGCCTGTACGATCTCGTTCACGGACTTGGGGTTCGCCTTGCCGCCCGTGGCCTTCATCACCTGACCCACGAACCAGCCCGCCAGTTTCGGGTTCTGTTTGGCTTTTTCAACCTGGGCCGGATTGGCCGCGATGACTTCGTCGACAGCGCTCTCGATCGCGCCGGTATCCGTGACCTGTTTCATCTCACGTTTCTCAACGATTTCAGCAGGGTCACCACCTTCTGTGTAGACGATCTCAAACAGGTCCTTGGCAATCTTGCCGCTGATGTCGCCCTTGGTGATCAGGTCGACGATCCCACCCAGCTGTTCCGGGCTGACCGGGCTTTCGGTGATGTCGTGGTCTTCTTTCTTCAACCGACCGAAAAGTTCGTTGATGACCCAGTTCGCCGCCAGTTTCCCGTCCCGCCCTTCGGCGGCTTTTTCGAAAAACGCAGCACTCTCCACCTCGGCGGTCAGCACTGAGGCGTCATAATCGCTCAGCTCGAAGTCGCGGACAAAGCGTGCCTTTTTATCGTCGGGCAACTCTGGGAGTTTCGCGGCTATGTCATCGACCCAGGCCTGTTCAATCTCCAGCGGCATTAGGTCGGGGTCGGGGAAATAGCGGTAATCATGCGCTTCTTCCTTGGACCGCATCGATCGCGTTTCGCCTTTGTCAGGGTCATAGAGCCGGGTTTCCTGGTCGATCTCGCCACCTGCTTCGAGGATTGCGATCTGACGCTTGGCTTCGTAGTCGATGGCCTGCTGGATGAACCGCATGGAGTTCATGTTCTTGATCTCGCAACGCGTGCCAAGGTGCGAGAAATCCTGCGTATCCTGGTACTTTTCGTATTGGCCCGGCAAGCACACAGAGACGTTCACATCTGCCCGTAGATTGCCGTTTTGCATGTTGCCGTCGCAGGTGCCGAGATACCGCATGATCTGCCGCAGTTTGGCGATGTAAGCGGCTGCCTCTTCCGGGCCACGAATGTCCGGGCGGGAGACGATTTCCATCAGGCACACGCCAGTGCGATTGAGGTCCACGAACGACATGTGTGGGTCCATGTCGTGAATGGATTTGCCCGCGTCCTGCTCCATGTGTATGCGCTCTATCCGGACCATGCGTGCGGTTCCGTCGCCCAGCTCCACCAGCACTTCGCCTTCACCCACAATGGGATGATAAAGTTGGGAAATCTGGTAGCCCTGCGGTAGGTCAGGATAGAAATAATTCTTGCGGTCAAAGGCGCTCACCAGATTAATGTCGGCCTTCAACCCCAGCCCTGTGCGCACTGCCTGTTCCACGCAGTATTCATTGATCACAGGCAGCATACCGGGCATCGCTGAGTCCACAAAAGCCACGTTGGAATTTGGCTCCGCCCCGAACGCGGTGGAGGCTCCGGAAAACAGTTTGGCGTTCGACGACACCTGCGCATGGACTTCCATGCCGATCACCAGTTCCCAATCGTGCTTGGCACCGGCGATGATTTTGGGCTTTGGGGCCTCGTAGGTCAGGTCGAGCATGTTGCACCTCTGCTGCGCGGAACAGACCTGCTTCTAGGCTAGCGCGGCGGGGCAGGCAAGGGTGCTCAGGTGCTGTGCAGCTCCGGTCCGTTCGCGGTGAAGGTCACGCGCAGCCCGGCCTCGATGTCATCGCGAAACTGCTCCGAGATCGCCTGCATCGCATCCGCCTTCCCGCGCGCGGCGAACCAGGCGATGGAGGTGATTCGGGCATTGTTGTCGAACCCTTCGGCGGCGTGGGCCCAGACCAGCGGATAGACCTCGGTGATGTGGTCGCGGATCAGCCATTTGGCGCATTCTGCAATCTGCACCCGGTTCAGATCAGCACGTTCGTTGGCCCCCATGCCATGATGTATTGCCACCGCGCAGTAAGACGCCAGTAGATTAGCCATTTCCTGATCGGGCCGCGTTTTGATGATGTCGCGCAGACCATCGATAAAGAATTCAACATCGACCAGCGCGCATGCTTCGTCATCTACGGCGATCGCGTCGAAATAGACCCAGGCATACCCGCCATGTCCCCACAGGTCCTGCGTGCGGGCGGCGGTGCGGCGGGCTTCCAGCTCCAGATCCTGATAACTGCCGAACCAGCGCGGCAGCAGATGGTTGCCCATGGCCCGCATATGGCGGTGGTGGCCGGGGTCTAGATCAATCAGGTCTTCGTATTCATCGGCCAGCCGCCGCTCTGCTTGCTGCAGCCCGGCGAAGAGGGCACAGCGCGCAGAGGCCAGGGCAGGGCTGTCCAGTTCGACGCCGCAATGGGGCGATAGAAGCTCATTCGCCCGCTGCATATGCTCTGAAAACGCTCGTCGGTTAGGCTTTGGCACTGTAGCATCCCATCCGGCCCCGCGCCAGGCCCAGGCGATGTCTATATGCGACATGGCCACGATCAGGGCCACAACCGGATCGTTGGGAAACTCCAGCAGTAGGGCCTCGAAGGCGGAAATGCCATCCAGCAGCGGAGCGTCCTTAGGTGGGGTGCCGTCAAACAGCGCGTGTTCGACCGCATGAACCACATCGGCCCGGGCCCCAAACAGCAACAGGTCCGAGATCGGCATGCCGGCGGGGGTAGTGACGCGTTCCCGATCTGCACTGCGGACTTCTTCGATCAGTTCGGCCCAACGCTCCTGCCGGGCCAGGAACTGGCCGCGGTTCTGGTGTTTGAACCGGGCAACCTGTTCGGGGCTTTGTTCAAGAACTGGAATACTCAATACGTCTTCCGGGCAGCGCGTTCCGGCATAGCGGGCAACGGTGCGGGCGGGCAGATTATCAGCCTTTTCCTCGGTCACGGGGTAGGTGGGGTTGGACCGCAAAGACATGCCGCGGAAGGCTTTCTTGAACATCTCAATATTCCCGAAATGGGTCGCATAAACTTCACATACTGGGATGACCGTCCAATCTGGCGCAAAAATGGCGCACCCAAGGTGAGTTCCGGCATCATGCGGGAATTTTCGTGGCAGGCGGGGTGATTTTCGAAACGCATTGTTTCACAAGCGGCAATTTCTGCGGGTTTTGCGGGGAGGAAACGGCGAAAGGTTCACAAAAACCCGCAAATATAGGTTTCATATGCGAAACCTTCAGAACAAGGAAAACGGGTTGCGTTCATGTTTGATTTGTCGGGCCTCCAGCGCTGCGGCCAACGCCTCAGTGGGCGGCGTGGATTCCACCGGCAGCCGCAGTTTGCGCCCCGTTTGGAGCACCACGATGGCCCGGATCGTGAAATCCCAGCTGCGATCCAGCCGCACCTTTTCGATCTCGCTCAGCGCTATTTCGGCGTGGCGGCGGCCGCTGTGCCAGAGCAGGGCGGACTCATCCAGCACCAGCCCGGCGGATGGGTTGCGCCACAGGTCCCACAGCGCGGGCAGGGTGGCCAGCGCCAGCAGCAGAATGATCCACAGAGCCGCGTTCAGAAACAGGTACAGGGCCGCCAGCACCGCCCAGGCGATGGTCAGCGCGCTCAACGTACGGCTGTTACGCCCCTGCGCAGCATAGACATAGGCCTCCATTACCGGCCGCCAGACACATCCAGACAGGTGCCGGTGATATACGAGGCCTGATCGGACAGCAGGTAGAGAATGGCATCCGCCACCTCCTCGGCCGAGCCTTCGCGCTTCATTGGCACCATATGGGCCAGTCGCTGGGCGCGCCCCGGTTCCCCGCCTTTGGCGTGAATCTCGGTCTCGATCAGCCCGGGCCGGATGGCGGTGACGCGGATACCATCGGCGGCCACCTCATCGCTGAGCCCTTTCGTGAAAAGGTCGATGGCGGCCTTGGACATGGCATAATCAACATATTGGCGTCCTGACCCCAGCCGTGCTGCGGCAGAGGAGATATTTACAATCGCCCCGCCATCGCCTTGCGACTGCATGCGCAGCACTGCTTCTTTAGCCACCAGCATCGCGCCTATCACGTTGATATCGAACATTCGCCGCAGCCGGGCATGGGTCATCTCCGTGACTTTGGCGGTCTGGTCCACCACGCCCGCATTGTTCACCAGCGCATCGAGCCTCCCGAAACCTGCGTCTATTGCGGCAAACATCGCGTCTATCTGGTCGGGGTCCGACACGTCGGCCTGTATCAACAGCGCTTTTTGCCCTGCCGCACGCACATCTGCCGCCACAGCCTCCGCCCCGGCGCTGTCACTGTTGTAGTTGACCACTACGTCATAGCCCTGCCGCGCCGCCAATCGCGCGGTCGCCGCACCGATCCCGGCGCTGGCGCCGGTTATGAGGAGTATCTTTGCCATCCGTCAGGCCCCCAAAATCCGTTCGATCATCTCATTTGTATCACGTGACAGACCCTCTGTGCCCCTGATCCGTTTCAACTGGGCCTCGATCAATGCCTGCCGGCCTGCATCGTAGCGCCGCCATGTCTGGAAGGCACTGCACATGCGGGCGGTGGTTTGCGGATTGACAGGGTCCAACTTGATCAGCCAGTCGGCCAGCAGGGCATAGCCCGCGCCATCGGCGGCGTGGAAGCCCGCGTGGTTCATCGACAGCGCACCAAAAACGGCGCGGAAGCGGTTGGGGTTTTTCCAGTTGAAATCCGGGTGGTCGGTCAACGCACGGGCGTTGTCGGCGGTGGTGGCGGGTGCGGACTGTATCACCTGCAGCCCGAACCATTTGTCAATCACCAGCCGGTCTGCCTGCCATTGATCGTAGAAGGCCGCTGTTTCTGCCGTGCCCTTGCCCGCGCTCAGCAGGCAGGACAGTGCGCCCAGTTGCAAGGTCATGTTGTCGGCGGCCGCGTATTGCCGGGCGGCCTGCGCCCCGCCATCCATTCGCGTCAGCAGAGACAGGGCCGCACCGGCGAGCGCACGTTTGCCGGTCTGGTCTGGGTCGGGGCGGTAGGGGCCATCGACCTGACAATCGGCATAGAGCCGTGGCAGCAGGTCCTGCACATGCTGGGCCAGCGCCTGTTTTAGGGTTTCTGCAGCGGTCCAGATCGCATCCGGGTCGGGTGTGTGCCCCGCCTCGTGCAGGGCCCCGGCCAGCTCCGATTGTCCCGGCAGCGCCAGCATCAGCGCGCGATAGGCCGGGTCGAGCGTGTCGTCGCGCAGCACCGCCTGCAACCCGTCGAGATAGGCTGCGTCCGGCGTAGCCCCGGTGGTGGCCATGGCCATCAGCGTCTGGCGGGCGAGGCCACGGGCGGCCTCCCACCGGTTATAGGGATCAGTGTCATGGGCTAGCAGGAAGGCACGTTCGCTGTCCTGCACGTCACGGTCCAGGATCACGGGGGCGGAAAAGCCGCGCAGGATCGACGGTATCGGCCGGGTGGCGAGCCCGTCGAAGGTGAAGCTTTGGGTGGCTTCCGTGACTTCCAGAACCTCGGTGCCGCGCACTTCATCCCCGTTCTGGCCCAGCAGGCCGACGGCTACCGGGACGACCTGCGGTTGGGGATCGGGGCTCATCGCGGTCGGGCGCAGGGTCTGAGTGAAGGTCAGGGTATAGGTGCCATCGGCCCAATCTTCTGTCACTCCCAGCCGGGGTGTGCCGGCTTGCGAATACCAGCGCTTGAACTGCGACAGGTCGCGTCCAGTGGTGTCTTCGAATACCTTGATCCAGTCTTCGATGGTGCAGGCCTGCCCGTCATGCCGGTCAAAATAGAGGGTCAGCGCCTGCGAATAGGCGTCATCGCCCACCAGCGTCTTGAGCATGCCGATCACTTCGGCGCCTTTTTCATAGACAGTGGCGGTGTAGAAATTATTGATCTCCTGAAAACTTTCCGGCCGCACCGGATGCGCCAGTGGCCCGCCATCCTCGGGAAACTGCCGCGCGCGTAGGTCGATCACGTCGGAGATGCGTTTTACGGGGGCCGAGCGCATGTCCGAGGTAAACTCCGCATCGCGGAAGACGGTCAGCCCTTCCTTCAGGCAAAGCTGAAACCAGTCGCGACAGGTGATGCGGTTGCCGGTCCAGTTGTGGAAATACTCATGCGCGATGATCGCCTCGATCCGCTCGAAGTTCGTATCCGTCGCGGTTTCGGGGGAGGCAAGAACAGCGGAGGAGTTGAAGATGTTCAACCCCTTGTTTTCCATTGCACCCATGTTGAAGTCATCCACGGCAACGATGTTGAACACGTCGAGGTCATATTCCCGGCCATAGACCTGTTCGTCCCAGGTCATGGATTTCTTCAGCGCCTCCATCCCGAAGGCGCACTTATGTTCGTCTCCGGGCCGGACCCAGAGGTTCAGAGCGACGGGCTTACCGGACTTGGTTGTGAAGCTGTCGGAATGGGCCACAAGTTGTCCGCCAACGAGCGCAAAGAGGTAGGCGGGTTTTGGCCATGGATCATGCCATTCTGCAAAGCCTGTGCCTGCCTCCCCCGGATTGCCGTTCGAAAGCAGTACCGGCAGGTCACCATTGATGCGCACAGTAAAGATGCTCATCACATCTGGGCGGTCGGGGTAGTAGGTGATCTTGCGAAACCCTTCGGCCTCGCACTGGGTGCAATACATGCCGTTGGACATGTAGAGCCCTTCGAGCGCGGTGTTGCCTGCCGGGTCAATCTCCACCTCTGCTCCCCACACAAACGGGGCATCGGGCACTGCGCAGGTCAGGCCCTGCGGGGTCAGGTCCGGGGTGACGGGGGTGTCATCAATGCTGGCCCGGATCAGGGCCAGGTTTTCGCCATGCAGAAAGAAAGGCTGCGTGGGCGCGTCCGGGTTTGGGCGAAACGCGATGCGGCTGGTTACCCGCGTGGTGTTCGGGGCGAGGTCAAAGGTCAGGTGGACGCTGTCGACGAGCCAGCCGAATGCGGTGTAGTCTTTCAGGTAAACGGTTTTGGGAGCGGCGTCTTTCATCGGGTCCTCGCGCTTGGCTGCCGGGGTCCGATTTCTTGCGAAGAAATCGGACCGGAATTTTCAAGAATTCCGGCGCCCCTGCGGGCTGCAGGCGTACCCCGGAATGTTCATTCCGAAATGGACTGTAATGCGCGGAAAACGGCAAGGCGAATTTCTCCGCCTCTGCTGGCAAAAGCTTGTCAGCAGAGTGAGGTGTTATCGCCTGCTCATCTCATGCGAAAATATCGATGATCCTAAAAACCGCCAATGCCGAGGTCCAGGCCGAAGTCCCTGTGACAGATGTGGATCGCGCAAAAGTCTTTTACAAAGCCGTGAGCTTTGCCAATTTTGCAGCGATGGAACGTGTTCCGAACCCAGTTGCGATTTTCCGGACTGCCGAAGCGGCGCAGAGGTTTGCAGGCCATCTCCATCCCTGCAAACCTGCCGTGTGGACACTGGGTTCACAATCTATCTGGTTGCGCCGGACCTTTCGGAGGTTGTGGGCCGCGACCGCGTTTTGTGACCTGCGGGAGGTTTTCCGCGTGTTGTCGGTCGACCGGATCGCTGCGCTGGTGGAAACTGAAACCCGGTTCAGATCGGAAAAGGACAAGACGTTGCGCGACTTCAATGTTGACATGGCTCCGCGCGAATGCCTTCCGCAGAATGCGGCTGTTCCCGGCCTGTTTCATGGCTGTCCTGAACGGAATTTGGACCACACAAGAAATTCTTAATCGAAGCCGCAAATTTCGAGGGTTTCCTTATGGTGTCGGGCTGTTGCCTATCGGAAACTTGTGGTCTACCTCCGTGCGCGGGAATGACCGGGAGAGTGCCATGAATGATCGGATCGAGATTAACGGGCTGCAGGTCGCAACTGAGCTGGCGGATTTCATTGATACGCAGGCCCTGCCGGGTAGCGGCGTATATCAAGATGCATTCTGGGCCGGGTTTTCCGGCTTGCTTCATGACATGAAGCCACGCAACCGCGCGCTGCTGGAACGGCGGGCGGAGTTGCAGGCGCAGATCGACGCCTGGCACAGCGCGCGCAAGGGACAGGCGCATGACGCCGATGCCTATCGCGCGTTTCTTGAAGAGATCGGCTATCTGCTGCCCGAGGGGCCGGATTATGCCGTAGACACCGCTAATGTGGATCCGGAGATTGCCAGCATTGCCGGGCCGCAGCTTGTGGTGCCGATCACCAATGCGCGGTTTGCACTGAACGCGGTGAACGCGCGCTGGGGCAGCTTGTATGATGCGCTGTACGGCACCGACGCACTGGGCGATCTGCCAGGTGGGGGCGGCTATGATGCCGACCGAGGCGCGCAGGTGATCGCGTGGATCAAGGCGTTTCTGGATGATGTCCTTCCGCTGAACTGGACCATTTGGGCGGATGTCACTGCGCTCACCCGCAGCGGGCCTGCCGTGCTGGCGCGGGTCGGGGATGCGGATATTCCGCTGACCACGCCGGGGCAATTCGTGGGCGCATCCCAAGATATGTCCGAAGTCGTGTTCCGCAACAATGACCTGCATATCATTCTGAAGATCGATCCCGCCAGCCCGATCGGCAGCGGCGACCCTATGGGGCTTGCCGATGTGATTCTGGAAAGCGCCATGTCAACGATCATGGATTTTGAAGACAGTGTGGCCGCCGTGGATGCGCCCGACAAAGTGCTGGCCTATGGCAACTGGTTGGGCCTGATGCGCGGCGATCTGGAAGAGACGTTCGAAAAGGGCGGCCAGATGATGACCCGCCGGATGAATCCTGACCGCGCCTATGTTGGTGCGTACGGGGGCGCGTTGACGCTAAAGGGTCGGTCGCTGATGCTGGTGCGCAATGTCGGCCACCTGATGACCAACCCCGCCATCCTCGACCGTGACGGTGACGAGGTTGGCGAAGGGCTTATGGATGCGATGATCACCGCGCTGATCGCCATGCATGACCTTGGTCGCGATGGGGGCAATTCCCTGCACGGATCTGTTTACGTGGTGAAGCCCAAGATGCACGGACCGGACGAGGTGGCTTTCACGGATGAGATTTTCACACAAGTGGAAACGGTTCTGGGCCTGCCTGCCAACACAGTGAAGATTGGCATCATGGATGAGGAACGGCGCACCTCAGTCAACCTCAAAGAGTGTATCCGTGCGGCGAAATCGAGAGTGGCGTTCGTCAACACCGGCTTCCTCGACCGGACGGGCGACGAGATCCATACCTCGATGGAAGCGGGCCCGATGCTGCCGAAGGGTGAGATCAAGGGTACGGCCTGGATTGCATCCTACGAGGATCGCAACGTGGATATCGGGCTGGCCTGCGGGCTGAAAGGGGTAGCGCAGATCGGCAAGGGCATGTGGGCTGCGCCGGATGCGATGGCGGATATGCTGGAGCAGAAGATCGGCCATCCGCAGGCCGGGGCCAGCTGTGCTTGGGTGCCGTCACCTACGGCGGCGACGCTGCATGCCACACATTACCACAAGGTCAACGTGCATGCCCGGCAGGATGAGATTGCAGCGGGTGGCGCACGGGGCACGCTGGAGGATCTGTTGTCGATCCCGTTGGCGGGTGGGCGCAATTTCAGCGACGAAGAGATCTCGCGCGAGATCGAGAATAACGCGCAGGGCATCCTGGGCTACGTAGTGCGGTGGGTTGATCAGGGGGTTGGCTGTTCCAAGGTCCCCGACATTAATGATGTGGGCCTGATGGAAGACCGCGCCACCTGCCGGATTAGTGCGCAGCACCTGGCCAATTGGCTGCATCACGGCGTGGTGGAACCTGACCGGGTGATGGCCGCGATGCGCAAGATGGCAGCCGTGGTCGATGGCCAGAATGCAGGCGATGCGGCCTATACGTCGATGTCACCGGGCTTCGACGGGATCGCGTTTCAGGCGGCCTGCGACCTGGTCTTCAAAGGGCGTGTTCAGCCGTCGGGCTATACCGAACCGGTACTGCATGCGCGTCGGCTGGAACTCAAAGCCAGCGCCTGATACCGGTGTCGATTTTTTGAAAAACTTGGACCGGACACATTAACGTCTCCGGCTTCGCCATGAGAAAGTGCCGCATCGTTTAAATGCTGTGTGCCTCAACGAGCGGGGGCAAAAGTTATGTATGACTTTTGCACAATTTTTGAATAATGGCTGCTTAACTGTTGTCTGTGCGCCGGATCACACAGAGCTGCGCGAGCGTCTCTGTTGCAGTGCGGCCGCTACGGCCCTAAGTTAACACAGAAGTGTTATCAGACACGTGGAATGTCATGAACCGCCCTGTTGTCGGAATTCTCGGAAACCAGCACCTGTTGAATGATACGTATGAGGTGCATGCCAGCGGTGCGATGAACACTCAGGCTGTGTCTGACGTGTCGGGCTGTCTGCCGCTGCTGATCCCAGCAGATCCACGTTATGTTTCGGCTGCCGAGCTTATGGAGGTCTGTGACGGGTTCGTTCTGACCGGCGGTCGGCCCAATGTGCACCCGGAGGAATATGGCGAGGCTGAGACCGAGGCGCATGGCACCTTTGATCGGGCGCGCGACAGCGTGGCGCTGGATCTGGTGCGGAGCTGTGTGGAGCAGGGCCAGCCGTTCCTCGGCATTTGCCGCGGATTTCAAGAGGTGAACGTGGCAATGGGAGGCTCGCTCTACCCGGAAATCCGCGATCTTCCGGGGCGCGACAACCATCGCATGCCTCCCGACGGTACATTGGAGGAAAAATTTGCTCTGCGTCATGAGGTGACCGTGGGCGAAGGCGGGCCATTTCACCGCATTTTCGGCGCGACGCGGGTGATGACCAACACGTTGCACGGGCAGGGGATCAAGCAAGCTGGTCCACGCGTTACGATTGACGGCTACGCGTCGGATGGCACGCCCGAGGCGATTTATATCGAAGGTGCTCCGGGTTTTGCGCTGGCGGTACAGTGGCATCCCGAATATCGGGCGGCGGAAGACCCGGTGTCACGCCCATTGTTCGAAGCCTTCGGGGAAGCCGTGCGCGCCTGGGCCGGTGGAAAACGCCCGCTCTACGCGGTGTCTGCCGAATAATCATGCCAGCAGCAATGCCACTTCGTGGCCGCGAATGCAGGGTCGGGCGGTCTGGTCAAACGCGCCGGTGTGACTGCGCAGTTCCGGGAATATTTTGAATATCTCGTCACGTGCCGCGTCATCAATACTGACCAGCACTTCGTCGCCCGGAAAAAAGCTTTCCGTCGGCACGCCATTCGCAAAGATGACCTCGTGCCGCGATAGCATCAGGTGGATGTAGGTGACTTTGTCGCCTGGCAGGCTTTGCGCCAGACCGGCGCCGACCAAGTGCTTGGCGGGCAGGAACACCTCTCGTGAGCCGAACAAAAGCTGCGCACGCGGGCCTTCCCACATTATCCGGTGCTGCGGGCTCACGAGGAGCGGGGCTCGGGCATCTGCGAACAGGACAGGATTCAGGCTGATTGGGGCCAGATCACCGGTGGCAGGCACCGCACGGCTGCCGATCCAGTAAAGTGGCTGCGGGCCGTTGTCCTGGGTCAGAATCATGTCCCCCGGGCGCAGGGTTTCGATGGCGCGGTCGCCGTGGGGCGTGCGGATCATCGTGCCTGGGGTGAAACAGATGATGTTTTCAATATTGGAGAAGGCGAGAAGAGAGCCATCGATCAGTTCGACCGTGCCGGCCAGTTCTCCGGGCGTGTTGGTGGTCAGGTTCAGGGTGTTCAGATCGGCCAGGCCGTTGAAATCCAGCGTGTCGCCCGCGGTTTCGTCGTCTTCGCCACCGACAAGCGTGATATCGGCCGACCCGGCTTCGGCCAGATCGACGAGCCGGAACAGGTCATCACCCGCGCCGCCGGACACCGTGTCGCCCTCGCCCACCTCGATCGTGTCGGCCCCATGGCCGCCATTGATGCTGTCTGCCCCTGTCCCACCAATGAGTGAATCTGCCCCACCATTGCCGCTCAGCGTGTCATCGCCTGCGCGGCCATCGAGCGTGTCGTTGCCATCTTTGTTCGGGATCGTGTCGAAATACACATCGCTGACCCAGATCGCCTGTGTCCCGCTCAGCCCGTTTTCATAGGCGATTTCAACTGTCTGTACTGGCCCGTCGATTTCGATGAGGACCGAGCCGGTATCGTCGGCCTGGCTTTCGGACTGCTGACCGGCGGTGATGGTGTTGCCGGACACACTGTCCTGGTTGGAACCGGTGGCAGTCACGGTGATGGTCACATCTACCGGGTCGTCGTTTGCGTCAAAGGCGTTGACGGTGATGATGTCCTCGTGGTTGCCGGAGGCCCAATCAACATCATTGATGCGGAAGGTGACGTTCTGGACCTCGTCCGTGACGTCTGCGTCGCCCGAGGCGGCAAATTCGATTGTGGTGGTGGAGGTGGCGTTGTCGCCGTTGCCCGAAAGGTACAGGCTGGAATGATCACTGTATGGATCGCTTCCAGTGGTGTAGATTTCGTCGCTGGTCTCTACCTGGTAGACGGGAGAGTTGTTGCCGTCATCGGTGAAGGACACGGTGACGTCCATGTCACCGGTGTTCTGGATCAAGCCAGCGCTCAGGTCAGTGCCATCGGTTCCTTCGGCGAACCAGTGCAGTGCCTCGGTGGAGCTGGCCTGGCCATCGCCATACACGATGTCATTGCCGCTGCCGCTACGGATGAAATCATCGCCACTGCCGCCATACACGGTGTCTTCGCCACTTTGTGCGCGGATTGAGTCATCCCCGGCGTACCCAAAAACGAGGTCGGCATTGTCGCCGGTGTCATTGATGCCTTCGCCATCGCTGTCGACATAGCCGTTGTTTATATTGTCATCGGCGCTGGTGCCGTCGACGATGTTGAATACGGAGTAGCTGGGAAAGCTGACGGGCTCTGCGGCTGAAAGGGTGTCCACCTGTCCGAAATCGGGAACGAAATAGACGTTGCCGTCTGTGCCCAGGTAGAAGTCGCCCGGTTCCAGTTCGTTATAGAAGGTAATGCCGGACCAGGTGCCGGACCAAGCCCATTCGCCGGCGCCGATCAAGCTGTCCGTGGTAAAGGCGGTGTAGCCGCCACCAATGCTGTCGTCGAGCGTCAGGGTCACATCGGGGCCCAAAGACACCAAGTAACCGGAAGGCATACTCGTTACACTTCTTTACTGTAATCAGGCGCTTAAACTGCACTGCGCCTGTTTTATTGTTTCCGTACTTAAATCAGTCCACGGGCAGGAATTTGGACGAAATGGGGCGGTGATATGGAAATCTGTGGCCTTTCGCGCCGCATTTGAACTGGCACAAAGTTCCAGGCGGTGGACCGGCTTAGACGGAGCCCGGAGGTGCCATTTGAAAATCTTGATTTGTTACGCATCGACATAAGGGCAGCCGCGCAAGATCTGCCGTTTTCTGGCAGACAGGCTGTTTGAGCTGGTTCGAGCGTAGTAGGGGCGAAGACGTAGACCCACATGGGGAGCGCGAATACACCGACTGGCCCGATATAAAGCAGATCGTGACAGGCTGGGCCGCCCGGCTGGGCAGCCCGGCCTGAAGGTTTGGATCAGATCAGCAGGTCGAAGGCCTTGGACAGCGGCAGTTCCCGCGCACGGATACCAGTAAGGTCAAACAGCGCATTGGCCAGCGCGGGCATGGAAGGCGGTGTGCCGGGTTCGCCCACTCCGCCCATATGTGCGTTGTTTTCTAGGATCGCGACCTCAACCTGCGGCGCAGTATGGATGCGCAGCGCGTCAAAATCAGGGAAGTTTTGCTGTTCTACGGCACCACCCGCAAAGGTGATTTCTTCGAAACAGGCGGCCGATAGCCCATACATGAGCGCGCCGAACATCTGCGCTTCGATAATAGAGGGATCCAGCGCCAGCCCGACATCGCAGGCGATCCACGCTTTGTTGATGCGAATGCTGCCGTCTTCGTCGACGACCTCGATCACCTGGGCAACGGGGGTGCCGAAGCTATAGGAAAAGGCCAAGCCACGGCCGACGCCATCTGGTGTTTGGCCGGTCCAGTCAGACATTTCGCGCACCTTGTCCAAGCAGCCCGCGCTGGCCGCGTGCACCGGGCGCATCAGCTTCAGCCGAAACTGCAGCGGGTCCTGACCGGCGGCATGAGCCAATTCGTCCATGAAGGATTCATGCAGGAAGCCATTCACGCTGGCCCCGACCGACCGCCAGAAGCCAATGGGCAGGTCCACATCTGTCAGATGACCGGTGATGCGGTAGTTGGGGATGTCATAGGGCTGATCATAGGCCCCTTCGACATGCACGAGGTCGGGTCCCGACGGTTTAATACCGATCAGCCGCTGCGTGGCTCCCAAGGCCACCGAGGGCCCGGCAACCGCGCCGGCTAGTTGCACTGCGCGGCCATCCTTGACCGCGCCGGTGAAGCGCCCGATGCAGGCGGGGCGGTAGAAGTCATGGGTCATATCTTCTTCGCGCGACCATGTGACCTGTACGGGGGTGCCCTGCATTTCCTTGGCCACCAGCGCCGCATAGACGGCATAGTCGTATTCACCCCGGCGACCAAAGGCGCCGCCCATGAAGGTGGTGGTCAGGTTGACCTGTTCCTTCTCAAGCCCGACGGCTTCGGCGCAGCGAGCCTGGACCACAGTCGGGGCTTGGTTGCCGCACCACATTTCCAGCTCGTCACCGGTGTAAAGCGCGGTGGCGTTCTGCGGTTCCATCGTGGCATGGGCCAGGAATGGCACGCGGTATTCGGCGGTGATAGTGGTGGATCCTTCGATCGGCGTTTCGATGTCGCCGTCGTCCCTAAGCGTGGAGTTGGGTTTGCCTTCGAACGATGCGTCGATTGCCGACCAGATTCCGTCCTGTTCCGGTGGGTACGGCGCGGCTTCCCATTCGATTTCAACCGCTTCAGCCCCCCTGAACGCAAGCCAGGTGTTAGTGGCGACAACAGCCACGCCACGGCCCATGTCGATGACCTTTTCAACACCGGGCATGTCCAGCGCCGGGGCCGGGTCGAACCGTATCATGCCCGCGCCGAGATTGGGGTTCATGCGAACTGTGGCAAATTTCATGCCCTCGCGCCGCACGTCGAGGCCAAACTCCGCCGTGCCGGTGACCTTGGCCACCTGGTCCAAACGCGGCATGGACTTCCCGATATAGCGCCAGGTGGACCGGTCGCGCAGTTCGGGCTGGCGCACTTCGGTCTTAGCGGCTTGTTCGGCCAGTTCCTCATAGCGCAGTGATGTGCCGTCCGGGGCAATTACTGCGCCGTTTTCTGTACGCAGCTTGCGTGTGGCGATGCCCCATCTGTCAGATGCGGCCAGGATCAGCGTTTCGCGCGCGCTGGCTCCGGCCATGCGAAGCCGATCAAACCCGTCCTGCATGGCGGTGGACCCGCCGGTGATCTGCAGGCCGATCAGCTTGCCCGCTTTGCTCAACTGGTCGGCCAGCGTATGCTGGAACTCCGACATGGCGTATTCCTTGAAGGGCAATGAACTGCTCAGCATCGCGCTGTTGTAATAGGCGGCGGCTGGCGGGCCGTGCAGCACGCGCACGTCTTTCCAGTCCAGATCTAGTTCTTCTGCTGCCAGTGCGGCCAGCGTGGTCTGGGTGCCCTGACCCATCTCGGCGCGCGGTGTGATGATGGTCACACCGTTCTGGTCGATGAAGATGAATGGGTTCAGCGCGGCTTCACCCGGGCCCGTGGTCAGCGGGTTTTTGACAGGCTGGTTGATCTTGTAGATGCCAAAGGCAACACCACCGACGATGGCAGCTGACCCAATTAGGAAGGAACGGCGGGCAATCTTTCCGATGCGTGACATGTTCAGGCTTCCTGCAGCTTTTGCGATGCGCTTTGGATTGCGGCGC
Source organism: Marinibacterium sp. (assembly GCA_017643305.1). Lineage (GTDB taxonomy): Bacteria > Pseudomonadota > Alphaproteobacteria > Rhodobacterales > Rhodobacteraceae > HXMU1420-2. The sequence continues at coordinate 32,705 of JAEPNQ010000018.1, read as the reverse complement.
GAATGCGCGGGTAGGTCCCGCAGCGGCACAGGTTGCCGGACATCGCATCGTCAATTTCTGCATCCGTTGGGGAGGAGTTTCCAGCCAGCAGCGCCGCGGCCTGCATGATCTGGCCAGACTGGCAGAACCCGCATTGCGCGACTTGATGTTCGACCCAGGCTTCCTGGATCTTGGCCATTGCGTCGGGCGTGCCAAGCCCTTCGATGGTGGTGACATCACCCCAGACATCCGACAGCGCCACCTGGCAACTTCGCACCGCTTCGCCATCGATCTGAACTGTACAGGCGCCACAGGCGGCAACGCCGCAGCCATATTTCGTGCCGGTTAGCCCGATCTCATCTCGCAGAACCCACAAAAGGGGCACGTCGTCGGGGAGATCGACCTGATGGGTTTCGCCGTTGATCTTCAATGGAATGGCCATCGGAGCCTCTTGTGTAGTTTTTGACGAAAAAAATCTATTTTGTCAGTATGTCAATTGACAAATTATGCAAAAGATGTCAGAACTTATTCCATGAAAGACAACACCCCCATGGACTCGCGTCAGAAGGATATTTTGATGTCTGCGTGGCAGGCGTTTTCCGCCTACGGGTTTCGCAAGACCTCTATGGATGACATCGCGCGTAGCGCGGGTATTTCAAGACCCGCCCTTTATCTGCACTACAAAAACAAGGTGGATATCTACCGGTCGCTGGCGCAGTTCTACTATGACGGCGCGGTGGTGGATTTTGCCGAAGCCCTGACGCAGGACGGTCCGGTGGGCGAGATTCTGGGCGAAGCGTTTCTGGCCAAGTCCGGGGAGATTGTGGCGTCGATGCTAACATCGCCCCACGGGCATGAATTGCTGGACACAAAACAAACCAACGCGACCGATGTCGCCGAAGCGGGTGAGGCGCGGCTCGCCGAAATTCTGACCAATTGGCTGAACGAGCAGGCGGCTGCAGAACGCATCACGCTGCCTGCCCCGGCGGACGATGTGGCGCGTATTTCGCTGGCCTCGGTCAAGAGCCTGATGCAGGTGGCCGACAGCCATGACGGCTTCATGTGCGATGTGCGCACCTTAGGACGCCTCATCGGTGACGGGCTCAGCTAAAGCTGGCAGAATTCGAGAATCCGGTTAGGCTTCTTTCCAGGTGCATGCTGCTTGAAGGAACCGAGATATGCGCGAAGACCGGTACGGCAATCCGCTGACCACCCAATCCGATACGGCCCGTGACGCCTATGTCCGGGGTGTTGACCTGCTCTTGGGCGGGGATGCAGGGGTGGAGGATGCGTTTGAGGCGGCGATTGCGGCGGACGATGGATTTGCCTTGGCGCATCTGGGACTGGCCCGGGCCAAGCAAGGGCTGGGCAAGGGTGCGGAGATCAAGGCCCCGCTGAAACAGTCGCGGGCCCTGGCAAGTGGGGTCACGGTGCAGGAGACTGGGGCCATCGATGCGCTGGGCCTTATGCTGGAAGGCAAGGGCGCACTGGCCTATCCGAAAATCCGCGCGCATGTGGATGAATACCCGCGGGACGCGCTGGTGGCGCAGACCTGTATGGGGGTGTTCGGACTGATCGGGTTCAGCGGGCAGGCCGGACGTGAAAGCGAACAACTGGCCTATGCGCGCGCGCTGGCCCCGCATTACGGTGATGATTGGTGGTTCCTGTGCCAGCTGGCCTTTGCCGAGCTGGAAGTGGGGCAACTGGAGACCGCACGCCGCAATATCGACCGGTCACAGGAGCTTTGCCCAAGTGCTGCCCATGGCGTGCATGTGAAATCGCACCTTTTGTATGAAAGCGGTGAAACGGACGAAGGCATCGCGCTTCTGACTGGCTATCACGCCGACCTGAACCGGACGGCGCAGCTGCATTGCCACCTATCGTGGCATTTGGGTCTGTGGTCGCTGGAAACTGGCAACCTGGACAAAATGTGGGCGATCATCGATCAGGATATTTCTCCCGAGGTGTCGCTCAGCCCACCGCTGAACATCCTGACCGACACTGCGGCCTTGCTGGCACGGGCCGAACTGCGCGGCGTTTCAGTACCCGAAGATTATTGGCATCGGATCAGCACCTATGCGTCCGAACGGTTCCCGCACACGGGCATCGCCTTTGCCGATGTTCATGCCGCGATGGCCCATGCCATGGCGGGCCAGGGGGAGGCGCTGCACAGCATTGTCAGCGACGCCAAGGGACCGGCGGCAGAGGTTGTGTGCGATCTGGCCGAAGGGTTCGGTGCCTTTGCCAGGGGTGATTGGGCCCGGGCTGTGGCGGCGTTTACCCCCGCCATGTCCCGGCATGAACGCATCGGCGGCAGTCGTGCTCAACGGGATCTGCTGGAGATGGCGATGACCACCGCATTGCTGCGGCAAGGGCAGGGGGACGAGGCACGCCGGTTCCTCGCTACCCGCCGGCCCGAGACCATGGGACCGAGTAGCGTGGCCGGTCTGGCAGGTTGAGGCCGGTCACGGGCATAAATAGGTCGATTTTCGCACTACAGGTGTCGGGATTGGCCCTTATGTTCCAAACGATAGCGGGCTGTTTTCCAGACCTACCCTGCCGTCATTTTTGTAATTTGAACCAATAATGAGGTCCGGGGTGCTGACGGTTTTCGGCCGCGCCACGTCTTCGAACGTGCAGCTGGTCATGTGGGCTGTGGGGGAGCTGGGGCTTGCCCATGAGAGGTTGGATTGTGGCCACGTCCATGGCGGGCTGGACCAGCCCGATTTCCTGGCCATGAACCCGCATGGCAAAATCCCGGTGCTGCGCGACGGGGATACGGTGATCTGGGAAAGTGCTGCAATCCTGCGGTATCTGGGCGCGGTCTATGGCGACGGGGACGCGTTCTGGCCTGCCGATCCTGCTGCGCGGGCTGAGGTGGATATGTGGGCTGAATGGGGTAAATCCGAGCTATGCCAGAGGTTTACTGTGCCAATCTTCTGGTCGCGTGTGCGCACATCGGCGGCAGACCGGGATCATGCGGCGTTGACCCGCGCGTTGGAGGCATTCGACGCTGAATTGGCTGTTCTGGAGCAGCAGCTGAAAGGGCGCGACTATATCCTCGGCCCTGATCTGACGGCGGCGGATATCGTGGTGGGCCATCTGCTCTATCGCTGGTTCACCATCGACGTGCCGCGCGTACCCCGCCCGGCGGTCGAGACGTACTACGACCGGCTTTGCCAGCGTCCGGCCTACCGCACACATGTGATGGTGCCCTATGATGTGTTGCGGGCGGAGGGGGCGTAATGGAAGCAGATTTTGTCATCGTCGGTGCGGGCAGTGCTGGATGTGCCATGGCCTACCGACTGTCAGAGGCGGGCGCTTCGGTGCTGGTGGTCGAACATGGCGGCAGCGATGCGGGTCCGTTCATCCAGATGCCCGCCGCGCTGAGCTATCCCATGAACATGTCCCGATACGACTGGGGCTATCGCAGTGAGCCCGAGCCTCATCTGAACAATCGCCGCCTGGCCTGTCCGCGCGGCAAGGTGATTGGTGGGTCGTCGTCGATCAACGGCATGGTCTATGTGCGCGGCCACGCAATGGATTATGATTATTGGGCCGAGACTGGGGCGTATGGCTGGGCCTATGCGGATGTGCTGCCCTATTTCCGGCGGATGGAGACCTGGCACGATGGCGGCCATGGCGGCGACGCGGCATGGCGGGGCAAGGACGGACCGCTGCATGTGTCGCGGGGGCCACGCAGCAACCCGTTGTTTCACGCCTTTGTCGAGGCCGGGCAACAGGCCGGCTACGAGGTTACCGGCGACTACAATGGCGAAAAACAGGAAGGCTTCGGCCCGATGGAACAAACCGTCTGGCGTGGGCGGCGGTGGTCGGCGGCCAATGCCTATCTTCGCTCAGCGCTGAAGCGGGACAAATGCAACCTGGTGCGCGCTCTGGTGGAAAAGGTGGTGGTGGAAGATGGCCGTGCCAAAGGCGTTCAATTGGCAGGCGGGCAGGTGGTGCGCGCCCGCCGGGAGGTTGTGCTGGCTGCGTCTTCGATCAATTCGCCAAAATTGTTGATGTTGTCGGGCATTGGGCCTGCGGCGCATCTGGCCGAGCATGGCATTAACGTGGTGGCGGACCGGCCCGGCGTGGGCGCGAACCTGCAAGATCATCTGGAGCTGTATATACAAATGGCCGCGAGCCAGCCCATCACGCTGTACAAACACTGGAACCTGTTCGGCAAGGCATTGATTGGGGCGCAATGGCTGTTCACCAAGACCGGGCATGGCGCATCAAACCAGTTTGAAAGTGCGGCGTTCATCCGGTCACGTGCGGGCGTGCCCTATCCGGATATACAGTACCATTTCCTGCCTATCGCCGTGCGGTATGACGGGCAGGCGGCGGCCGAGGGCCACGGATTTCAGGCCCATGTCGGTCCCATGCGTTCCCCGTCGCGCGGGGCGGTGACCCTTCGGTCGGCCGATCCGGCGGATGACCCGGTGATCCGATTCAACTACATGTCGACGGAAGAGGATTGGGAAGATTTCCGCACATGCATCCGCCTCACGCGGGAGATTTTCGCGCAGGAGGCATTTGCCCCCTTCGTCGAACACGAAATCCAGCCCGGTGCCGATGTGCAAAGCGATGATGAGCTCAATGGGTTTATCGCGGAACACGCGGAAAGCGCCTATCACCCCTGTGGCACCTGCCGGATGGGGCGACGCGATGACCCAATGTCGGTGGTCGACCCCGAAGGCCGGGTTATTGGCGTGGATGGGCTCCGCGTCGCTGACAGTTCGGTGTTTCCGCGCATCACCAATGGCAACCTGAACGCACCATCGATCATGGTGGGGGAAAAGGTTTCCGACCTCCTGCTGGGCCGTAACCCGCTGCCGCGTGCCAATGACAGGCCATGGGTGCACCCGAAGTGGGAAACGTCGCAAAGGTAAGCCTTTGCAAAAAGATTTGTGGTTTGCCCCCGCCTCGCCATACCGCAAAGGTTTTCAGGGGTCGCGTCGGGGCACTTGCGCTAGCAGAGCCGTGTGGAAGACTTGGGACTGAACAGCCGCGCGGGATTGCCGCAGGAATTGCGCGTTCTCGCAGATCTATATCCTCGCGACCTGTGGCGCGGGCATGCGAATTTCACCGGAATGACAGCCTTTTGGCTGGATCGGCATGGCCTGTTCCGGGAACTGTCGGCAAAGTTAGTCGAGCAGGCGCAGGTTCAGCTTGTTACGCCTAACGCGCGGTTCATCCCGGAAATGGCGCGCTATGCGTCTTTCTTGTTGAACCAGCTGCACACCCATCATTCCGTGGAAGATCACCATTACTTCCCCCGCCTACAGGTTCTGGACAGCCGAATCGAACATGCATTTGCGCTGTTGGATGGTGACCACCACACGCTGGATGGACAGCTGCAGGCGCTGGCCGATGCCGCAAACCACGCGATCCGCAGCGAAGCGGACAAGGATGCCACGGCCGCGTTGTTGCAGGCCGAAGACCGGCTACAGCGGTTCCTGGACCGGCATCTGGCGGATGAGGAAAACGTGGTGGTGCCGCTTATCCTGGAATATGCGCCGGATCTGGAATAACCGCGAAACGCATCCGGGTTGATCTACGTCAATGCTTGGCGTGGGCCGACCCGTTTAAAGTGTCAGCAAACGACACGAAGGAGAGGCGTATGTCGCACACCCCGCATGAGTTGGCTGAAGAGTTCCCTGACAAGGTGCAACAGATCCGCGACCTGAAGTTGTCAGACGCGCATTTTGCCCGCCTGTATGATGAATATCATGCGCTCAACCGCCAAGTTCGCCAGGCTGAAGCCAACGTGAACCCTATGGAAGCACTGGCCGAGGTCCAGCTGCGCAAACAGCGCGCGTCGTTGAAAGACGAAATATGGGGTATCCTTTCGCAAGCCTAGTCCCGGCGGCGTCCCGCACTGGAGACATGCAAGTGAGGGGCCCGGACTGCATGCAGGCGGTTCGGCCTTTTCTTACTCCACGCGGTAAGGCAGGATCTCACGCGTGTCGGCATTTATGCTGAGCCGCCGTTCCAGAGGTGGAACCGACCGCTGGTGGCAATTCTGCCGTTCGCAGATGCGGCAGGAAATGCCGATCGGCTCATAAGCGCGCGCATTGTCGATATCTAGCCCGTCTGTATAGACCAGCGCGCCTGCATGCTTCACCTCACATCCCAGGGCGATGGCAAAGCGTTGCACGGGGGCCTGAAACGACCCGCCATGTTTCGATACATCCCTTGCGAGGCTGATATAGCGCACGCCATCGGGGGTTTCGGCCAGCTGGCGCAGGAACCTGCCCGGCGTTTCGAAGGCGCGGTGCACGTTCCACAGCGGGCAGGCCCCGCCGAACCGGGCAAATTGCAGCCGTGTGGCGCTGTGGCGTTTGGTGATCGTACCCGCCTGATCGACCCGCACAAAGAAGAACGGCACACCCTTGGAGCCGGGCCGTTGTAGCGTGGACAGACGGTGCGCGATTTGTTCGATCGACGCACCAAACCGGCGGCCCAGCATTTCCAGATCGTGCCGACAATCCTGCGCGGCGGCCAGAAACGCGCCATAGGGCATCATTGCTGCCCCGGCGAAGTAGTTGGCCAGCCCCACCTTGGCGATGGCGCGGGCTTCATCAGTGTGGAATTTAGCGAAATCCAGCGTGGCTTCCAACAGATCGTCCTGCCGCAGCAGCGCCACCTGCAATAGCATTTGAAACAGGCGGGTTTCTGGCGCGGCGCGGGCCGACAGGGTCAGTGTTCGGGTTTCCGTGTCATACAGCCGGACAGGCGCGACATCGCGCAATTCGGTCCGTACGCCGATGCCACGCAGAGCGGAATGGGCGATAGCCTCTGTGGTGCCCTCGGCACTGGCCAGTTTTTCGGCAGCGCGGTCCACGGCGTCGATGTAGTTGTCGCAGTAATGGAAGAAATCGCGCACCTCTTCCCACGAGCTGGCCTGTTTACGGCTGTCATCGCGCCCCAGTGCTTCGTCAAGGGATGCAAGCCGCTCATGGGTTTGCCGGTACGTGCGGTGCAGTTCCAGAAACGCACGGGCAAAGGCTGGGGCGTTTGACGCGGTCAGGCGCAGATCGGCCTGCGGCGGGATCATGTCAGCAAAAACCGGATCTGCGAGCGCTTCACGCATGTCAGACACCAGGCGCTCGCTGTCCCCAGTGGACAGCTCGGTCACGTCCATGCCGAATTCCTGCGCCAGCGCCAGCACCACGGTCGTGCTGACCGGGCGGTTGTTGTTTTCCATCTGGTTCAGATAGGGCAGCGACACACCCAGCTTGGTTGCAAAATCCTTTTGCGTCAGATCCAGCCGCGTGCGCATTTCGCGCAGCTTGGCCCCGGCATAGAGTTTCTTGGTGGCCATGAGATGCCTTTGCAAACAGCGTTTGTATATTTGCTAACTTTGCAAAGGCTTGGGTGCAAGTCTGCCGTCAGATCAGGATGCAGCACCACGGGCGATCTTGAGCCATTCCGGGATATCTCGGCTTTGGCGTAGGCTGGTGTCAAACAGTGGATCGGCGCGCAGCATGGCGTGTAAATACCTGGTGGTGGCTGGACGGGCTGCTACTGGCCCGCCGCACGGCGCACCTGACGTTCCCTGAGCATGACAAAGCTCATGGTCACCAACCCCAGAACTGAGGTGGTAAACATCATCCAGAGCAGCGGGAAGGGGCCGGACTCCAATGTAAGCAAATTGCCTGCCAGAATGCTGAGTGTTGCACCGCCCGCTAGCATAATTGCCCCGCCAAGGCCGGACGCGGTGCCCGCCAGATGTGGCCGCACGGACATCATCCCGGCAGTTGCGTTGGGCAGGGTCATGCCGTTGCCCAGACCGACGAATGTCATGAAGCCGAAGAATATGTAGGCGCTCCCGTACCCGGTCAGGAACAGCAACAGCGATGCACCAACGCCAAAGGCGGCCACGGCGCAGCCCATCATGATCATTCGGTTTGTGCCGATCCGCTGGGACAATAGCCCGCTCAGCCCGTTGCCCACCGCGTATCCCACGGCAGGCGCTCCGAGGAACAGGCCAACCGTGCCGGGGGCCATGCCAAACACCTGCGAACCCACGAAAGGCCCGCCGCCGAGATAGGCAAAGAAGGCGCCAGACACCAAGGCAGCGGTCACGGTGTAGCCCCAGAAACGCGGAGACCTGAACAGCTCGGGATATTGTGCGAATTGCTGGCCGGTGGTCAGGCCGCTGCGCGATTTGGTCTCGCGGAAATCCAGCCAGGTCACCAGCCAGACCAGCGCCCCAGCGCCAAAGAGCAGCCAGAAATTAGCCTTCCAGCCGAACGCCTGGTCCAGATAGCCACCGATCGCCGGGGCCGCCATTGGCACCAGCGCCATTACCATCGTGACATAGCCGATCATGCTGGCCGCTTTTTCGGTGTCGTACATGTCGCGGACCGCGGCCCGGCCCAGCACCATGCCCACCGCCACCATCGCCTGGCACATTCGGAATAGCAAAAAGACGGTCGCGTTGGGCGCAAACAAGCAGCCCAGTGTTGCCAGCATGAAGAAAAACAGGCCCCACAGCAAAACTGGGCGGCGCCCCATCTGGTCGGAAATCGGTCCGATCAAGATCTGCAGCGCCGCGCTGGCCCCCAGATAGATGCCCACGGACAGCTGCAGGATGCGGTATTCGGTACCGAAATATTCCGACATGCCTGGCAGGCTGGGCAAAAACACGTTCATGCCCATCGTCGAAAGCGCGGTGAGCAGGATCAGGGTAGCGATATGAGGGGGCGTGCTCCTGTTTAGGAACCGCGAAGATGCCGATTGCATGCGGGTTAGTTAACTTTTGGTTATTTTTATGTAAATCGAAAGCTGCGCGTATCGCCGACAAATCTCGCGTTATTTCGGATAAGGGCACATTCAGCACCGTCAATGTCCCGTCGCTGCCGAACTCGAAAACAACATCTCCGCTGGCGTCGGGCCCGGCTTCGAAATTTTTGATGACATAGTCGCCCTCGCTTGCGCGGAAAATGAATTTGTTCAAGTCTGCTTACGCCGCTCAGTAACATCTTGCAGATGTTGAGATGGAGATCATCGCTGACTGTGACTTTGACAAATTCGATGTTTAGGACGCTTTTGATCTGCTCCATAGGGTCGCGTATGGCATCCTTTTTGCCTGGGTCATGGCGGTCCGGCCGGTGTACCCACCCAGATCCGCCGGTTCGACACCGTTGGCAAACTGTTAGGTTATGGCAGAGGCGTCGTCGTCACATGTGCTGACCGGTTGCAGACCGTTCAGACATTTGCACTGCAGGCTGTCGAAGATTTCGTCTTGGGCGGGGATTGCATATGCTCCCAAGCGAAAGGAAAGACACGTGCCAATCTAACTAACTGTACCAGAGGTTAATGGCAAAAATTTGCATGTTAGCAGTTTTCAAGAAAACGCTTTCCATTTCTTTGCAAATTTACCGAATTCTGCTTTGGTGGGGCTGACCTACCGTTTATGATCCTCCGAACGCTAGGAAGAGGACGAATGCGATGAAGGATATCCTGTCGGAGCTGGAAGACCGCCGGGCCACGGCGCGTCTGGGCGGTGGTGAGCGCCGGATCGAAGCGCAGCACGGGCGCGGCAAACTGACGGCACGCGAGCGGATTGATCTGCTTCTGGACGAAGCCAGCTTTGAGGAATTCGACATGTTTGTCGCCCATCGCTGTGTTGATTTCGGTATGGAAAAACAACGCCCTGCGGGCGATGGCGTGGTCACCGGCTGGGGTACGATCAATGGCCGCATGGTGTATGTGTTCAGCCAGGATTTCACCGTGTTTGGCGGGTCGTTGTCGGAAACTCATGCACAGAAGATCTGCAAGATCATGGATATGGCCATGCAGAACGGGGCACCGGTAATCGGGATCAACGACTCGGGTGGTGCGCGTATTCAGGAAGGTGTGGCCTCGCTTGCCGGGTACGCTGAAGTGTTCCAGCGCAATATCATGGCCAGCGGCGTGGTGCCGCAGATCAGCCTCGTGATGGGGCCCTGTGCTGGTGGCGCGGTGTATTCACCCGCGATGACCGATTTTATCTTCATGGTCAAAGACAGCTCCTACATGTTTGTGACCGGCCCGGACGTTGTGAAGACCGTCACCAACGAGGTTGTCACGGCCGAGGAACTGGGCGGCGCGATCACCCATACCAAGAAATCCTCCGTCGCCGACGGTGCGTTCGAAAACGATGTAGAGGCTCTGGCCGAAGTGCGCCGCCTGGTGGACTTCCTGCCCCTGTCCAACCGCGAAAAGCCCCCAGTGCGCCCGTTCTTTGACGAAGCAAAGCGCGTCGAAAACTCGCTGGACACGCTGGTGCCAGAAAACCCGAACACGCCCTACGACATGAAAGAACTGATCGTGAAGCTGGCGGATGAGGGCGATTTCTACGAGATCCAGGAAGACTACGCCAAGAACATCATCACTGGGTTCGTGCGGCTGGAGGGCCAGACCGTTGGTGTGGTGGCGAACCAGCCGATGGTTCTGGCAGGTTGTCTCGACATTGACAGCTCCCGCAAGGCCGCGCGGTTCGTGCGGTTCTGCGACGCGTTTGAAATCCCGATCCTGACGCTGGTGGATGTTCCGGGCTTCCTGCCGGGGACGTCCCAGGAATATGGCGGGGTCATCAAGCACGGCGCAAAGCTGCTGTTTGCCTATGGCGAAGCGACGGTGCCGAAGGTCACGGTCATTACCCGCAAGGCTTATGGCGGGGCCTATGACGTGATGGCGTCGAAACATTTGCGTGGCGACTTCAACTATGCCTGGCCAACCGCCGAGATTGCGGTGATGGGCGCCAAGGGGGCCGTGGAGATCATTCATCGTGCCGATCTGGGCGATGCCGATAAGATCGCCGCGCATACGGCGGAGTATGAAGAACGCTTCGCCAACCCGTTTGTGGCGGCGGAAAAGGGCTTCATCGACGAGGTCATCTTTCCGCACAACACCCGGATGCGTGTCTGCCGTGCCTTTGCTTCGCTGCGGAACAAGAAGCTGCAGAACCCGTGGAAAAAGCACGATAATATTCCGTTGTAAAGCAGCGCCATGCCTGACCCAATGTTCCATATGATCTCTGGCGGTCCCCGCCCTGTTGCCCCCTTCTCTCACGCAGTGGAGGTGGATGGGTGGGTGATCCTCACCGGCCAGATGCCCACCAACCCAGACGCCCCCGATGCGCCGCTGCCCGACGGTGTAGAGGCTCAGACACGGCGGGTGATGGATAATCTGGAGATCGTGTTGAAGGGCGTCGGGCTGGACCTGTCCCACGTCGTTCAGTGCCGGTGTTTCCTGACCAAGTTCGAGCGGGACTATGCCGCTTTCAACGAGATCTATCAGAGCTATTTCCCCACCGATCGACGTCCGGCCCGCACTACGGTCGGGGTGACCGCGCTGGCAGTGGGTGCGCTCGTGGAAATCGACTGTATCGCGCGGAGACCTGCGTGAAGAAAGACGGGCCTGATATCCTCGTGTTCCCGCCGCTGGTGTCAGTTGTGGTACCGGTAGTCGCGCTGCTACTGGAGTGGCTGGTGCCGCTTGGGCTTCTGCCTCTCGGCCAGCTATGGCTGATCCTCCCGGGGGTGGTCGTGTTTGGCATCGCGGGTTGGCTGGTCTTGGCCGGGGAGCGCGCGTTCAGGCAGGCGGGTACCAATGTGGACCCGCGTAAGCCGTCGCTGTTGTTGGTGCGAGATGGGCCGTTCCGATTTACCCGCAACCCGATGTATCTGGGCATGGTTCTGTTCCAGATCGGCATTGCGCTGACCTTTGCCGTCGACTGGGCGCTAATCGGCACGGTGGTGGTCTGGGCGGTTTTGCACTTTGGCGTCGTTTTACGGGAAGAGGCGTATCTGACTGCGACTTTTGGCGCGGACTACACCCACTATTGCAGTGAGCGGCGTCGATGGGTGTGAAGGGCTGGCATATCTTGAAGGATGGCGACAGGCTGATCCTATCACGCCACATTCCCGCGCGTTTTGATGTAGAGGTGTGCACGGTTTTGCCTCGGGCCAACCTGCTGCGGCTTGCCCATCAGATTCGTCAGGACATGTGGCGGGCCCTGCAGAGGGTGAGGGGATTTTCGCCAGTTGTGGAAGTTCGCGCCTTTGAGGAGGAGGCGCATGTCCGGGCCGGGGGCCGCGTTTTTGGTGCGGTATCCCCGGCCACAGCACCCCAAATTGCCGACATTCTGGAAGACACCGCCAATCGGACGCGGTGGCTGCGCTTTGCCAGGGAGGAACGTTGAATGACTAAACTTTGGAAAAACCAGGCTTTTACTATTTCCCATGCTGATGACGGCAAATTCGAAGGCGCAGGATTGCGGGCATTTTTCGAATACCGCGATCTGGGGATCAAGAATGCGACACAGGGCAAATTCGGCGCGCATGTGATCCGCGCTGTGCCGGGCATAGAAAGCCCTGGCGCGTGGCACAGCCATAATCTGGATTTTCAGATGGTGTATGTGACCAAAGGCTGGGTCGTGTTCGAATATGAAGGGCAGGGCGAACATATCCTGCGCGAAGGGTCCTGCGTTTTGCAGCCGCCGGGCATCAAGCATCGCGAATGCCACCATTCCGACGACATGGAACTGATCGAGATCATCTCGCCCGCGGAGTTTGACACGCTGGACGAAACCGCGCCGTGATCCGGGCGGGCGCATATCTGTTGGCCGGCGTGCTGGCCGCGTCTTCTGTCGTCGCGGAGGACATCGAGGTGCCTTCCGGCATTTCGGTGACCCGGCAGGAGATTTTGCACGACATGCTAATGGGCGAATTGTGGCTTCGGTTCCGCTATGTCGCGCCGCGTATCGGCAAGGAGGCGGGCTCCGTGACCTCTGATGTGGCCGTGATCGATATCGATTATCTGTGCGACGAAGACGCGGTTCCGCATGTGCTGGGCAATGATCTGGACCCGGCGCGCATCGTGGTATCCATGGCGGACCGGGTCATGGACTTTGGTGCCACTGACCCCGACGCGACCCAGTTCTTCGGTGCCTACAGGCTCGAAAACCAACGCTGCATTTGGGAGGAATTCTGATGCAGGCACAAGATCTTGCGGATCAAAGCTCACCCTTTGCCCGAGTTGAGGCTTTGGAGTCACAAGCAGGTCCGTTGATGCCCTGTGGATATAAATCAGCCGCAATTTCCAGTATCATGACGACAGGCTGCTTCAGTGCAGTCCAAACCTCGAGGTGGGGGCAAGCGGTGTCGCAAGGCACCGTGAGACAAAAAAGAGCAGTCAGGAGACACAGATGTTCAAGAGCATCAAGCTTTTTGCCGTCGCTGGTCTTGTCACTCTGGTGGCAGCCTGCGGGTCCCAAGAGGAAGAGTTTGTTGTTGTGGAGCCGGAGCCGATCTCGGTCGAACCCGCTTTCACCGGCAAATACAAATAAAAAGCAGGCCGGGCGGGCGGCTGAACCCGCGCTGGCCATCGGAACTTTCGGCCCGGAGGGTGCGGTATGTTGAAACACCGTGGCTTTCCGGGTCGCCTTCCGGGCACTGATTTCCAGTTTGTTATCCGACGTCCGAACCCGCGCGGCGTTACTGCGCTTACGCAACGGGAACGCTATGCTGATCGCCGCCCGGCGGACAGGCGGGCCGATGCCGGTTTCATGCGGGCGCTTTGGGACCATTTCGGCGAAGAATCCTTTGAACGCGGCAACTTGGATGCCGGGCGGCTGTCCTGGCTGTTCGGGCGGGAGATTGTCCCGGCCGAAGATCCTTTCGATCCCGAAAGTTACGAGGCATTGCTTCGCGTCGATGTGACCGTGGCCCGGGTGAGCTTCCCCGACATTTTTGGCGGGGGATCGGCATGAATTTGCAGGCGAGCTTCGGAGATCGGCATAAAATAGCCCAATCTGGCCGTGTGTCGCATGGGGCATATGCGGCGTCACATTTGATGGGCACACTCAACGTGGCGCCGATACTCCTCCTCCAATTCCCTGGCGCTGAGTACCCATTCCGTACTCCTTTCCTGACTGGGCAAGCCTGCGATTGCATTCTCAGCCTGCCCGGTTTTTTTCCGGAATCCATGGATTTGCAGCGTGAAGTTTATAAGCGAACTTCCGCCAACACCGCTGTGCCCGAGCAAAAGCCATTGCACCGCGCCCGCGAAGTACGATCCCTGACTGCACCGATCTCAAAAAACAAAAAAGGACGGGCAGGATGTTCAACAAGAAGATGTGGGTCGCACTCGCCCTCGTGGGCGGGCTGGCGGCCTGTGGTGATACAGTGGTCGAACAGGCTGCAATCGGCGGTGCGGCAGGCGTCGGCACGGCCGCTTTGCTGGATGGCAACGTGCTCACGGGCGCAGTGGCCGGGGCAGCAGGCAACGTGTTACTGTGCCAGACCAAGCCGGAAATGTGCAACTGATCTAGACGCGGCCATCCGGCCACGTCCCCGAAAGATATCTCGTGGTAACCGGCCCGGAGCGCAGGCTTCGGGGCGGTTTTCTGCGGTTTCAAAATAGCTGAAGTGAAGGACCCCGGATGTTCGACAAAATCCTGATTGCCAATCGTGGTGAAATTGCCTGCCGCGTCATCAAGACCGCCCGAAAGATGGGTATCAAGACGGTGGCCATTTATTCGGATGCCGACAAGAAGGCGCTGCATGTGGAAATGGCGGATGAGGTGGTGCATATCGGCCCGCCGCCCGCCAATCAGTCTTACATCGTGATCGACAAAGTCATGAGCGCGATCAAGGAAACCGGCGCCCAGGCGGTGCACCCCGGCTATGGTTTCCTGTCGGAAAACGCCAAGTTTGCCGAAGCGCTGGAGGCGGCTGAAGTCGCCTTTATCGGTCCCCCAAAAGGGGCGATCGAGGCGATGGGGGACAAGATCACCTCCAAAAAAATCGCGCAGGACGCAGATGTCAGCACTGTGCCGGGCTATATGGGCCTTATCGAAAATGCCGAAGAAGCGGTGAAGATCTCGAACCAGATCGGTTATCCGGTGATGATCAAGGCCAGCGCTGGGGGCGGTGGTAAAGGCATGCGGATCGCTTGGGATGACACCGAAGCACGCGAAGGTTTCCAATCTTCGAAGAACGAGGCGGCCAACAGCTTTGGCGATGATCGTATCTTTATCGAAAAATTCGTCACCCAGCCGCGCCATATCGAAATTCAGGTGCTGTGTGATGCCCATGGCAACGGCATCTATCTGGGCGAGCGCGAGTGTTCGATCCAGCGCCGGAACCAAAAAGTGGTGGAAGAAGCACCGTCGCCCTTCCTAGATGAAGCTACTCGCAAGGCGATGGGCGAACAGGCCGTCGCGCTGGCAAAGGCCGTGGGCTATGCCAGCGCCGGGACTGTGGAATTCATTGTCGATGGCGACAAGAATTTCTACTTCCTCGAAATGAACACCCGCCTACAGGTGGAACATCCGGTGACCGAACTGATCACCGGTGTCGACCTCGTGGAACAAATGATCCGCATCGCGGCTGGGGAACCTCTGTCAATTACGCAGGATGATGTAAAGCTGACTGGATGGGCGATTGAAAACCGTCTGTATGCGGAGGACCCATATCGCAACTTCCTCCCGTCCATTGGGCGACTGACCCGGTATCGCCCGCCGGCCGAGGTGGCCGCTGGCCCGATGCACGAAGGCGGCACGTGGCACGGCGATGCACCTGTGGGTGAGACGGCCGTGCGTAACGATACCGGCGTTTATGAGGGCGGCGAGATAAGCATGTATTACGACCCGATGATCGCCAAGCTCTGCACGTGGGGGCTGACCCGTGACGCAGCGATTGAGGCGATGCGCGTTGCTTTGGACAGTTTCGAGGTCGAAGGCATTGGTCACAACCTGCCATTTGTGGCGGCAGTAATGGACCATCCGAAATTCATCTCCGGCGACATGACCACTGCATTCATTGCCGAAGAATACCCCGACGGTTTCGAAGGTGTGACACTGCCTGAGACCGATCTGCGCGGGGTGGCGGCAGCGTGTACCGCAATGCACCGGGTCAGTGAAATCCGCCGCACGCAGGTATCGGGCCGGATGGACAATCACGCACGCCGTGTGGGCGACAATTGGGTCGTGAACATCCAGGGAGAAAGCTGGCCTGTGACTATTGCCGCTGACCCCGCCGGATCGACGGTGAGCTTTGAGGACGGTGGCACGCTGCGCGTGTCCAGCGACTGGACACCGGGCGATCAGCTGGCCCATCTGCAGGTGAATTGCGTGCCGCTCGTGTTGAAGGTTGACAAGATCCCCGGAGGCTTCCGCATCCGGTCGCGTGGGGCAGACCTGAAGGTGCATGTCTATTCTCCGCGCCAGGCCGAACTGGCCGCGCTGATGCCCGAAAAGCTACCGCCTGATACCTCCAAAATGCTGCTCTGCCCGATGCCCGGCCTGATCGTGAAGGTTGATGTTGAGGTCGGTGACGAGGTGCAGGAAGGTCAGGCGCTGTGCACCGTGGAAGCGATGAAAATGGAAAACATCCTTCGCGCCGAGCGTAAGGGTATAGTGTCCAAAATCAACGCGGGCGCGGGCGACAGCCTGGCGGTGGACGACGTGATCATGGAGTTCGAATAACGCCGCATGTTAATGCTGCCCCGGCATAAGACACGAAATCGGCCCAGTCGGTTGCGCGGGGCGCGGCTGCGTTACCTGCTGCCGCGCCGTTCTTCGATTTCGCGTTGCCGGGTCGGCAGCTTATCGATGGAGCGGGTAATTTCGCGCACGCTTTGCGGACTGGGGCGGCGCATCAATACGCGGCCATCCTTGCCGATCAGCACAAACTGGAACCCGCGCGGACGCAGTTTCTGCCGTGCGGCGCCGTTCAGGGCCGGATCCGTGTCAGTCAGGATCAGAACGTCGCGTTCCGCAAGCAGCTCCAGCTCGGCCCGCAGGCTTTCCATCTGCTGGGAAAAACGCGGGTCGGCCTTGGTATCTGCAAAGATCACGATGGGCCGGAACAACCATTGGAAGTCGGCCAGATCATACCTGTGCGCCGGGGTGATTAGTCCCGGTACCGGTTGGTTGCCGGCGGGCTCTTCGGTGCTCTGCGCTGGGGCGGCCAGCGGCAGCAAGGCCGCGAACACAAAAGTAAGTAGTCGGTTCATTGAAGCTCCTGTTGACACAAATATAAGCCTGCCCACTTCGATTGCGACAGGGTTAACGCTGCAAGACTGTGAAAATTTTAACGTTAATCGCTTTGAGAGAGGTCGCCGGTGATGATCGCACCCGTCTCTCTCAACCGGCCGCTTGCGGCCTTTGGCCAAAGGCTTTTCCACGCTATGAACGTTTTTTTGCATATCGGCGCGCACAGATGCGCGACCACCAGCTTCCAGCACTATCTGCGCCACAATACCGACCTGCTGGGCCCGGCAGGTATCGGGTACTGGGGGCCACGCCGGACGCGCAACGACTTGTTTTCTGGCGTGCTGCCTGGGTCAGTTTCCACCGGTGGCGGCGATCCCACGCGCCGGGCACGGTGCTGGGTCGGGCTGGCCGCAGCCCGCAGCGCCAATACCGGGTTGCAGATTTTGGTGGTAAGTGATGAAAACATTATGGGCTCCGTTCGGGAAAACCTGCGGCTGGGCGCGCTCTATTCCGGGGTGGGTGAACGGATCGCGCGGTTTGTTCAGGCGTTTGATGGCCGGATAAGCGACATTATCCTAAACATTCGATCGCAGGATCATTATTGGGCCTCCGCACTGGCCTATTCGGTCACACGCGGGATGGCTGCGCCGGGCGCACGCCAGTTGCAGCGTCTGACGAAAACCCGTCGCAGCTGGCGCAATGTGATTGAAGATGTGGCCGCCGCCGCTGGCCGTGCGCGTGTCTGTGTGTTCCCGTTCGAGCAATTCTGTGGCCAGCCTGAAACCCAGCTGGCAATGATGACAGGATCTCGCGCACCGATGGCCGAGGCCCGCGTGTGGCTGAACCGGTCGCCTGATGCACATGTCCTGCGCACACAATATGATCTGCGTGGACTGCACCACATATGGGGACGATGGATGCCCTTTGACCCTGATCAGGCCGCCATCTGCGCGAAACCTATGCCGGAGATATCATGTGGCTTGCTGCTGGCGCTGGTGGCGCGGCCTTGCTGATGAACCCACAAACTGCGCTGAGGGCCGGACGAACCGGCCTCGGCGTCGACATGACAAGAGGAAGACACAATGACGACCAAGACCGACGCGTGGCGCACGCTTGCTGAAGGCGAACTGCGCGGCCGCCCGCTGGAAGACCTGACCTGGAACACGCTGGAAGGCATCCCGGTCAAGCCGCTTTACACTGAGGATGACCTCGGTTCGGTGGACCATCTGGGCACCATCCCCGGTCAGGCCCCGTTCACGCGCGGGGTCAAGGCCACGATGTATTCCGGCCGCCCCTGGACGATCCGGCAATATGCAGGCTTTTCCACCGCGGAGGAATCGAATGCTTTCTACCGCCGGGGTCTGGCTGCTGGCCAACAGGGCGTGTCTGTAGCCTTCGACCTGGCCACGCACCGTGGGTATGACAGCGACCACCCCCGCGTGGTGGGCGATGTGGGCAAAGCCGGCGTGGCCATCGATAGCGTGGAGGATATGAAGATCCTCTTTGACGGCATTCCGCTGGACAAGGTTTCGGTGTCGATGACCATGAATGGCGCCGTGATCCCGGTGCTGGCGAACTTCATCGTGACTGGCGAAGAGCAGGGACACGACAAATCCGTGCTGGCGGGCACCATTCAGAATGACATTCTGAAGGAATTTATGGTGCGCAACACCTATATCTATCCGCCGGAACCGTCGATGCGGATCATCGCGGATATCATCGAATACACCTCCAACGAGATGCCGAAATTCAACTCCATCTCGATCTCCGGCTACCACATGCAGGAAGCGGGCGCGAACCTTGTGCAGGAACTGGCGTTCACGCTGGCCGACGGGCGCGAGTATGTGCGCGCTGCCATCGAACGCGGCATGGATGTGGACAAGTTCGCCGGACGGCTGAGCTTCTTCTTCTGCATCGGTATGAACTTCTTCATGGAAGCCGCCAAGCTGCGCGCCGCGCGTCTGCTGTGGCACCGCATCATGTCAGAGTTCGAACCGAAGAACCCAAAATCCACGATGTTGCGCACCCACTGCCAGACCTCTGGCGTGTCGTTGCAGGAACAGGACCCCTACAACAACGTCGTCCGCACCGCCTATGAAGCGATGGCGGCGGCACTGGGCGGCACCCAGTCGCTGCACACCAACGCGCTGGATGAAGCCATCGCGCTGCCCACTGATTTCTCCGCCAGAATTGCGCGAAATACTCAGCTGATCCTGCAGGAAGAAACCGGCATCACGAATGTTGTCGATCCGCTGGCGGGCTCCTACTACGTCGAAAGCCTGACCCATGAACTGGCTGATAAGGCCTGGGCCCTGATCGAAGAGGTCGAGGAAATGGGTGGCATGACCAAGGCTGTGGCCAGCGGCATGCCGAAACTGCGAATCGAAGAAAGCGCAGCCACCCGGCAGGCAATGATCGACCGCGGGGAAGAGGTGATCGTCGGTGTCAACAAATACCGGCTGGAGAAAGAAGACCAGATCGACATTCTCGAAGTTGACAACGCGATGGTCCGTGCCAACCAGATCGCGCGTCTGGAAAAGATCCGCGCGGAGCGGGATGAAGACGCCTGCCAGGCGGCGCTGGCCGAGTTGACGCGCCGGTCAGCCGAAGGCGGAAATTTGTTGGAAGCAGCGGTGGAAGCCGCACGGCAACGCGCCAGCGTAGGAGAAATCAGCATGGCGATGGAAAAGGAATTTGGCCGTCATCGGGCCGAGGTCAAAACATTGGCCGGGGTTTATGGCGCGGCTTACGAAGGAGACGAAGGGTTCGCCGCGATTCAGAAATCGGTGGAAGATTTTGCCGAAGCCGAAGGCCGCCGCCCGCGTATGCTGGTGGTCAAGATGGGGCAGGACGGCCATGACCGCGGCGCCAAGGTGATCGCCACGGCCTTTGCCGATATCGGCTTCGACGTGGATGTAGGCCCGTTGTTCCAGACCCCGGAAGAGGCCGCGCAAGACGCGGTGGACAACGACGTACACGTGATTGGTATTTCGTCTCAGGCAGCAGGGCACAAAACCCTGGCCCCGCAATTGGTCGAAGCCCTGAAAGCCGCTGATGCCGAAGATATCGTGGTTATTTGCGGTGGGGTGATCCCGCAGCAGGATTACGAATTTCTCTATGCCAATGGCGTGAAGGCGATCTTCGGTCCGGGCACCAACATTCCCGAAGCGGCGCAGGACATCCTACGACTGGTCCGCAGCGCCCGCGCCGTGGCCTGATATTCGGTTGGGGCAGATCGGGTTTACCGGTCTGCCCCGGGCATTTGTATGATCCCCGAATTCTGTGGCTATTGCGAAGACCGCCGGACTAGTATTACCCGACGTACCAACGACCCAAAGGCCACCCCATGACCCTTATCCAGGACGCTGCGCAGGCACTGCATCAGGATTGGCAGACCAAAGCCCCCTTTGAAAACATCGCGCAGGGTTTTGGTGTCACCTCTGCCGAACAGGCCTATGACGTTCAGGCTGCGCTGCAAAAGCTGCATCTGCCGTCACGCGGGGCCATCGTGGGGCGCAAGATCGCGCTGGCATCAAAGGTCATGCAGCAGATGATCGGGTTCGACCAACCCATTTCTGGCGCTATCTTTGCCAGCGACGTGATGCAATCGCCCGCAAACGTCCCGGCAGATGCGTTCGGTCGTCTGGGCGTCGAATGCGAACTGGCAGTGGAATTGAAAGCTGACGTCGCGCCGCAGCCCAAGGCTTTCACAGCGGCCAGCGTGGACGGGCTGATCGCCACGGTCCGGCCTGCTTTCGAGTTAATCGAGGACCGCAAGGCTGATTACGCCACGCTCGATCCGCTGACTCTGATCACGGACAATGCCTGGTGCGGCGGCGTAGTCCTGGGACCGGAGCTGAGGGGTTGGAACAGCTTAGATCTGGCAGACATCACGTCCGTTTTGACCCACAGCGGGCAGGACGACGAAGCTGCAAACACTGGGGCGGCTGATCCGCTTGGATCGCTGGCCTGGGTGTTGAACCATTTCGGTTTACGGGGCGTGACGCTGCAAAGGGGTGAGATGATCATCACCGGCTCCGCCGTACGCACCCGGTTTCCGGAACGAGGTGACCGGCTGCGCTATGATGTGGCCGGCGCGTGTGTTGAGATGCAAGTGGTTTGACAGGGACGACTACAATGAGCAAACGCGCGCTGATTTTTGGTGGGATGGTGCTGGGGCTGGTCTGGGCATTGGCAATTGTCTGGCTGCCTCAACAGCTGGACCTGCCATTCATCCCGGCACCTGTGGCCCTGCCGAGCGCGCTGGTGGCTCCGGGCGTTGTGATGCTGCTGTTGATCGGCCGTCTGGCCCAGCGACGGTTCTTCGATGACGACCTGATTGATGGCCAGTCTCCGGCACCTGCAACTGGCGCGTCAGTAGACCAGCGGGTCCTGACCAATACGGCGGAACAGATCGTGCTGGCGCTGGCGATCTGGCCGTTTGTCGCCAATTCACTGGGCGGGGCAGTGGTGCTGGCGCTGGGCTTCGGGTTTGCGGTGGCACGGGTGCTGTTCTGGATCGGTTACCACATTTCGCCCCCGCTGCGGTCGTTGGGATTTGCAGCGACCTTTTATCCGACCATTGTCGCGGCGATCTGTTCGGTTTTGGCTTGGATGGGATAACCCGGACCGTTTGAACAGGTCCGGGCCGTTTTCTTTCACAGCAAACAGCGGAGTTGTCCCTTGACTGCAAGGGCACGACAGCGTTCCTTCGTGACATGATGGAAATGGACCACATCGCCATATCCGGTGTCACGCTGGAAGATGCCGTCGCATATGTCGAAGACGCGCTGGGTGTCGCCCTGCAACCGGGCGGCAAACATGACGTATTCGGCACACATAACAAACTGCTGGGGCTGGAGGATGGGTTGTACCTGGAGGCGATCTCCACCGATCCTGACGCATTGGTGCCGCTGCGGTCCCGTTGGTTTGACCTCGACCGGGTCAGCGGCCCGCCGCGCCTGTCAAACTGGATCTGCCGCACCGATGATCTGACCGGTCTGTTGCCGGCGTTGCCCGACGGCGCCGGGTGGCCCGTCGCGTTGACACGTGGCCAGCTCAGTTGGGACATGGCCGTGCCAGAAGATGGTGTGCTGCCCTTCGACAACATGCATCCGGCCTTGATCCAGTGGAAAGCAGGCGGGCATCCGGCGGAAATGCTGGCGCCGTCAGGGTGCCGACTGCTCCGCCTGGTCATCGGGCATCCTGAGGCTGATGCACTTCGGTCCGTCCTGGCCCCGGTGCTCACGGAAGATCGAATTGTTTTTGACACGCAAAGCGCGCCGGGCCTTACCGCCGAGTTTGACACGCCCCATGGTACGCGGGTCCTGCGATGATCACTCGGCAGGCCGGAGCAGAGGCTGCTCAGGCCATCGCCGACATCTGGAACGTTTTCATCCGCGACACGCTGATCACCTTCACCACGGTCGAAAAGGCCCCCGCGCAGGTCGCTCAGGACATCGCAGCGTGCGGGCTTGCGTTTCGGGTCGTTGAACAGGCCGGGCAGATTGTGGGCTTCGCCACCTATGGCCCATTCTGTTCCGGACCCGGCTACGCGCATGCCTGCGAGCACAGCATCCAACTCGCTACGGAGGCGCGCGGGCAGGGGCTGGGCCGCCTGTTGATGAAAGAGCTAATGCAGGTGACATGCGAAAACAGTCAGCACGTCATGGTTGCTGGGATCGGCGGGGCCGCGCCCGCCTCTATCGCGTTTCACGCAGCCCTAGGCTTCTTCGAAACCGCGCATGCCGCAGGTGGGGCGCACATCCGGCCAATGGCTGGATTTGGTGATGATGCAGAGAATTCTTGGAGCACATCCTGACAGCGGAGGTCAGACAGCGTAAGATTGAACCATGTCCATATGGACCCGGATAAGCGAAGCGCTCAGCGCGCTGGCCAGCGGCGAAAGCCTGTCGACCGTGTTCGACCGACTGCGCAGCCCACGCCAGAAGAGCGTGGCCTTTACAATCGCCGTCATCGCGTTGAGCGCCAAGATGGCCAAGGCCGACGGTCAGGTGACACGGGATGAAGTGACCGCCTTTCGCGAAGTTTTTCATATCTCGCGGGAGGATGAAGCGGGCGCAGCGCGAGTGTTCAATCTCGCCCGGAAGGACGTGGCAGGTTACGAGGAATATGCGCGCCGGATCCAGCGGATGTTCTCGGACGATCCTGAAACGCTGTCAGATTTGGTGGAAGGTCTGTTCCACATCGCCATGGCCGATGGCGTCTATCACCCCGGCGAAGACTATTTTCTGGAAAACGTGGCTGGGATCTTTGGCCTGCCGGATCCAACCTTTCGGGCGTTGCGCGCACGGTTTGTGCCCGATGCCGCGCCAGATCCGTACTGGGTTCTGGGCGTCGCGCCCGACACACCGTTGTACGAAATCCAACAAGCCTGGCGCAAGCTGGTGCGGCAGACCCACCCTGATAATATGATCGCCAGGGGCCTGCCGGAAGAAGCTGTGCGGCTGGCCGAAAAACGTCTGATCGACATTAACCGCGCCTGGGATGAGATTAACGGGGCCACGAAGGACCCTGCGTGATGCGGCTGGCGACCTATAATGTCGAATGGTTCACCAACCTGTTTGACCGGAATGATCGCCTGTGCCTGGATGATAAATGGTCAGGACGGCGCGATATCACCCGTGCGGAACAGGGCAAAGCGCTGGGCCATGTGTTTCGCAAGCTGGACTGCGACGCGGTGATGATCGTGGAGGCCCCGGATAGTTCCCGCCGTCGCAAGACTGATCGGGCGCTGACCGCGTTCGCGGGGGAATTTGACCTGCGGACGCGGGCCGTG
Organism: Marinibacterium sp.; assembly: GCA_017643305.1. Taxonomy (GTDB): domain Bacteria; phylum Pseudomonadota; class Alphaproteobacteria; order Rhodobacterales; family Rhodobacteraceae; genus HXMU1420-2. The sequence continues at coordinate 8,931 of JAEPNQ010000018.1, read as the reverse complement.
GCGATTGGATTTGTGAACGACACGCAGCAGGAAATTGCACTGCTTTACGACCCCGATTTGGTAAGCGCTGTGCACGACCCTCGCGCCAGCGAAGCAGCCCCGCAATTCGACACGGCCTTCAAAATCGATCTGGATATCGACGCGACCGAGGACCGGGTAGAATTTTCCAAGCCACCGTTGGAGGTTGCAATGCAAACAATCTCCGGCACCACGTTGCGACTGATCGGGGCGCACCTGAAATCCAAGGCGCCGCACGGGGCCACCACGCGGGACGAAATCATGCGTCGGTCCATCGCCAACCGCCGCAAGCAACTGGCCCAGGCGATCTGGCTGCGGCGGCGGATTGAAGACCACCTCACTGCGCGTGATCCCGTGATCCTGCTGGGGGATCTGAATGATGGTCCGGGGCTGGATGAATATGAACACCTTTTCGGGCGATCGTCGGTGGAAATCCTCATGGGCGATGACATGTATGACCCGCACGCGCGGCAGGCGCTGCGGCAACGCGTGCCTGCAATGCACACCTCAGCCCGGTTTCTGATCCATCCACAAAACACCTATCTTCAGGCGTTGCTGGATTATATGATGATTTCACCAGACCTGATGGCGCGGCGACCGGCCTGGCGGATCTGGCACCCGTTTAACGATGCGGAATGTTGGGCGGACGAAGATCTGCGTGCGGCCCTTCTGATTGCATCGGACCATTTCCCGGTCACGCTGGATATCGAAATCTGACTGCCTATTTTCGGAAACTGTCGAGCGACACGATATCTGCGTCGGACTTGACCGGTTCCTCGGGCGCTTCAATCAATTCTGCCACCGGCCCGCTGTCTTCAACGGCTATGTCTTCGTCGTCTTCGTCAGAGGTTTCGAACCGTAGACCGAATTCGACGGACGGATCGACAAAGGTCTTGATCGCGTCGAACGGGATATAGAGCGGCTCGGGCTGGTTTCCGAAATTCAGGGTCACCGCGAAACCGTCCTCGCTGACCTCCAGATTGTCGAACCAATGTTGCATGACCACGGTCATTTCGCCCGGAAATCGATCTGACAGCCAGTCGGCCAGTTCCGCATCCGGGTGGCCGGTGTCGAATGTGATGAAGAAGTGATGCGCGCCCGGCAAACCGTTTTCGGCCACATCCCGTAAAACCGTGCGGATCAGGCCCCGCATGGCTTCGTGCATCAGGTTGCCATAATCGATGTCCTGCGCCATCTGAATATCCTTAGAAATTCTGACGTCAGCATAGTGGATTCGATCAGAAACAAAAGACCGGGTCCAGAGAATCGGGTGCGTCACGAACGGTTATGTTCAGGGGATGCCCCCCGCTTATGCAGGCCAGCGCGCCCGGCAGACTGGCGCTCAGCTGAAAACTGACCATTTGCCATCGGTCTGGCGCCGGGTGGCCCGGGGCCATGCGCAGCAGTTTTGCGGGTTGATCGTCGGTTAGGGTGACATCGAAACTGCGCAGATCCAGGTACAGCCCCTGACCCAGCGCCTTGATCACCGCCTCCTTGCGGGTCCAGCAGCGAAAGAACGCGTCAGTCCAGTTTGGCCCCGTCAGCGGCACAAGTGCCCTTTGTTCCGCGCGAGAGAAGGAGAATTCGGCAATGCGCGGCTCCACCGCCCGGTGCGCTTCGATGTCCACGCCTACCTGGACCGAAGCCTCCTCACGGTCCGGGGTCACGGCCATGACAGCCACATTGCCGGAGTGGCTGAGATTGAAGGCGGGACCACCCGGCAGCACGGGTTTTTTCCGTCCTGCTATGTCAAAGGCCAGACTGGCGGCGTGTGTACCGGCATAATTTGCCAGAATGGCCCGCATCCCCGCCCGCCCGCTGGCAAACCGGTTGCCATCTTCACGGCGTACGTAATTGGCCGCGCGAGCCTGTTCCTCGACGCTCAGCGTGGTCTGGGACTTGGCTGGGGTGAGTTCCTCCAGTTCCCAGACCCAGAGATCGATATTGATGGTCATGTAGCCAAGTTTAAGGCAGCAGGTGTTGCGATGCCAGAGCCGCCCGCGCGCGCGAAGGGCGGGCTCGCAGGATATTGGCCAGATCCTTTCTGCCGGTGCCGCAAAGTGTCTTCGTGCCAGCCGGGCACGGTGAAGACGGCATCTCGCAATGTGTGGCCACGGTTAGGAAAGGAGGCTTGCGCGGTGGCGAAAAGGATTTGGCAGCACTGTGCAACATGTTTCCCGAAGCAGAGATCTTCACCCCTGTCTATCTGCCATCGAAGGTTTCTCCGCTGATCGGTCGGCACAACGTACACACCACCTCATCGCAAACCTGCCGATGGCGTCCGCATGTACCAGAAATACCTGCCGATGATGCCGCGCATGGCCCATGATTTGCGCACTTGGGTCGTGTCAGCACTGAGAAGTTCCGTCGTTATCTGGCGGCCTGCAAGGCATTGATTTTCGCAGGAGAAGAAGATTTCGGCATCGTTCCGGTGGAGGCCATGGCCGCCGGACATTCGGTCAACTCGCTGGGCCGCGAAGGGGCGCTTGATACGGTGGTGGACGGGCGCACGGGCCTGCTGTTCGACGACCCGACCGTTGAACAGTTGGTGGGTGCCGTGGAGCGGTTTGAATCTGAGGGACTGGTGCATCTCGATTCCGCTCGCATCGTCGACCACGCCGCCCGCTACGACGAAAACGCTTTTCGGCGTGGGATGCTGCGGATGATGGTACAGCACGGGCTGGAATGGGCTGAGATTGGCCACGCTATGGCGGCAGAATAATCCGGCAAGGCCGGCCAGCGTTTCGAAACGCGCACAGTGCGCTGCGCGGCTTTTCATTCTTAACTTAATTTTGGCGTGGCCCGACGCATGTCGGTTACGCCCTTTGCAATACCACCATATGGCGCTCCCTTAATTCGGGCATTGCAATCAGGTGACACATCTGCAACCCGCCCCTATCCTGTAAACATGACCGCGACCTTCTGCCCCCCCATACCGATTCTCCGTAGCTTCGATGAGGCCAAGGCACGGGAATTCTATGTGAAGTTTCTTGGGTTTGATGTCACTTTCGAACATCGCTTCGAACCCGGTACGCCGCTCTATATGGAGCTGCGCCTGGGTGACTGCATTCTGCATCTGAGTGAACATTTCGGTGATGCGAGCCCAGGCGTTTCGCTGCGGATAGAAATGGAGGATGTGCGGGGTTTTGCCTTTGCCCTGAACGCAAAACGCTACCGCCACGCCCGGCCTGCGGTTCAACGCCAGCCCTGGGGCTATGACGACATGTCAATCAGCGATCCGTTCGGCAACCGGCTGATTTTCTGCACGCCGGTCCTGTCGGCGTGACTGACAGGGGCGAGTGCGGCGAAATTGACCCTCTCTGAGGCCCGCCTCCGGTTGACCCTGCCGGGCGGCAGGTTTAGGGAAATGCGAGCCAGCACCGCCGCCTGTTCGAGCGGAGCGGAAAGCGCAGCCAAGGAGCCGCCCCTGTGGAAGACTTTCTGAGGGAATATCTGCCCATCCTCGTGTTTCTCGGCGTGGCTATCGGGTTGGGTCTTGTCCTGATCTTGGCCGCTGTCATTGTTGCCGTCCGGAACCCGGATCCGGAAAAAGTCAGCGCCTATGAATGCGGGTTCAACGCGTTTGACGATGCCCGGATGAAATTCGATGTCCGGTTCTACCTTGTGTCTATCTTGTTCATCATCTTTGACCTTGAAATCGCCTTTCTCTTCCCCTGGGCCGTTGGCTTCAAGGAGATGAGCGATGTGGGCTTCTGGTCCATGATGGTTTTCTTGGGCGTGCTGACGGCGGGCTTTGCGTATGAATGGAAGAAGGGGGCGATGGAATGGCAATGACCCAATCAGGCGTTCAGACCGGCGCCAACACCGCCGCCGCTGACAAAGAAGTCACAACCGCCGCGCTGAATAGGGACCTGCAGGACAAAGGCTTCCTGCTGACCTCGACCGAAGACATCATCAACTGGGCGCGCACCGGCTCGCTGCACTGGATGACCTTCGGGCTCGCTTGCTGCGCGGTAGAGATGATGCACACCTCCATGCCGCGCTATGACCTTGAACGCTATGGCACCGCACCGCGCGCCTCTCCGCGTCAGTCGGACGTGATGATCGTTGCCGGTACGCTGACCAATAAGATGGCCCCTGCGCTTCGCAAAGTTTACGACCAGATGCCGGAACCTCGCTACGTGATCTCTATGGGGTCTTGCGCGAATGGTGGCGGCTATTACCATTATTCCTACTCGGTCGTGCGTGGCTGTGACCGGATCGTGCCGGTGGACGTGTATGTGCCGGGATGCCCGCCGACAGCCGAGGCGCTGCTTTATGGCATTCTCCAGTTGCAGCGGAAAATCCGCCGTACCGGAACAATCGTGCGTTGATCGCAGGGAGACAGAGAATGACTGAAGCCCTGAAAGAACTCGGTGCTTATATTGAGCTCAAACGGCCCGACTGCGTTCGCGCGTGGGACGTAACCCATGACGAATTGAACATCGACGTTACCCCGTCGAATATCGTCGGGTTCACCGAGTTCCTGAAATTGGACCAAACCTGCCGGTTCTCAACGCTGGTGGACATGACCGCGGTCGATTATCCCGACCGGCCCAAACGGTTCGACGTGGTCTACCATTTCCTGTCGATGTACCAGAACCAGCGCATTCGCCTGCGGCTGAGCATCCGGGAAGAAGACATGGTGCCTTCGATCGTGGAGGTGCACCCTTCGGCCAACTGGTTCGAACGCGAAGTGTTCGACATGTTTGGCATTCTGTTCTCGGGCCATCCGGACCTGCGCCGTATTCTGACCGATTATGGTTTCCGCGGCTATCCGCTGCGCAAGGATTTCCCGACCACGGGCTATACCGAGGCGCGCTATGATGAGGTCGAGAAGCGCGTGGTCTACGAACCCGTGTCGCTGGTTCAGGAATACCGCCAGTTTGACTTCATGTCCCCTTGGGAGGGCGCAGAATACATCCTGCCCGGCGACGAGAAGAAAGAAGGCGCGCAGTGATGGATGGCGCGGCTCAGCCTGTACTGGATGCAGTCCACGCAGCGGCGGTGACATACTGCGTTGCGGTCTACAAGGCGCAGGCCGAAGTCTTTGAAACGTTGTGCCATGATGATTTTCATATGGTCTGCGTTGATAGCCCGAAAACCCAGCTGTGGGACAAAACGGCCTATCTGGCGCGTGTCACGGCCCGCAATGCCGCCGAAGGCGACCCGGTTTACGAAATCCTGAGCGTGGAGGCCGACGGCGCCATGGCAAGGGTCAAGTTGCGCGTAGGCGTTCCGGGGGTGGTGTATGAAGATTACCTAGGCTTCGTCCGCGTGGGCGATGACTGGAAACTGATCAACAAACTGTTCCGGACCTATGACGGTCCGGCGGCAGGCTGAGGAGGCTCTGACATGATGGACGGCTCCAAATTCGACGATGGCAGCACCGATGCGCTGAGCGGCGAACAGAAGATTCGCAATTTCAATATCAACTTCGGGCCTCAGCACCCGGCGGCACACGGGGTGCTGCGGTTGGTGCTGGAGTTGGATGGCGAGATCGTGGAACGCTGCGACCCGCATATCGGCCTGCTGCACCGTGGCACCGAAAAGCTGATGGAAAGCCGCACCTACCTGCAGAACCTGCCTTATTTCGACCGGCTGGATTACGTGGCTCCGATGAACCAGGAACATGCCTGGTGCCTGGCCATCGAAAAGCTTTGCGGTGTTGAAATCCCGCGCCGCGCCAGCCTGATCCGGGTCCTGTATTCTGAGATTGGCCGCGTGCTGAACCACCTGCTGAACGTGACCACTCAGGCGATGGACGTGGGCGCGCTGACTCCGCCGCTCTGGGGGTTCGAAGAACGCGAAAAGCTGATGGTGTTCTACGAACGCGCCTGTGGCGCGCGGCTGCACGCCGCTTATTTCCGCCCGGGTGGTGTCCATCAGGATCTTCCGCCTGCGTTGCTGGACGACATTGAAACCTGGGCGCATGAATTCCCCAAGGTTCTTGACGACTTGGACGGGCTGCTGACCGAAAACCGAATCTTCAAACAGCGCAATGTCGATATCGGCATCGTGACTGAAAAGGACATTCTGGACTGGGGATTCTCAGGTGTAATGGTGCGTGGTTCCGGTCTCGCTTGGGACCTGCGCCGCGCGCAACCCTACGAATGTTATGATGAATTTGAATTCCAGATCCCGGTCGGCAAGAACGGTGACTGTTTCGATCGTTACCTGTGCCGGATGGAGGAGATGCGTCAGTCGACTAGCATCATCCTGCAGGCTATCGAAAAGCTGCGCGCGCCCGAAGGACAGGGCGACGTCCTGGCCCGTGGCAAACTGACCCCGCCCAAGCGGGGTGAAATGAAGCAGTCGATGGAAGCACTGATCCATCACTTCAAACTGTATACCGAAGGCTTCCACGTGCCCGAGGGTGAAGTTTACGCCGCCGTCGAAGCACCCAAGGGCGAATTCGGCGTCTATCTGGTGGCCGACGGTACCAACAAACCCTACCGGGCCAAGCTGCGCGCACCGGGCTACCTGCACCTCCAGGCGATGGACCATATAGCGGGCGGTCACCAGTTGGCCGACGTGGCGGCTATCATTGGGACCATGGATGTCGTGTTTGGGGAGATCGACAGGTAGTGTGGGCCACCCTAACAACTCTGTTCATGCTGATCACCGTCGGGTTCACCGGGTATTACGCATTGATTTCTTTGCGTAATCCGGAAAAGGCGATGAAAATGGCCACGCACGAACCACAGCTGCTGCCGCTTATCATGGCAGGCCGGTACCTGGTACTGTTCCTGCTGACGGTTGGCGTACTGCTATTGGGGGATTCCAAGGTGGCCGCCTATTTCCTGGCCGTTTGTACCTTGCTGGGGCTGTATGACGGCTGGGTGTACTGGTCGCGCGGGTTACCGCATATGAAACACACCTCATCCGGCCTGTTGTCGCTTGGCGGTTTTGCCGTTGTGATGGGCGCCTTGATCTGGGGGGCAGAAGGATGAGCACTGTGCTTCCCGTTATTGGTTGGGCCGTTGCCATTTTCATGGGTCTTGTCACCGTCCTTCTGGCCATGAACAAGACCTCCGGCCTGAAACTCATCCAGCATCGGGTGGATATGCTGCCGCAGGCATTGCTAGTACGCTACGGCGGCCTGACCGTCCTGGCGCTGATCGCTGCGTGGCTCAACGCGCCGCGCATGCTGGCCGCGATGTTGGCATCCTTTGCGTTGATCGGGTTCGGTGACGCTTTCATCTATCGCCGTGCGGGTCACCCGTTCTGGCTGCATCTGGCTGGCGCCGTGCTGGCCGCTGTCGGCGCGATCCTCGCGCTGTTTGCTATTTCCTAGAGGTCCCAAATGCTGCGCAGGCTTCACCACGAACAACCCGAAAGCTTTGCCTATACCCCGGCCAATGACGCTTGGGCGAAGGCGCAGATCACCAAATATCCCGAAGGCCGTCAGGCGAGCGCGATCATCCCGCTGCTGTGGCGGGCGCAGGAACAGGAAGGCTGGCTGACCCGTCCGGCGATCGAATATGTCGCCGATATGCTGGACATGGCCTATATCCGCGCGCTGGAGGTTGCGACCTTCTATTTCATGTTTCAGCTGCAGCCGGTGGGCACCGTGGCGCACATTCAGATCTGCGGTACGACGTCTTGCATGATCTGCGGAGCCGAAGACTTGATCGGCGTCTGCAAGGAAAAGATCGCTCCCAAGGCGCATCAGCTGTCCGATGATGGCAAATTCAGCTGGGAAGAAGTCGAATGCCTAGGCGCCTGTACCAACGCGCCCATGGCTCAGATCGGCAAAGATTACTACGAAGACCTGACTACAGAAAGCTTTGCCAAGATGTTGGATGACATGGCCGCTGGCAAGGTACCGGTGCCCGGCCCCCAAAACGGCCGCTATGCATCTGAACCCAGGGCCGGGCTGACCAGCCTCAAGGAATTCGATAGCGGCAAAACGCAGTACAACGCATCGGCCCAGGCCGCCGTGGACATCGGCGACAGCATCAAGCGCATCGATGGGACCGAAGTGCCTTTGATAACACCCTGGCTGCAAGATGCCGCCAATTCCACTGCAGCACCTACCAATGCAAAAGCCGAAAAGTCGTCCCCGAAAGCCGCTCCCAAAGCAGAAGAAAAACTGGCTTCAGTCCCCGAGGGTGGCGCTGACGATCTCAAGATGATCAGCGGTGTCGGGCCTGCGCTGGAGAAAAAGCTGCACGCCGCTCGCGTCACCAGTTTCGCCCAGATTGCCGCGTGGTCGGAAGACGATATCATCCGCATGGATGACCTGCTGTCCTTCAAGGGCCGCATCGCGCGCGACAACTGGGTAGAGCAGGCCAAAAAGCTCGCGTCGGGAATAGAGACGGATTTCTCTAAACGTGCTAAGAAAGCCGACATCTACAAAAACTAAGATGACGTAGCACAGGGAGATCGACAATATGACAATGCAACAGACTGGGAATGACTGCCCGCGCCGATGCCGGCAAGCGGCAGCTGTCCTTGCCATATTGGTTTTTGTCATCGGCTTGATCATGGGCTGGGGCTTCTGGGCCGCGCTGGTGATCGGATTTGTGGTTCTGGTTGTGGGTATGCTGCTGTTTCCGCGCATGTTCTGCCCGCAACGGGCCGCTTCGGACCAAAGCTTTGCCCCCGCGGCAACACCGGCATCAACACCGACTGCAGACCCCGCGCCCGCCGCACAACCCGCCGCAGCGCCTGCTCCGGCGGCAGAGCCGGAACCGGTCGCCGAAGACGCGCCTGCTGCCGCCGAAGAAGCACCGGCTGCCGCCGCGCCCGCATCAGATGATGCGGCACCGCTGGTCAAACCGTCGCCACGCCTGGCCGGTCAGGAAGAACTGGCCGCTCGCAGGGGCACTTGGAAATATGAACTGGAAGGCGCACCCGCTGCTGCAGCCCCGGCTGCCACACCCGCTCCGGCCGCGACGGGGGATGATG